>NZ_DCKA01000005.1:0-103501 GCF_002320215.1 Alistipes sp. UBA1686
CTGCGACCCGAGCCATATCGGCGGGCGCCGCGAGCTGATCGCCCCCCTCTCGCAGCAGGCCATGGATCTGGGGCTCGACGGACTGATCGTCGAGGCACACTGCTCGCCCGACTGCGCATGGAGCGACAAGGCACAGCAGGTGACGCCGCAGGGACTGGCCTACATCTGCCGCAACCTCGTGATCCGTGAAACCAACGCCACGACCGAAAGCCTGACCGAACTGCGGTCGCAAATCGACAAGCTGGACGACGAACTGCTCGAACTGCTCTCGCGGCGTATGCGCGTCTCGCGCGATATCGGGCAGTACAAGAAAGAGCACAACATGCCCGTGTTGCAGGCGCAGCGCTACGGGGAACTGCTGACCCGGCGGGCGGATCAGGCCGTCCGGATGGGTATGGACCGGGAATTCATGCGTTCCGTCCTGCAGGCCATCCACGAGGAGTCGATCCGGCAGCAGATGGCCGTGCTGGGTGAGTGAGAGTCTGTTACATTTCGGTTAAATATGCGGCACGGGAGGTGCAAAAAGCGGTTTGTTACGTACTTTTGAGCCGGATTCCAATCCGTAACAGTTATGACAAAGTACAAAATCCTGGTAGTCGACGACGAAGAATCGCTGTGTGAGATTCTGCAGTTCAACCTCGAGGTCGAGGGCTATGAGGTTGACGTGGCTTACAGCGCCGAACAGGCACTCGACATGCACCCCGAACGTTATTCGCTGATCCTGCTCGACGTCATGATGGGCGAAACGAGCGGATTCAAGATGGCGCGGCAGCTCAAGTCGCGCCCCGAGACTGCCGGTGTGCCGATCATTTTCTGCACGGCCAGGGACACCGAGGACGACACGGTGGCAGGACTCAACATCGGGGCCGACGACTACATCGCCAAGCCCTTTTCCATCCGCGAGGTGCTCGCACGCGTACGCAGCGTGCTGCGCCGCACGGCACAGCCGGCCGCAGAAGAGAAGGCCGTGGCGTTCGAAGGGCTGCGGATGGATCTCACGCGCAAGGTCTGCACGATCGACGGGGAGCCGCTGGCGCTGACCAAAAAAGAGTTTGAAATCCTGGCGCTGCTGCTCTCCTCGCGCGGCAAGATCTTCTCGCGCGAAGAGATCCTGCGGCAGGTGTGGAGCGACGAGGTAATCGTGCTCGACCGCACCATCGACGTGAACATCACGCGCCTGCGCCGCAAGATCGGCCCTTATGGGGAACACATCGTAACACGCCTGGGCTATGGCTACGGTTTTGAGGAGTAGGTTTTCCTACCACAGGCGGCTGTTCCTGCTGCTGCTCGCCTTTTCGTGGGCGCTGGTGGCCTGCTTCGTCACCTTCCAGTACAGCCGCGAAAAGCGTTTCAAGGCCGAGCGGCTCGATGCCCGGCTGCAACTCTTCAACCTGCGGCTGCTCGACGCGCTCGGCGAGGGCACCGCACCCGGGGCATTCCTCGCCGATCATCCCCTTCCTTATGGCGACCTGCGCGTAACGGTCATCGACGACGACGGGGGCGTCCTGTTCGACAACTCGGCCGACTCGCTGCCCGCAGCCAACCACCTCGGGCGCCCCGAAGTCACCGAGGCGCTCGCCCATGACACCGGTTACACCATCCACCGCCACTCGGAAAGCACCGACCGATACTATTTCTATTCGGCCATGAAGGGCGACGGGATCATCGTCCGCTCGGCCGTTCCCTACTCCGTTTCGCTGCGCGAAGTACTCGCGGCCGACTGGGAATTCCTGTGGTTCATGCTGGGCGTCACGCTGCTGATGAGCATTGCGGCTTACTTCACGACCCGCCGCCTGGGGCACAACATCACACGCCTGAACGAATTTGCCGAGCGCGCCGAGCGGGGCGAGCGGATCGACGAGCGGGAGACCTTCCCCCACGACGAGCTGGGCGACATCTCGAACCACATCATCCGCCTCTACGCCCGCCTGCAACGCACGACGGCCGACCGCGACCGGGAACATGCCCTGGCGCTGCACGAGGAGCAGGAGAAGATCCGTATCAAGAAACAGCTCACCAACAACATCAACCACGAGCTGAAGACCCCCGTGGCCGCGATTCAGGGTTATCTGGAAACGCTGCTGGCCAACCCCTGCCTGACGGCGGAGAAACGCACGGCGTTCCTCGAAAAGAGCTGTGCGCAGGTCGAACGGCTGCGGCACCTGCTCTCCGACGTCTCGACCATCACGCGCATGGACGAGGGCAGGGAGCTCATCGGCAAGGAACCCGTGGTGCTGAACGACCTGATCGACGAGGTCAGGGCCGACATGGAGCTGCGCCCCGAGGGGCAGCGGCTGCGCGTGAACTGCGATTTCCGAGGCCCGGTCGAGGTCGAGGGCAACCCCTCGCTGCTGAGTTCCGTCTTCCGCAACCTGGCGGACAACGCCGCGGCCTACTCGGGCGGGCGCGACATCTTCATCCGCCTGCTTTCGGACACGGCAGAGGCATGCACGATACTTTTCGCCGACAACGGCATCGGCGTCGACGAAGAACACCTCCCGCACCTCTTCGAGCGGTTCTACCGTATCGACAAGGGGCGCTCGCGCAAGCTGGGCGGCACGGGACTCGGGCTTTCGATCGTCAAAAACGCCGTCGTGATCCACGGCGGGACGATCACCGTACGCAACGGCGAACGCGGCGGGCTGGAATTCGTTTTCACCCTGCGCAAACATTCATAAGGGCGCAACCGGACTGTAACGTTTTTGTAATATTCGTTTCAGACCTTTACGGCGGAAAAATCCAGAAACAAAACAAACCATGAGTCCCCTATTCACTTGTATCGTAATCATCATGGGCCTGCTGGCCGTGATGGGCATCGTCGTGGGCGTGGCCAACGACGCGGTCAATTTCCTCAACTCGGCCCTGGGGTCGAAAGTCGCCCCGCGGCGCGTCATACTTTGGATCGCGGCCGCAGGCATCCTCGTCGGGACGCTCACGTCGAGCGGCATGATGGAGGTCGCCCGAAGCGGCGTATTCTACCCCGGACAATTCTCCTTCCAGGAGATCATGATGCTCTTCCTGGGCATGATGCTCGGCAACATCCTGCTGTTAGACCTCTACAACACGCTCGGGCTGCCGACGTCGACCACCGTGTCGATGGTCTTCGGGTTGCTGGGCGCCGGGGTCGCGGCGGCGCTGTTCCATATTTGGGGCGACGCCGGGGCTTCCATAGCCGACCTTTCGCAATACATCAACACGGGCAAGGCCATGGCCATCATCGCGGCCATCCTGCTCTCCGTGGCGCTGGCATTCGCCGCCGGGTCGCTGTTCATGTACATCTCGCGGCTGATCTTCTCGTTCCGCTTCGCACCGGTGTTCCGCCGCTGGGGAGCCGTATGGTGCGGCATCTCGCTGGCGGGCATCCTCTATTTCGCCCTGTTCAAGGGGCTGAAAAGCTCGGGGCTGATCCCCACGTCGGTGGCGGACTACGTCGGGGAGCACGTGCTGGTAACGCTGCTGGCATTCTGGGCCGCATCGTCGGTCGTGCTGTGGCTCCTCCAGCGCATGCGGCTCAACATCATGCGCATCACGATCCTTTCGGGCACTTTCGCGCTGGCGCTGGCATTCGCGGGGAACGACCTGGTGAACTTCATCGGTGTGCCGCTGGCCAGCTACGACGCATGGCAGATCGCTCGCGAGGCCGGCAGCGAGTCGATCATGATGGGCGAACTGGCCGAACCGGCACGCGCCAATTTCCTGCTGCTGCTGGCATCGGGGCTGGTGATGGTGCTGACACTGTTCTTCTCGAAGAAATCGCAGCATGTCACCGAGACCGAGCTGTCGCTCGCCTCGCAGCACGAAGGTGAAGAGCGCTTCGGCTCGACGTTCATTTCGCGCAGCCTGGTACGCGCCACGCTGGTGCTCAACACGATGTGGACGGGGCTGATCCCCGTCCGCATGCAGAAGGCCATCGACCGGAGGTTCGAACCGCTGCCCGCAGAGGAGCGTTCGTCGGCGCCGTACGACATGATCCGCGCCGTCGTGAACCTCACGGCCGCATCGATCCTGATCGCCATCGGCACTTCGTACCAGCTGCCGCTGTCGACGACCTATGTGGTATTCATGGTGGCCATGGGTTCGTCGCTGGCCGACCGCACCTGGGGACGCGAGAGCGCCGTATACCGCATTACGGGCGTGATGGCCGTCATCTCGGGCTGGTTCATCACGGCGCTCGGCGGATTCCTGATCGCCTTCGGCGTGACACTGCTCCTGCTGTGGGGCGGCTGGATCGCCGTGACGGTGCTCGTCGCACTCTGCGCATGGCTGCTGGTTCGCAGCCACCGCAACGTCGAGCAGATCAAGGCCGCCGAAACCAAGGAATCGCCCGTCGTCAGGGCCGAGACCCCGGACGAGGTGCTCTGCGTCTGCATCGGCGAGGTCTGCACGACGATGGAGCACGTGACGCGCATCTACAACCGTACGCTGGTGGCGGTATTCAAGGAGAACCGCAAGGTGCTCAAGGAGATGGTACAGTCGTCGGACAAGCTCTTCGAAGAGGCGCGCGACCGCAAGTACGGCATCATGCCTACGCTGCGGCGCCTGCAACAGTGCGACATCGACACGGGACATTTCTACGTACAGGTGGTGGATTACCTCTCGGAGGTGACCAAGGCGCTGATCCACATAACACGCCCGGCATACGAACACATCAACAACAACCACGAGGGGCTCACGAAGGAGCAGATCGTAGACCTGATGCGCGTGAACGACCAGGTGGAAGCGATCTTCGACAAGATCAACGACATGCTGCGCACCAAGGATTTCTCCGACCTGGACATGGTGCTGGAGATGCGCGACAAACTCTTCGAAACGATCGTCGAGGCCATCAAGAGCCAGCTGCGCCGCATCAACGGCGACGAGACGGTGAGCACACGCGCCAGCGTCCTCTACCTGACGATCCTCAACGAAACCAAAACGATGATCCTGCAGGCCCGCAACCTGCTCAAATCGCAGCATTATTTTTTGGAGCACAAAAAATAGCACGGGGCTCCTATACGGACATCACCCGAACCCTCCTTTTCAAAGGAGGGTTTTTTGAACGCCCCGACAAACTCAGCCGGAATACGACAGGCCGCCCGGCAAAAGCGGCACCCGCAAAAAGCGGCCGGCAATCGGCCCCGCCGGAGGATTTTCCCGGACAGGGCGGCATTTGTCGCCGGAACGTAACGGGGCCGTCATTCCCCCGTAACGACGGCCCCGTATCTTTGCAACGCGGGAACCGGAAGAAGGTTTCCAAGTTGGTTTTAGGTTACATAAGTAGGTTAGTGGGAGATGCAGTGACGGGATGTCGCGGCATCTTCGTTTTTTCAGCGTTATGGCATGGGAAGCGGAACCGCCGCAGTCATAGCCCGGCATCTCCCTGTGGAAAGGGAGGCCGGCGCGCGACCGGACAAGACCGGCGAATTACTTCTCCATGTCGTGCAGGTGGATCTCCAGCGCCCGCACCGAAATCTGGATTTCCCAAATCGACACGCCGAGCGACCCGATCAGCAGCAACAGCGCCGCACCGAAGACATAGGCGGAAAGGAGGATCAGGCCGACGTAGAGAAGGAACATCGTCACCACGCACAGGAACAGGCTCGTGACACCCAGGATCTGCATCGTACGCGTGAGGTGCAGGCGGCGGCGCAGGTTGTCGATCTGCGCACGGGTGACTTTCGAGGGGTGTTGCAGGTGTTGTTCCTTGAGCGTGCGAACCAACTGGGCATAGGAAAGAAACCGGTTGGTATAGGCCAGCAGGATCAGCGAAACGGCGGAGAACAGCAGCGCCGGGGTGGTAAGTGTCAGCTCTTCCATAACGGGGATATTTTACTCCCGCAAAACTACGCAATAATCCCGCCCCGTGCAAGCCCGCGGGCGGAAGCTCCCCATTGTCAGGTATTTTTTAAGTTTTTTTAAGAAAATACTCCGCAGGGTTCGGTATTGTGATAAAAATAACATACCTTTGTGGCTCCCAAATACGACAATTTTAATCTCATTTTGAATAACATTCTATGGAATTGAACAAAACCTTTATCGACGGGCTTTGGAGCAAGGAGATCAACGTCACGAGTTTCGTGCAGACGAACATCACCCCCTACCTGGGCGACGCGTCTTTCCTGCAGGGCCCGACCGAACGTACCAAGCACATCTGGAACCTCTGTCTCAAGGCACTCGAAGAGGAGCGCGCCAACAACGGCGTCCGCTCGCTGGACAACGCCACCGTCTCGACCATTACCTCGCACAAGGCGGGTTATATCGACAGGGAACAGGAGCTGATCGTGGGCTTGCAGACCGACGAGCTGCTCAAGCGGGCCATCAAGCCCTTCGGCGGCATCAACGTCGTATCGCGCGCCTGCAAGGAGAACGGCGTGGACGTGGACGAGAAGGTCAGGGATATTTTCACCCACTACCGCAAGACGCATAACGACGGCGTGTTCGACGTCTACACCGAGGAGATACGCTCGTTCCGTTCGCTGGGCTTCCTGACGGGCCTACCCGACAACTACGCCCGCGGCCGCATCATCGGCGACTACCGCCGCCTGGCGCTCTACGGCACCGACCGCCTGATCGAAGCCAAGCAGCAGGACTTGCGCAACCTGACCGGCCCGATGACCGACGCCCGCATCCGCCTGCGCGAAGAGGTCGCCGAGCAGATCAAGGCGCTGAAGGAGATCCGCACGATGGGCGAATACTACGGGCTCGACCTGAGCCGCCCGGCGCATTCGGCACAGGAGGCCGTGCAGTGGGTTTACATGGCTTACCTCGCAGCCGTGAAGGAACAGGACGGCGCCGCGATGTCGCTGGGCAACGTGTCGTCGTTCCTCGACATCTTCATCGAATACGACCTGGCGCACGGCAACATCGACGAGGTGTTCGCACAGGAGCTCATCGACCAGTTCGTCATCAAGCTGCGCATGGTACGCCACCTGAGGATGCAGTCCTACAACGACATCTTCGCCGGCGACCCGACGTGGGTGACCGAAGCCATCGGCGGACGCTTCAACGACGGCCGCACGAAGGTGACCAAGACCTCGTTCCGTTTCCTGCAGACGCTCTACAACCTCGGCCCGTCGCCCGAGCCCAACCTCACGATCCTGTGGAGCCCCGACCTGCCGCAGGGATTCAAGGATTTCTGCGCCAAGGTTTCGGCCGACACCAGCTCGATCCAGTACGAGAACGACGAGCTGATGCGCGAAGTGCGCCATTCGGACGACTACGGCATCGCCTGCTGCGTATCGTACCAGGACATCGGCCGCCAGATCCAGTTCTTCGGCGCGCGCTGCAACCTGGCCAAGGCGCTGCTGCTGGCCATCAACGGCGGCCGCTGCGAGAACACCGGCACGCTGATGGTCAAGGGCATCCCGGCGCTCTCGGAGGGCCCGCTGCGCTTCGAGGAGGTGATGCGCAACTACAAGATGGTGCTGACCGAAATCGCCCGCGTCTACAACGAGGCGATGAACATCATCCATTACATGCACGACAAGTACTACTACGAGAAGGCACAGATGGCGTTCGTAGACACCGACCCGCGCATCAACCTCGCCTACGGCGTGGCGGGGCTTTCGATCGCCCTCGACTCGCTCTCGGCCATCAAATATGCCAAGGTGACCACCCGCCGCAACGCCGAGGGGCTCAGCGAAGGCTTCGACATCCAGGGCGAATTCCCCTGCTTCGGCAACAACGACGACCGCGTAGACCACCTGGGCGTAGACCTCGTGTACTTCTTCAGCGAGGAGCTCAAGAAACTGCCCGTCTACAAGAACGCCCGCCCGACGCTTTCGCTGCTGACCATCACCTCGAACGTGATGTACGGCAAGAAAACCGGCGCGACGCCCGACGGACGTGCCAAGGGCGTGGCCTTCGCACCGGGTGCCAACCCGATGCACGGACGCGACAAGAGCGGTGCCATCGCCTCGCTCGCCTCGGTGGCCAAACTCCGTTACCGCGACTCGCAGGACGGCATCTCGAATACCTTCTCGATCGTCCCCAAATCGCTGGGCCCGACCGAAGAGGAGCGGATCGAGAACCTGGTGACGATGCTCGACGGTTACTTTACGAAGGGCGCACACCACCTGAACGTCAACGTGCTGAACCGTGCGATGCTCGAAGACGCCATGGAGCATCCCGAGAACTATCCGCAGCTGACGATCCGCGTATCGGGCTATGCCGTGAACTTCACCAAGCTGAGCCGCGAACACCAGTTGGAGGTCATCAGCCGCAGCTTCCACGAGAGGATGTAAATTTTCAGCCGCCACTGCCGCGCCACACCACGCCGGATTTCCGCCGCAGGCGGACACAAGCCCCTCTCAAGGGAGGGGTGCGGAGTGGGGTCGGATTTATAAATTGCGGCCTGCAGGCCGCAGATTACGCCGACCAACCGCGAGCAGGGCGACAATATTCAGATTATGCTTCGAATACATTCCTACGAATCGATGGGAACTTTCGACGGGCCGGGACTCCGGCTCGTCGTTTTCCTGCAAGGCTGCAATTTCCGCTGCCTCTACTGTGCCAACCCCGATACGATCGACGCCTGCGGGGGAAAGCCCACGCCTGCGGAAGAGATCCTGCGCATGGCCACAGACCAGAAACCGTTCTTCGGACGGCGCGGCGGGGTGACCTTCTCGGGCGGCGAGCCGACGTTCCAGGCCACGGCGCTGGTGCCGCTCGTGCGGCAGCTGCACGGGGCGGGCATCCACGTCTGCCTCGACTCGAACGGCGGCGTCTGGAACCCGGCGGTCGAGGAGCTGCTGGGGCTGGTCGACCTGGTGCTGCTCGACGTCAAGCAGGCCGACCCGGAGCGCCACCGCACGCTCACGGGACGCGACAACGCGCAGACGCTGCGCACGGCGGCATGGCTCGAGGAACACGGCAAGCCGTTCTGGCTGCGCTACGTACTGGTGCCGGGTTACAGCGACGCCGAGGCCGACATCCGCGCGCTGGGCGAACGGCTGGGCGGCTACAAACAGGTAGAGCGGGTAGAGATACTGCCCTACCACACGCTCGGCGTTCACAAATACGAAGCAATGGGCAAAGAGTACAGGCTCGCAGGCGTACAGGAGAACACCCCGGAACAGTCGGAACGTGCCGCGGCGCTTTTCCGCGAATATTTCCCGACGGTCGTCGTGAACTGACCGGCAGGCGGCACCGGGCGCGGCGAACCGTGCGTCCCGGCGCAAGGACAGCCGGGAGACAAGGGCTCCGACGCAAGGGCGGGGTAAGAGCCGGGACGAAAGGGCCGGAAGGCAAGGGCCGGGACGTAATGGCTGAAGCGCAAGCGGCGGCAGGCAAGAGCTCTGACGAAAGAGCCGGGAGGCAAAAACCGAATGCCCGAACAAGGACGCAATGGCGGGCGAGACGGTGTATTCCGGCCCGAACAGGACGGCAGGGCATAAAAAACCGCACGTCCCGGCACAAAAAACGGCGCACCGCTGCGAAAAAAATCGTGGCGGCGCGCTTTTTTTCGTATCTTCGCAAAAATCCGATTAACCCCGACAAACAGATGGAGACCCGACTTCCCAACCCGAACGCCCCGGCCCGCGAACGCATCGGCTGGGTAGACCTGTTGCGCGTGACCGCCTGCTTCCTGGTGGTCTTTTCGCACTGCTGCGACCCCTTTGTCGGCCAGTTCGACAACGACCGCGCCGCATTCCTCACCGGAGCCTTTTCGGGCAGTTTCGTGCGCTGCTGCGTGCCGCTGTTCGTCATGATGACGGGCGTGTTGCTGCTCCCGGTGAAAACCGGCCTCGCCGGCTTCTACCGCAAGCGCATCGGACGTATTCTCGCGGCACTCGTTTTTTGGTCGGTCGTGCTGCCGCTGCTTTATTACGTCTACCTCAATTACGTCACCGCAAGCCAGAGCCCGGCGATCGACCCCGAAAATTTCACCTGGGGCGCCACGCTGCACAAACTCTGGACATTCGTATTCAATTTCACGTTCGACACTACGCCGTTGTGGTACCTCTACATGCTCGCAGGGCTGTATTTGATCATGCCCGTGATCAGCGCATGGCTCGAAAGGGCCTCGCGCAGCGAACTCAAAACGTTGCTCGGCGTATGGGGCGTGACCCTGCTGCTGCCCTACGCCAAGATGTTCGCGCCGATGCTGGGCTACACGGGGAATTTCGGGAACATGGGGCTCTACGGCGTCTGCGACTGGAACGAATTCGGGACGTTCTACTACGTCTCGGGCTTCGCGGGTTACCTCGTGCTGGCATACTACCTGGTGAAATTCCCGCCCGCATGGGACTGGCGCCGGACACTGGCCGTCTGTATCCCGATGTTCATTGCGGGCTACCTGATCACGGCCTTCGGATACGTCGCCCTGCAAAACCACTTCCCGGGCAACTACGCGTACCTTGAGATCGTATGGTATTTCGCGGGCATCAACGTCTTCATGATGACCTACCCGGTCTTCGTGATCGTGCGCAAGCTGGACTTCAAGCCCCGCGCATGGCTCTCGCGGCTGGCAGGCGCGACGTTCGGCATCTACCTCTGCCACTTCATCCTCGTGCAGGCCGGCTATGACCTCGTCGCCCGGATTCCGGCTCTGCCGACGCTCCTGCGCATCCTGCTGATCGCATGCCTCGCCTTCGCCGCCAGTTACCTCGTGGTGGCGGCCATGCAGCGATTCCGCGTGACACGGCGGTTCGTGCAATAGATCGTTTCCGCAGCAAGGTATACGGGGCGGGGTGCTACCAGCACTCCGCCTTGTCTTCAAGCGAGGGAATACGGTCGCGGGTATAGACCGGGTTTTTGATGCCGCGGCGCCGCTGGCCCACGTAGTCGGCCAGCAACAGGAACGCCTGGCGCCCGAGCAGGACGATCGCCACGAGGTTGATGAGGGTCATGAAGGCCATCGTGATGTCGGCCAGGCTCCAGGCCAGGTCGAGCGTGGCGAGCGCCCCGAACAGCACCATCACACCGACCAGCACCCGGTAAAGGGTCAGTACCCAGGGGCGGCGGGTGATGAACCGGATATTGGCCTCGCCGTAGTAGTAATTCCCGATAATGCTGCTGAAAGCGAAGAGGAAGATCGCCACAGCGACGAAGACACTGCCCGCAGGGCCGATTTCACCGACCAGCGCCGCTTGCGTAAGCCGTATGCCCGACAGCGAGGCGTCGGGGACTCCGCCGAAGAGGATGATGAAGGCCGTACAGGTGCAGATCACGAGCGTATCGGTAAAGACCCCGAGGGTTTGGATCAGCCCCTGCTTGACCGGATGCGACACATGGGCCGTTGCGGCTACGTTCGGCGCCGAGCCCATGCCTGCCTCGTTGCTGAACAGGCCGCGCCTGATGCCCTGCATGAGCGCTGCGCCGGCACCGCCGCCCATCGCCTGCTCCCAACCGAAGGCATTGGCGACGATCAGCTCCACGACCTCGGGCAACCGCCGGAAATTGAAGAGCACGACGCCCAGCGCAAGGACGATATACCCCAGTGCCATGACCGGGACGACCACCCCGCTCACCCGGGCGATACGGTGGATGCCTCCGAAGATGACCAGCAGCGTGAGCAGCGTCAGGCCGGCGCCGACCCAATGGTGGGCGAAGCCGAAAGCACCCTCCCAGGCCGCGCAGATCGTGTTGCTCTGCACCGAGTTGAAGGCGAAACCGAATGTCACGGAGATCAGCACGGCGAAGAGGACGCCCATCCAGCGTTTGCCCAGTCCGCGTTCCATGTAGTAGGCCGGGCCGCCGATATAGGAGTCCCGCCCCTTGCGTTTGTAGAGTTGGGCGAGGGTCGATTCGACGAAGGCGCTCGACGCGCCCAGCAGGGCGATGACCCACATCCAGAACACGGCGCCCGGCCCGCCGACGGCGATCGCCGTGGCGACACCCGCCAGATTCCCCGTGCCGACGCGGCTGGCCAGCGACACGGCGAATGCCTGGAACGACGAGACATGCTTCTCGCCCCGGGGGCCGCTTCCGGCCGACTCGCCCAGCACGCGCACCATCTCACCCAGCATACGAAACTGCACGCCGCGCGTACGCAACGTGAACCAGACGGCGCACCCCAGCAGGAGTGCGACCAGCAGGTATGACCACAGCACGTCGTTGATGCCGTCGATCCATCGATAGAGGATTTCCATGGGAGGCCGTTTCCGGCAAAGGTAGCAAAGACGGTGCTAAAAATGAAAAAAAGGCCGGATAATCCGGCCTTTTTCCGTAGTGCGTTATTTCGTCCCGTCCACGCGGATCGTCGTCCCCGTGCGTCTGCTGCGCTCGGCGTCGTAGCAGATACGGTGGCTTTCGATCGAATCCTCGATGGTCGTCAGGAACGGATAGCCCGGATCGCGAAGCGCCCGGATGAAATCCCCGATCAGGTGCAGGTCGGCACCGGCATGGAACGGCTGCCCCACGATATCCGAGAAATCGTAAGTCCGCTCGTCGCCGCCGCGGAACCTGCGCACGCGCAGCGTCCTCTCGTCGCCATCGATCTCGCCGCCCGTCAGGCGGACGTGCGTCTTGCGGAAATCGTCGGCCGTGAACATCTCCATCGAAAGGCTCACGGTCACCTCGCCCTCCATCTCCATCGCAAGCAGCTGGTGGTCGACCACATCGTTGTCGCAGTGGTAGACGCAACGGCCGTACATCCCGGTGCGAAGCTCCTCGAGGATGGTCTCATCGAGGGTCTTGCCTTCGGGGACATCGAAGTTCGCCACCCAGTCGCGGCGGACATAATAGAGGTCGCGTGCCGAAAAAGGACAGGCGGACTCTATCGCGCAGTCGAGGCAGCGGCGGCCCGCACCCGCGGGGGCATTCTCCGCACGGAACCAGCGCAGCGAGCCGAAGGACGACAGGCTGCGGCAATGCGCGCCGGTGAGCCACAGCAGGAAGTCGATGTCGTGGCAGCATTTGGCCAGCAGGATCGGATTCGACTCCCGCTCGCGGCGGAAAATTCCGCGCACGTAGCTGTGCGTGGCACGGTCGAGACCGACAGAGGCGGTATGGTTGACCGAGACGACCTGCCCCAGCTCGCCCGAGGCGACGATCTCGCGGATTTTGGCAAAATAGGGATGGTAGCGCAACACATGGCACACACCGACCATCACGCCCCGTTCGCGGGCACGGCGGGCGATTTCGCGGCACTCTTCGAGGTGCTGGGCGATCGGCTTTTCGAGCAGGATGTGGTATCCCGCGTCGATGGCCTTGACCGCCGGGTCGAAATGGACGTTCTCGGGGGTCGAGATCAGCACCATGTCGGCTTCGACGCCATCGGCGAAGAAGTCGTCGTAATGCGCATAGCTCCTGCAGGCAGGCAGTCCGAAATCCCGCGCGAAGGCATGGCGGCGCAGGTCGTTTACATCGACGACGGCGACGGGCTGCAGCCGGTCGGGATACCGGCGGGCATATTCGAGGTACTTATTGGCCCGGTTCCCGGCTCCTATCACCACAATCCGCACGGGGCGGGAAACGGTCGGTTCGTTTTTCATCGGAATCCTCCAAAAGGTTATATCGGGCGGCGCCGCAATTCGCACGGCCGGGGCTCAATCTCCGTCCGCGGCGGATCCGCTGCGGCGCGGCACGCCCGACAGGTTACAAGTTTCGGGATCGGGTGCGGAGCGTTCCCGCGCCGTCCCCCGGGGGTCGCCCGTCCGGAAAGAGATCCGGACGGGAGGCGGCCCCGGCGGTTGTTATTTGCGGCCCGCGCCCAGATCCAGCACACGCAGGTTGCGGAACTGGATGCCGGCACCATGGCCCAGCAGGCCGATATGGCCCGACTTATTGAAAAGCCCCGGGTGGTTGCGGTGGTCGACCGTATAGGGATTGACCTTCGAACCGTCCTCGGAAACATTATGCCCCCGGCAGGCTTCGCGGATATTGCCGTCGAGGATCACCCGACCGTTGACCGTGACCGTAATGCGGTCGCCCACGGCACGGATCTCCTCGGTATTCCACTCACCCAGCTCGCCGAACTTCACGCGGTCGGCCGCGATGACGCCGTAAACAGAACCGTGCTGCTGGTAATCGCTGATGTCCTTGTAGATCGGGGCGTCGTGGTCGAGAATCTGGATCTCCATCCCGTGGAACGCGGCATCGACACCCATCGGCGTACGGATACCGATGCCGTTGTTGACGCCCTCGGTGAGGAACCGGAACTCGAAGCGCAGGATGAAATCGCCGTATTCCCCGACGGTGTAAAGGTTCCCCGAACCGCCGTAGGTGGCCGTCACGTCGATCGTACCGTCCAGCGGCACATAATTGGTCGTATTGCCCGTCCACTTGTAGAGCGAACGCCCGTCGAAGAGCACCTCGTAGCCCGCGGCAGCCTCGTCGGCCGGGAGGGAGAAAACGGGTGTCGACGGCAATTCGTTGATCCAGAGGTTCCGGAAGGCCACAAGAGCACCCTGTCCGGCCAGTTCGATACGGCCTTGTGCATAAACCGGCTCGCCGGGCGCGCAGAGGTTCGTCATCACGGCATTTTCGGCAACTTTCACGCCATTCTCCACCAGCGTGATGCGATCGTCCACGACCTTAACATAGAGCGTATTCCACGTCCCCGGAGCGTTGTCGGCAACGGTTCGGGCGGCCTTGCCGTCCGCGAGCCCCGTCCCGGCGGCACCGCCCAGGCGGATCAGCGGCATCGAGCGCACGGCCATGCCGGCCTCGCCCTCGGAACGCCATTCGATCCAGAGTTCGAAATTCTCGTATTCCTTTTCAGTCCCGATCGTCGCGGGAGTCTCGGCGGCAAATTCGAGCAGGCCGTCCGCAGCGCCCCAGTTGGCAGCCACCGCCTCGCCGGCGGCTTTGCGGAGCTTCGCCACCTGACGGGCAGGCAGCCTCTTCGCCTCGGCAGGATTCACGGCCACGGCCGTCCATCCCGCGAGCCCGTTGGTCGGCAGCACGGCGAATCCGTCCGCCGGAATCTTACCGAGCAGTCCCGTGATCTCATCCACGGCATACCCGGCGTCGGCGTCGGATTTGGCGAGTTCTTTATAGACCTCGTGCGCCCGCTCCAAAGCCTTGCGGACAGCCTCGCCGCCGGGCATCGGGTTGCACTTGGCAACGATGGTCTTCACGGCCGCGGCGGCCGGGGCAGCGGTCTGCGCATCGTCGAGGTATTCGGCGGCCAGCATCAGTGCCGGGAGGGCGTATACGCCCGAAAGGTAGCCGAGCAATTTGGCCTGCACGGCGGCCGAAGGCCTGAGAGCGAGAGCCTGTCTGTAAAGCTGGTAGCGGCGGATCGGGGTCACGGCGGCCTGCGAAGCCAGGTCGGCATAGCGCATGAGGGCGCGGTCGGTGAGCATCGGATTTTCGGCAGCGATCCCGTAAAGGATATCGGTCATGGCAGGATTTTCGACCGTCAGCAGGGCGGCGAAAGCCGCGTCGCGGTTCCCGGAGCGGAACCCGTCGAGCAGGCTGGCAACAGCCTCCTGCGTGCCGCTCTGCGCCAGCACGGGATAGTAACGCGCAGGGGTTTCCGAGGCCTTCATATAACCTGCGACGGCGCTGTACCGCCTGTCGGCGGGGAGTTGCCCCGAGGTGCGGATCAGCGCCGACTGGATCGCGGCCGTGTGGGCCTCATCGGAAGCGTCGAGCAATGCGGAGAGCCGATCCATGTGCTGCGGCTGGGCGACGAAGGGAAGCGCCCCGTAAGCGGCGGCACGAACCTCCGCGTCGGAGGAGCCGAGCAATGCGAACACCCGGTCTGCGGCTGCGGACATGCGGCGTGCGGCAGCCAGTTTGAGCGCGGGAACAAGTACCCCGGCATCATCCTTCGCAAGCAGCCGTTCCACTTCGGGGTTGATCTGTCCGTTGAATGCAAGGAGGGCTTTCATCGCGGCACCGGCATGGGGGCCTTCGAGCGCCCCGGCCAATGCCCGTAGCGCCTTTTCGCCGCCGATACGGCCCGAGGCGGCAATTGCGGCCTCGGCCACGCAGCCGTCGGGCGACGCTACGGCGGCCGTAATCACATCGGCCTGCGACACGGCGCCGCACTCCCCGAGCCATCCGATAACGGCGGCCTGCGCGGCGGCATCGTAGCGCGGCATGCCGGCTGCAACCTGTGCGAAAAGTTTGTCGTCGCCTTTGCCGAGCGATTGCAGGGCGGCGAAGCGGTACTCCGCGGGGCCCTCCGCAAGGGCTTTGAGCACATAGGGCATCGCCTTCTGCACGCCGAGGGCATCGACCAGAATCGCGAGCGCACCGCCGCGGATGTACTGGAGGTCGCATTTGAGCAGCCCCTTGGCGGCCTTTACGGCCCGGGCGTCGCCTGCGGCGGCGAGCCTTGCGAGCAGGCGCAGGTAAGCGTCCGCAGCGCCGGCGTCATCCCATGCGTAGCCGGTCTTGGCTGCGGCAGCGGCCAGCGGCTTGAGCGAGGCCTGCGAACCGCAGGCGGCCAGTGCGTTATAGATCTGCTCCGCGGTCTGCGCATCGGCACCTTCGAGCCATGTCAGGAGAAACGGTTCGGCAGCGGCAAGCCGCTTTTCAGCGAAAGCATAGGCGAGCGCTTGTTTGCGGGCAGCGGTAAGGTCGTCCTTGCCGGCCTCGGCGAGCAGCAGTGCTTCCGTACCCGGGGTCGAGATCAGTGCCCGGAGGGCATAGCCGGCCAGGTAGGGGTCGTCCAGATAACGAGCCATGGCGGCGGCATCGGAGGCCGTCGAACAGAATTGCAGCTGCGAGAAAAGGAAAGCCCGGTTGGCGTCGTCGCCGCAACGGTCGATAGCTGCCAGCAGGCCCTTGCGGACATCGTCACGCAGCGCTTCGTGCGCCGGGTCGGTCACATAGGCCACCACGCCGTTAAGGGCGTATTCGAACGTGGCGTTCTTGCCCTTGTCGGCAGGGACGAGCATGGCGGCGATCATCTCGACACCCTTGCTTCCGGTGGCGGCCAGTTCGCCCATCACCTGGTTGAAAACCTTGGCATCGGCTGCGGGAAGCTGTGCGAGTCCGTCGGCGACGATGGTTTCCGTCGTGCGCTGGCGGGCATCCGGTTGCTGGGCGGCGGCTCCTGCGGGCAGCAGGGCGGCCAATGCTCCCAGCATAAAAAGTCGTATGATTATCTTTTTCATGGTAACTGGTGCTTAAATATGCCACGGGCCGCGCATCGGCTGGTCGATCAGTCGGTTGGCGGCATCGTCGCCGATGAAGAGTTGTTTGTCGGGGTCGAAATGCAGCGTGCGGTTCAAACGCAGGGCGCAGGCACCCAGGTTCACGAGCGTCGAGCTGCGGTGTCCCTTCTGCTCGTCGAGCGCAAACTTGCTCCGCGTGCGGACGCATTCCAAAAAGTCGGTGTTCTGCGGCGCAGGGTCGGGCATCTCGGCCAGTTTCTCCATGATGTCGGGGATCGTGCAGCGGAACCCTTTGTAGACCTTGCCCAGCGGGCCTTCGATATAAGGCGTGTCGCCGCCGCTTTCGAAGCCTTCGCCTTCGAGGACGATCTGACAGCCGTCATCGTAGGTATAGACGATCTTACGCCAGATACCCACGGCGTCGGGGTGCTGCTCGGGGGCGTCGACCTCGACCTTCACGGGCGAAGTTTCGTCCTTGCCCAGCAGGTACTGCACGGGATCCATGTAGTGTTGCCCCATGTCCGTCAGGCCGCCGCCGTCGTAGTCCCAGTAACCGCGGAAAGTCTGGTGCACACGGTGTTCGTTGTAAGGCTTGTAGGGGGCCGGGCCGAGCCACATGTCGTAGTCGAGATTCGACGGAACCCTCTGCGGGACGAGGTTCTCCTTGCCCACCCAGAAGAATTTCCAGGTGAAGCCGGTGGTGCCCGAGATGGTCACCTTGAGCGGCCATCCCAGCAGGCCGCTGTCGATCAGCTTCTTGAGCGGCTCGACGGTGGTGCCCAGGCCATAGAAGGTATCCGTGAAACGGAACCACGTATTGAGGCGGAAGATGCGGTTGTTGCGCTTGACGGCCTCCACGACGCGCTTGCCCTCGCCGATGGTACGGGTCATCGGTTTCTCGCACCAGATGTCCTTGCCGGCCTTCGCGGCCTCAACGGCCATGATGCCGTGCCAGTGCGGGGGCGTGGCGATATGGACGATGTCGACATTGGGGTCGGCGATCAGGCGGCGGAAATCGCGATAGGACTGCAACGTCTCGTTGAAACGCTTTTTGCCCAGGTCGAGCGCGCTTTGGAGATGCTTGCTGTCGACGTCGCAGACCGCCACCAGACGGCACTCCTTGGTGCTGGTGAAATGGTAGCTGCTCTTGCCGATGCCGCCGACGCCGATGATGCCTTTGGTGAGCTGGTCGCTCGGCGCCACGTGTTTCGGGCCGCCGAGCACATGGCGCGGGACGACCGTCAGCAGCGCCATGCCGCTCAGTGTTTTCAGAAAATTCCTGCGGGTACTCATATCGTGTTCAGGTTAGTGGTAATTATAAGGTTGTCAGACGGAAATTGCGCCAGAGCACCTTGATCCCGCCGCCGTCGTGGATCTGCAGGGCGATGCGCCCCTGTGCGGCGCCGATCCTGGCATCGGTGATGTCGACCATCTCTTCGCCGTTGAGCCACGTCTGCACGCGGTCGCCCTGGACTTTCAGGCGCAGCGTATTCCACTCGCCCTCCCGCAGGATGTCCTCCTTCTCGTCGGGGATCTGAACCAGCCAGCCGCGGCCGTAGGACTCGTAGATACCGGCCGTATCGAAGCCTTTGGGGGCCACTTCGCACTGCCAGCCGTGGACTTTCACGGGAGGCTCGACGAACGAGCGGAAAAAGACGCCCGAGTTACCGTTGGCCAGCTGCTTGAATTCGAGCGTCAGGTCGAAATCGTTATAATATTCGCGCGTGGCGAGATAGCCGTACTCCTTGTCGGGGCCGCTCTCGCAAACCATGTTGCCATCCTTGTCGACATACCACTTCTCCGTGCCGTAGGCCTCCCAGCCCGTCAGGTCTTTGCCGTTGAACAGCTCGACCTCGCGGCCGGCCTTGCGGGGCAGCTCCTTGATCTTCAGGTTGCGGAACGAAGCGGGCGAACCGTGATCCTGCAGGCAGATCACACCGCGGCGCGCAAGGCCGTATTCGGGTGCGGTCTCCCATTTGCCGCTGTGCTTGCGGGCGAACCAGTCGTCCGTCCAGGCTTCGAATTCGAGGATCTTGTGGCCGTTGAGCCAGTGCTCGACATGGCCGTTGTCGAAGACGATGCGCGACGAGTTCCACTCGCCCTGCGGGTTGACGAACAGCGAATCGGGATCGGGCAGGTGCATGGCGTAGTCCACGCCCAGTTTCTGCCACTCTTCGAGTTTGTTGGGGGCATTGACCTCTTCCCAGCCCTCGTTGTCGATCAGCTGGTATTCGGGGCCTGTTACGTAGGGTACCTTGAAGTAGGGGTCTTCGACGACGTGGTAGATCATACCGCTGTTCCCTCCGTGGGAGAGTTTCCAGTCCCAGTCGAGGATGAAGTTTTCGTACTGTTTCTTCGTAACGATGTAGCCAGCCAGGTCGCTGCCGTCGCCCTTGGCCTGGATGCAGCCGTCGACGACATGCCACGGCATGGTCAGCTCTTCGCCGTTGTAGTCCTTCCACTGGTCGAGCGTCTTGCCGTCGAACAACAGTTGCCAGCCGTCGGCAACCTCCTCTTTGGTCAGCACATTCTGCTGCGGCGCGCATGCAACGGCAGCGAACAGCACGAGTCCCAGCCCGCACGCCTGCGCGAGCTTTCTGCGAAAATAAGTTTTAGTTAGCATAATTATGATTGGTTAAATGGTTCCGTCGCCGGGATTAGGACAAAAATACCTATTATTTATGATTATTCCAGTGCACGTATAGAACTATATAGAGGTTTTTCGATCTATATAGCACTACAAATCATAGTGTTAGAAACCGTATCCACACCCCGGATTATATAGACTTCCCGAACGGTCAGAGACCGATCCGCGACACCTGCTGCTCGAAATTGTCCCGATCCAGCGCCGCATTGCGGAGTTTGGTGCGGTAGGTATAGACCGTCGCCGAGGCACAGTTGAGCAGCGAAGCGATGTGTCCGCTGTCGGTAATCCCGAGCCGGATGGCCGCCAGAATCCGCAGCTCGGTGGTCAGCGATGCGTCGGCGCGGGGCGCAAAATGCGACTCGGGCTGCAGGAGGGCATTGACCTGTTCGATGAACTGCGGGAAGATGTCGAGGAACGAGGAATCGAACGACTGGTAGAACTTCGCATATTCGCCGCTGACGGCCTGCGAGGTGTTCAGCCAGCGCACCAGTTCGTCAACGCCCTTGTTGCGGGCGACGCGGCAGACCTCGCGGCGGAAAGTGTCGATCTGCTTGATGTAATGGACGGAAAGGTCGATATAGTGGCAGACGTAACGGTCTTTGATCCGGTTGGAGTCGACCAGCGCGCCGTTGATCTCGCGGATATGGTCGTTCTTGGCCTGCATCTCGTCGTTCTTCGCCTGTAACTGGGCGCTCATGTCGATCAGCTGCCGGTGGTTGCCGCGCAGGCGGCGGTGCTGCCACAGCACGCACCAGAGGATACCGATGAGGACGACCAGGAAGACACCGGCCAACCAGATCGTCGTGGTCATCATGGCCTGCCTTTGGGCGATGTTCGAGGAGATGGCCTCGCTGATCTTGACGGCCGCGGAAGAGGAGACCGGTATGCGCACCATCGACCGGCAGTGCATGGCGTCATCGGACGCGCTGCCCATATAGGCTGCCGCACGGTCGTAATCCTTGCGGTCGAACAGCAGCAGCGCAAGGTCGTACAGCGAGGCATAGGAACGGGTGCCGGCACGCAGGTCGGCGACGGACGATTCGGCCAGGTAATAAAGCCGCAGGTCGTCGTCGCCCCACGCCCGCGCGATGCCTGCGAGGCCGTAATAGAGAAGCGCCAGCTCCTGGTAGTCGGGATTTTTGGCCGTATAGGGCTCGAGCAACTGTACGGCCTCGGCGAAGCGGCCGCTGTCGCGCAGAGCGGCAGCGGCGATCCGCGCCTGCGTCCACTCCGACTGCCCGGGCACGGATATGTGCCTGACTCGCACCACCGTATCGCGCCATGCCGACCGCACGGCTCCGTCCTCGGCTTCGGCCGCACGCCGGGCGGCGATCGAGGAGTAGCGCGAATGCCATGCGGCATACTCCGCAGAGGACATGCCGGCCGTATCTATCCTGCGGAAAAGTTCTTCGGCAAGCCCCAGCTGCCCGCGGCCCAGCCAGACGTCGATGTCGGCAAGCAGGGCGATGCGGCGGATATCCTCCGACCCGGCAGAGGCGGCCAGCCGGTAAAGGCGGTCGACGTAATAAGCCGCCGAATCCAGCTGGTAGGTCACGTAATTCTGCGACACGGCGAACAGGCGCCACGCCCGGTCGCCGGCGTTGCGGGCACGCGCCACCTCCCGGCGCAGGCTGTCGTTCTGCGCCTGCCGCCACTGCTGGTAACGATCCTTGCGGGAAAGTTCCGCATCCAGCCGTTCCAGCACCGCTTCGGTCTGGAGCGAGTATTTCGGGTGCCGCGTACATCCTGCGAGGAAAATGCACGCCAAGAACACCCACAGGAAGCCGGATCGGGCGGGAAGGGTTCGCAGCATCATGGGTTCGGGTTTTGTGTCAGACAAAAATAAGACAAAAGCCGTTCAATACAAACTTTCCGGGCATAATTCGTCCGCCCTGTCGTCGGAAACCGTCCCGGCAGGACAAACCGAATGCCGCGAAAATTACGGCCAAATGCCTCACGCCATGTTGAAAAACACCGCGCAAGCGGAAAAATATCGAGCAAAACCGTTAACTTCGCAGCAAACGCAAACGACAATGAATACCGAAGCAAACCGAAAGACAGAGTGGGTTGTCGGGATCGGCGAAGCACTCTGGGACATACTGCCCGAAGGGCGAAAGATCGGCGGCGCCCCCGCGAATTTCGCCTACCACATGTCGCAGTTCGGGCTGCGCAGCTGCGCGATCAGCGCCGTCGGCGACGACGAGGCGGGACGCGAACTCCGCAACCAGCTCCGCGAAAAAGGGGTGGGACATATACTGGAAACGGTGCCGTTCCCGACCGGGACGGTCGAAGTCACGCTCGACGGGGCGGGCATCCCCAGCTACGAGATCCGGCAGGGCGTAGCCTGGGACAACATACCGTTCACCCCGCAGATCGAGGAGCTCGCCCGGCACACCCGTGCAGCCTGCTTCGGGTCGCTGGCACAGCGCAGCCCCGTATCGCACCGCACGATCGGGCGTTTCCTGGAAACGATGCCCGACGGCGAGGGACAATACAAGGTCTTCGACATCAACCTGCGGCAGCACTTCTACACGCAGCAGGTGGTCGAAGAGTCGCTGCGGAAGTGCAACATCTTGAAGATAAACGACGAAGAACTGGCCGTGGTCGGCAGCATGTTCGGCTTGGAGGGGATGCAGCCCGGGGAGCAGTGCCGCACGCTGCTCGACAGGTACGGGTTGCGGATCGTGATCCTCACCTGCGGCGCCGCCGGGAGTTCGGTATTCGCCCCCGACACCCGGTCATATATCCCCACGCCGCGCGTCGAAGTAGCCGACACGGTCGGTGCCGGGGACTCGTTCACAGCATCGTTCCTGGCCGCCCTGCTCTCGGGGCTCGGCATCGGGGAAGCACACAGGCTGGCCGTGGATGTCGCGGCCCACGTCTGCTCGCAGCACGGCGCCATGCCCCGTCTGCCGGAACGGTTTACCGCTCGGCTGCGCAATGACGGCCCCGCCATACGATAGGGACGACCGGGACGCACGGAAGGGGCATCCCGCCCCGGGCCGCCACTCCCCTATCCGGCATAACTGTGCATGCCGCCCAACAGGAAATTGACCCCGAAATAGGTGACCAGCACCGAGAGGAACGCCGCGATGCAGAACCAATGGAAGAACAACGGCCGGCGAAACCACGGCAGGGAACCGGCATGCAGGGGCAGCGCATAAACCAGCAGCGTGACGAGCGCCCACACCTCCTTGGGATCCCAGCCCCAGTAGCGTCCCCACGACACATTGGCCCAGATGGCACCGACAAAAATACCGGCAGCGAGGCAGAAGACGGCCGGATAGAGCATCAGCCGGCTGACGGCCTGCAACTGCGCGGCCACCCCGCGGGCGCGGCGGTGCAGGACGACCCCTGCCACGCCGCCGAACATGACGAACGCCAGCAACGCATAGGCCGCCATGACCAGCATCACATGGATGCAGAGCAGCGGCGAGTCGAGAACCGGCATCAGCTGCGTGATCTGAGGGTTCGACTCCCCCATCATCGAAACCATCAGCGACAGCCCGGCGATCAGGTAACCGAAAGGCAGCAGGAACAGGAAGCGGCGGGCGAAGAGCAGCGTGAGCAGCAGCGTACACCATGCCATGAAGCGCATCGTTTCATAGCCGTTCGAAACAGGCCAGTGGCCGCTGACATAGCCCCGCAGCGCCAGCATCAGCGTAAGATACAGTCCTCCGGCGGCAACGCCCGCAAGGAGCCAGCCCCGGGTTTTCGCCCCGAAAGCCCGCCCGCGCACCATCCGGCGGCAGGCTTCGAGGAATCCTCCGATCCCGATCAGGATGAATGCCGCGGCGAGCGGCAGCGACCAATCGAGCCGGTTATAAAGTTTTTCGGCACGGAAACGCAGCCCGGAAGGCATATGCGCCCCGCCCTCCTTCTGCTGGTAGTTGCGGATCTTGCGCAACACCCCTGCGACCCCCGCCCAATCCCGTTTTACGACCAGTTCGCTGACGTAGTTCATGGCCCGGCCGATAAAGAGCGCCTGCCCGTGAGGCAGCTCCCGCGGCAGGTCGTCGACCTGCGACGCCCAGCGCAGCAGGCTGTCCGAAGGGTCGGTATAGGGAAAAATCCGCAGCATACTGCCCGTGCAGATCATCCCGATGATGTTGAATTTCTCATCGGCCTCGCCCGCCGGACGCCCGGCAGCCCCTTCGAGCCGGTATTCGTTAACCCGGTTGCGGAAATCCGACAGCCGCGCATAACGCCCGCCGACCTCCAGCAGGCGGCGTGCCCCGGCACTCCTGATGCGGATCATCGGTTCGCGTTTCCAGTCGTCGTAATAGAACAGCCAGCCGGAAAGCACCTGCTCGGGCGTAAGTCCCCGGTAGCGGCTCTTCCCGCAGAGTTTCACCGTAAAATCCTTAGCCAGAGTCTGCAACGGACAGATACGGTCGTTGTAGTAGACATACAGGTCGCCCAATTCCGCGGCGACCTCGCGCGGAAGCGTCTGCGGCAAGGTGTCAGCCGCCCGGGCACCCTGTACGGCCGCCGTACAGAGGACAAGGCACAGCGCCGCCTTGCGGAGCGCAGGGCTGCGCAGCAACCGCCTGAAACCCCCGCGCCTGTCGCACAGGAACGCCAGCATGGAAACGAGCAGCAGCCCGTACCCGGCATAGGTGATGCCGATGCCCCACGGATCATACGAAACGGAGAGGGTCGTACCCCGTCCGTCCTCGTCATAGGCGGACTGGTAAAACCGGTAATTCCGGAAAACCAGGATGCGGTTCATGCCGACTTCACCGTGCAGCGACCCGTCGTCGGCCGTCAGGGTGAGAAGGCTGACGAAATCCATCGGCGCACGGGTGCCGGCATAATACTCGATGCGGAAATCGTCCAGCCGGGCCCGGAAGGGCAGTATTTGCTCCGAACCGTCACGGCCGGCGAATGCGGTCGCCCCGGGATCGCCCGTGCGCAGGTGCAACGTCCCCTGCCGGCCGAAGAGCCATGTCACGGAAGCCCCCGCGAGGATGACCGCGAAAGAGAGGTGCAGCAACAGGACGGCGGGCCTGCGCCACAATTTCCGGCGGAACAGGCAGGCCAGCGCCGCGAGGGTGAGGGCACCCCAAAGCGCGGCGAACCAGCCCGCGCCGTAGATATGCGCAGCGGCGAAATCCGTACCGTATATCTTTTCAAGTACCGTGGCCGTAACGAGCACCGCCATCACGGCTCCGAGCAGCCCAAAGGCAAGGCGTTTCAACAGTTTCATCCGTTCGTTCGTGTGTGAATGCATCGTCCGGACACGGCAAAGGCCGATGCACGGGGCACCGGCGCTTCGCACATATCCGGGAAGGGTTAGATGGATTCGATGAATTCGACCACCGCGTCGCGGTCGTCCTTGCTCAGCGTGCGGAACTTCTCGACCGACCAGCGGGCGTCGCTCTGCGCCGCGCCATGCCACATGATAGCCTCGATGACCGTCCGCGCACGGCAATCGTGCAGGCGGTCGCTGGCGCCCGTGCACTTCTCGCTCAGGCCGCGGCCCCAGAGCGGCGTCGTACGGCACCAGCCCGTGCGGATGTCGTTCACCATGAAGAGACGGTGCTGCACCATGTCGGAGTAGGGCCAGATCTTCTGATTAGGATAACGCGGCAGGCGGCTGTCGCCGTCGGCAAAGAAACCGTTGGGGTCGGTAAAGACATCGTCGCCCGTCGTCCAGGTCGGACGGTGGCAGGTGGCACAGCCGATCTCGGTGAAGAGCGCCTTGCCGCGTTTGACGTCCGCATCGTCGAGGTTCCGCGCCGCCGGTACGGCCAGACCGCGGTGCCAGACCATGAAGTCGACATAGTCCTCATCGCTCATCTCGACGGGCAGTTCCTTGTTCATCAGATAGTCGTAAATATCCTGCGCAACGTCGCCCGTCTTGTTCCACGCCGGGAAAAGCGTGTAGAAATCCCGCTGCACATCGGCGTCCTTCGACGCTACTTCGGCATAAGCAGCGGTCATGTAGTGGTAACGGCGGTCGGAGCGGGTCACGTTGGTGATGTTCCAGATGGCATTGGCACCCGCCGCATCCTGCAACGGGCCGCGGCTCAGGGCATAGGTATAGCGCAGCGGATGGGTGGTCGTCCCGTAGGTCTTGACCCACTCGCCGTTCCTGAAGATCGCGGGATTGAGCGGCACGCCGTTCTGCTCCTGGCGAACGTACTCGGCTTTCAGGTCGCTGTCTGAAATGGCATCCAGCAAGCCCGTACCGTAGATGCCGATGGTCGATTCGAGGCGCACGCGCACCTTGGCATAGGGCACCTCGCCCTTGGCGCCGATCAGCGGCACGTAATAGGCGTCCTCGGGGATCGTCACTTCGGGATAGATCAGGCTGTAAGACTCGCCGTCGGGAAACTTATTGCCCCACTCGTCGGTATACTCCTGCCAGCCGATCATGATCTTCGATTCGTCGATCGGGGCTTTGAACGGCGCCACGGCCCGCGTTTGCGGCATACCGGTGAGCGATGTCAGGTAATTGTCGTCCTCGTCGGTGATGACCAGCAGATAGCCGTTGCCGATCTGGTTGGTGTTGAACGCGCCTTCGATACGCTTGCCGTGGCCGTAGCCCGGGTGGCAGTGCAGGCACGAGGTGCGGATATAGAGCGGCCCGAGGCCGTAGCGCACACCCGACGAGTTGGCCGTGAAGGGTTTTTCGAACAGCGCCTCACCGTTCAGGAAACGCTGCGTCATCGCGGCGTCGTCATCGACGACCGGCGTAGGCTGCTCGTAGGCCACCGACGTAGTGTTGAAAGCCGTGCCGAGCTTGCCGCCGGCGTAATACTCCTCAGGAACAGGGTCGGGATTCGGATCGGGGGCGGGATCCGTCCCCTTGTCATCAGCGCACGCGGCAGCCATCAGGGCTGCCGACATGCACAGGCTGTAAATCAAGTGCTTTTTCATTGCTGAAAATGGTTATTTTTCGACCGACAGTGCCGTCAGCGCCTTCGTAAGCGCGTTCACAAGGTCGTTATTGCAATAGGTGGCGGCATCCTTCCATGCCTGTGCCGTACGGTTGTCGACGAACGGGGCCGGGCAGGCCTCGATCTTTTCGATCGCCGTGGAAATCGCATTGCGAACCTCCGTATCGAGGACGGGGTCTACCACCTCGATCCAGTCGCTCACCGAAGCGTCGCCGGAGGTCATACCCTGATAGGTGTTCCGGATGCTGATGATGTTGTCGATGAAATCGGTCTTCGAATTCTGGCTGTAAGGCGACTCGATGTAATTGATATCCTCGGAGCTGGTTCCGTTGGCCGGACGGCCGATCTTCTGCGAGCCGACCTCCGTGGCGATGTCGATGCAGCCCTGGATGATCTCCTCGGCGGCATCCTTATAGTTGCGGTACTTGCTGCCGCCCTTCCCCGAATTGCGCATCGAAGCGCCGTAGTCGAAGGTCGGCTCCAGTTCGGCATCGCCCAGGATCGTCTGCTTCTCTTCGGTGACATTGTCCAGCCCCGCCCACGAAGCTTCGAGGCGTACGCACATGTTGCACAGATCGTTGGCCACACCGACCAGGTATACCAGCTGGGGACGGGTGTATTTGCCGAGGGCGCGGGGGCCCGCATTCTCGAAGAGCATGTATTCCAACGCATGGAACCCGAGCAGGCCGTAACCCAGATTGGCGCTGACATAATCGGGATTCCTCTCGATCTCGGCCATCATACTGTTGTTGTTCAGCAGGTTCTGAAGCGCCGTGCCGTCCAGCGGCCAGGAGTCGATATGCGGGTCGATGTCGTAATCGGCCGCAGCGCCGTAAAGGTAGGCCTCGCTGAGCTCCCAGTGCTTGCGCGTGGTGATCCAGTCGTTGCAGGCGGCCTGCACCAGCGGGGTCGTAAGGGTTCCCGCGTCGAAAGCCTCCAGCATGGCCTCGCAATCCTCCTGCAAGGCGATGCTCCCGTCGGCCAGGGCCTTATAGGTCGGAATCACGTTATTGTCGACGAAATCTACGGCAGCATCCCTGAGCGCCTCTTCACGCTCGTCGGCAAACGTGTAATCGCCGTCGCTGTCGCTGCACGATGCGGCCCCGAGCGCCAGGACGAGTGCCGCGGCTGCATAAACGGAATTTTTGAACAGATTTTTCATATTCTCATTATGATTTGGTTAACGTCTGAAAAAGCCGGAATAGGCGATCCCCAGCGAAAGGGAGGGCTCATTGTTGAAACGCCCCGTGCGGGCCTCCCCGGTGGCGGAGTCGGTGTAGTCGTACGACCGGAGCAGGCCGATGCCGTACTCGGCCTTGATGACAATGTTCCTGATCGGGTAATAGTTGAACCCGACGGCTACCCGCTGGCGGCCGCACCAGTCCTGGCGGATTACCGACTTGGCGGTATCGAACATCGAATCGTAGAACTCATAGCGGCCGAAGACGTAGAAGCGGTGTCCCCTCTCCTTGAGCCTGCGTATCTGCGAGAAGATGTCGTAACCGGCTTCCACCCCCGTGGCGATGGCGTCCGAACCCACATATTGTTTGGGCGAGGGCGATGCGTTGGGCATATCGCGGTTGAACTGGGAAATCTTGTCCGAATTGGTCAGGTGCCCGTAGTCGAAGTTACCGCGAACGATCCAGTTATGGGCATCGTAGAGGAAATCGAAGGCGCCGATCATCACCGTACCCTTCACGTCCTTGTATCTGTCAGCACCGGTACGGTTGGCACTCAGGGTATTGCTGAAACTGTTGCCCGCATAGCCGCTCAGGCTCAGGCGCAAGCCCGGGACGGAGTAGTTGTCGATGCGGAACGCCCCGGCATAGGCATTGGCGATCTTGAATTCGTAGGGGCTTCCGGCACCGCCGCTGACCCAACCGTTGTCGCCGAACCGGTCGGAATCCAGTCCCGGCAAGAACATCACCTCGTAACGCCAGTCACCGGCACGTCCCCAGAGGCTGATGCCCGTTTCGTGCCATGTGCAGGGCAGGATCGTATTCTCGCCCTCGGGACGGTAGACCCCGAAGAACTCGGTGGGCATGTGGTGCTGGTTGGTTCCGCCGACGGGCACGATCATATGCCCCAGGCGCAGGTTGAAGACCGGGCTGAAGCTTTTCTGGAGCCAGAACTGTTCGAGGGCGACCTCGCCGCCGCGTTCGATCTCCGACTCATACTCGCCGCCCTCCTCGAATTCGGTTTCGAAGGCGCTCTCCGTGCCGCCGTGCTCGAATTCGATCTCGGTGCCCATCGACCAGCCGCGCCCGAAATCGTAGCCCAGGTAGATGACCACGTGCGGGAGGTCGAAGCGGCCGTGGCTTTTGTCATTCTTGTACTTGTCGGGGCTGATATAACGCAGGTAGTTGTCGCTGAAAAAATTGCGCGTCATGACGGCTTCGCCGTACCCGCCTACGGTCAGCCGTGAGGGTTTGTCGGCCTCTTTGCTGACGGCGGTCTTCACTTCGGAAGAGAGCTCGGCACGGATCTCCGACAGGAGTTCGGCTTTCAGCTGTGCCTTCAGCCTGGCATTGGCAGCCGAATCGGCCGCAGCCGCAGATTCGGGGATGGGGACAGGGGCGGGGGCGGTCACAGCTTCCTGCGCATGCAGGGTAATACCCGCCAGTAATAAAATAGAAGTAAACAGTAAAATTCCAAGACGCATAGGCTCTCCGTTTATTTTGTTTGCAGTGGCAAAGTTAAGGTGGCTGCCGAGCCCGGGCAATTCCCTGTTTTAGGTAATTTTCGGGACAGAATAATAACATGTAGGTATTGCTTTCCGACGGTGCGGGAATCCGGCGGATGCCGGTCGTTTCGCCGGCGTTTTTTACCGTTTCGCCGGATACGGGCATACACGAACCCGCAACCGGCCCCGTTTTTACGACAAACGGATGCAATTGTACCTTTCGGCAGCGGAGGCATAGCGGTTTTTTTCGTATCTTTGCATATCCCTCATTAAAGACAACCTCTCCGGTATGAAAAAAAAGAAATGGATCATCACGTCCGTCATCCTCGTAGTATTCTGTGCTGGGCTGTTCGTTTACAACCACTACCGCGGCAGTTCGTCCGCCCCCGACCCGGCAGCAATCAGCATACCCCGGAAAAATAGCGTCCTGAACGTCAACGGGCTCGTCGTGCGGCCGCAAACCCTCACGGACGGAATCACCTCGGTGGGCAGCCTGCTCCCCGACGAGGAGGTAGACCTCTCGTTCGAGACCTCGGGCAAGATCGTCTCGATCAACTTCCAGGAAGGCTCAACCGTCCGCAAGGGCGAATTGCTGGCCAAAGTCAACGACAAACCGCTGCTGGCACAGCTGTCGCGCTACGAAGCGCAGCTCAAACTGGCCGAAGACCGTGTTTACCGCCAGAGTGCCCTGCTCGAAAAGGACGCCGTCAGCCAGGAAGCCTACGAACAGGCACGCACCGAACTGGCGATGCTCAACGCCGACATCGACATCGTGCGTTCGAACATCGCGCTCACGGAGCTGCACGCCCCGTTCGACGGCGTGATCGGCCTGCGCAACGTCAGCGAAGGCGCCTATGCCTCGCCGAGCGTCGTGGTGGCCAAGCTGACCAAAATCAAACCGCTGAAGATCGACCTTTCCGTCCCGGAGCGCTACGCCAGCCAGATAAAACCCGGGACGCGCCTCACGTTCACGGTCGAGGGGTACAACGAGACGTTCCACGCCGAGGTATATGCCACCGAGTCGAAGATCGACTCGAATACCCACTATTTCTCGGTGCGTGCGCACTACCCCAATACGCGGGGCAGGCTGCTGCCCGGACGCTTCGTAAGCGTAAAGATCCGGATGCATGACATTCCCGACGCCATCGCCATCCCGACGCAGGCCGTCGTCCCCGAGATGGGCGTGGACAAGGTATTCCTCTACAAGGGCGGCAAAGCCCACGCCGTAGCCATAAAAACCGGGCTGAGGACGGAATCGCGGATACAGGTCGTCGAGGGGTTGGCCCCGGGCGACACGCTGATCGTCTCCGGCACGCTCCAGCTGCGTGAAGGGCTCCCCGTAAAACTCGACACCGTCGAATAAAACCGCCGCCGCATGAATATTTCCGAACTGAGCATCCGGCGGCCGGTAATGGCATCGGTGCTGACGATCATCATCCTGCTATTCGGTTTCATCGGGTACAGCTACCTCGGCGTACGCGAATACCCGAGTGTCGACAACCCCATCATCTCGGTGACGTGCTCCTATCCGGGAGCCAATGCCGATGTGATCGAGAACCAGATCACCGAGCCGCTCGAACAGAACATAAACGGCATCCCGGGCATCCGCTCGATGTCGAGCGTCAGCAGCCAGGGACAGAGCCGCATCACGGTCGAATTCGAACTCTCGGTAGACCTGGAAACCGCGGCCAACGACGTGCGCGACAAAGTGTCGCGCGCCCAGCGCTACCTGCCCCGCGACTGCGACCCTCCGACGGTCACCAAAGCCGATGCCGACGCCACACCGATCCTGATGGTAACCATCCAGAGCGACAAACGTTCGCTGCTGGAGCTGAGCGAGATCGCCGACCTGACGGTCAAGGAGCAGCTGCAGACGATCAACAACGTCAGCGGCGTGCAGATATGGGGTGAGAAACGCTACTCGATGCGCCTGTGGCTCGACCCGGCCAAGATGGCCGGATACGGCATTACGCCCGTGGACATCAAGAACGCCCTCGACCGCGAAAACGTAGAGCTTCCCTCGGGCAGCATCGAAGGCAACACCACCGAGCTGACGATCCGCACGATGGGGCTGATGCACACCACGCAGGAGTTCAACGACCTGGTCGTACGCGAAGCCTCCAACCGCATCATCCGCCTGAGCGACGTGGGACGCGCCGAACTGGGCCCCCAGGATACGCGCAGCTACATGAAGATGAACGGTATCCCGATGGTGGGCGTCGTGGTGATCCCCCAGCCGGGAGCCAACCACATCGACATCGCCGATGCGGTTTACCAGCGCATGGAGACGATGAAGAAAGACCTGCCGGACGACGTGGTGACCTCCTACGGGTTCGACAACACGCGCTTCATCCGCGCCTCGATCGACGAGGTGCGACAGACCGTCTACGAGGCCTTCATCCTGGTCATCATCATCATCTTCCTCTTCCTGCGCAACTGGCGCGTGACGCTCATCCCGTGCATCGTGATCCCGGTCTCGCTCATCGGCACGTTCTTCCTGATGTACGTCGCCGGGTTCTCGATCAACGTGCTGTCGATGCTGGCCGTGGTGCTCTCGGTCGGGCTGGTGGTCGACGATGCCATCGTGATGACCGAGAACATCTACATCCGCATCGAACGCGGCATGACGCCCAAGGAGGCCGGCATCGAAGGCGCCAAGGAGATCTTCTTCGCCGTCATCTCGACGTCGGTCACGCTGATCGCCGTGTTCTTCCCGATCGTCTTCATGGAGGGCATGACCGGCCGCCTGTTCCGCGAATTCAGCATGGTGATCTCGGGCGCGGTGGTCATCTCGACCTTCGCTGCGCTGACCATCACCCCGATGCTGGCGACCAAACTGCTGGTGCGGCAGGAGCGCAAGAGCTGGTTTTACAGCAAGACCGAGCCCTTCTTCGTGGGAATGAACAACTTTTACCAGCGCACGCTGGCCGGGTTCCTGCGGCGGCGCTGGGTGGCATTGCCGCTCATCGCCCTGATGGTCGGACTGATCGGCTGGCTGTGGCGGGCCATCCCGGCGGAAATGGCGCCGCTCGAAGACCGTTCGCAGATTTCGATCATTACCCGCGGGTCGGAAGGCGCCACCTACGAATACCTGCGCGACTACACCGAGGACATCAACCGCCTGGTCGATTCGCTCGTGCCGGAGGCCCAGTCGGTCACGGCACGCGTATCGAGCGGCTCGGGCAACGTCCGCATCGCCCTGACCGACATCTCGGAACGCAAACGTTCGCAGATGGAGATCGCCGAGGAGCTTTCGGCGGCCGTGCGTACCAAGACCAAGGCCCGCGCCTTCGTGCAGCAGCAGAGCACCTTCGGCGGCCGCCGCGGCAACATGCCCGTGCAGTACGTCCTGCAGGCCACCGGCATCGAACGGTTGCAGGAGGTGCTGCCCGAATTCATGCGCAAGGTCTACGAAAGCCCCGTGTTCCAGATGGCCGACGTCGACCTGAAATTCAGCAAGCCCGAAGCGCGCATCATCATCAACCGCGACAAGTCGAACCTGCTGGGCGTCTCGACGCGCGACATCGCCCAGACGCTCCAGTACGGGCTCAGCGGCCAGCGTATGGGCTACTTCTACATGAACGGCAAGCAATACGAGATACTGGCCGAAATCAACCGCCAGCAACGCAACAAGCCCGCCGACCTGCGGTCGATCTACGTACGCAGCGACAAGGGCGAGATGATCCAGCTGGACAACCTGATCGCACTGGAAGAGAACGTCGCCCCGCCGCAATTGTACCACTACAACCGGTTCCTCTCGGCGACCGTATCGGCCGGGCTGGCGAAGGGCAAGACCATCGGGCAGGGGCTCGACGAAATGGATCGCATCGCCGCCGAAACGCTCGGCGACGATTTCCGCACGGCGCTGGCCGGCGACTCGAAGGAGTTCCGTGAAAGTTCGTCGAGCCTGATGTTCGCCTTCCTGCTGGCCATCCTGCTGATCTACCTGATCCTCGCGGCACAGTTCGAGAGCTTCAAAGACCCGCTGGTCATCATGCTCACCGTGCCGCTGGCCATTGCGGGGGCACTGGTGTTCATGGCCGCCAACGGGCAGACGATGAACATCTTCAGCCAGATCGGCATCATCATGCTCATCGGCCTGGTGGCCAAGAACGGCATCCTGATCGTGGAGTTCGCCAACCAGAAGCAGGAAGCGGGAATCGACAAACTGCACGCCATCGAGGAAGCCTCGCTGCAACGCCTGCGCCCGATCCTGATGACGAGCGCCTCGACCATCCTCGGCCTGCTGCCGCTGACCGTCGCCACGGGCGAAGGTGCCAACGGACGTATCGCCATGGGTATCGCCGTAGTGGGCGGTATGGTGGTATCCACCCTGCTGACGCTCTACATCGTCCCGGCAATATACAGCTACGTATCGACAGACCGGAGTAAGAAACAGAAATAAGGAAGCCCAATGAAACGAGTGATTTTATCGGCCCTGGCCGCGGGGATTTTCGCAACGGCGGCGGCACAGGAGGAGCTGACCCTCCGCAAGTGCCTGGAAATAGGGTTGGAAAACAACTACGACATACGCATCGTGCGCAATGAGGAGCGCATCAGCGACAACAATGCCACGGCGGCAAATGCCGGCATGGTGCCGACGATCGACTTCGAGGCGGGTTATTCGGGGGCGCTGGACAACGAGCGCACCACACCGCGCGAAGGGGACGCATGGTCGGACAACGGCATCTACGACCAGACGTTCAACGCCGGGATCAACCTCAACTGGACGATTTTCGACGGATTCCGCATCCGCACCAACTACAAAAAGCTCAAAGAGATGCAGGAGATGGGCACTGTCCGCACCCGCATCACGATCGAGGACTTCGTAGCCAGCCTGACGGCCGAATACTACAATTACGTCCAGCAAACGCTGCGCCTGCAGAATTTCCGCTATGCCGTGGCGCTTTCGCGCGAGCGGCTGCGCATCACCGAAGCGCGGGTCAGCGTCGGCAATTTCTCGCGCCTCGACCTGTTGCAGGCACGCGTGGACTTCAATGCCGACAGTTCGAAATATATGTCCCAGCAGGAGCTGGTTTCGGCTTCGCGCATCCGCATCAACGAACTGCTGGCCAACAAGGACGTCAACGAAATGCTCTGCATCCGCGACTCGGTGATCGAGGTCAACGGCGAGCTCAAATGGGAGGAGCTGCTGGCGCAGACGCTCGACACGAATGCCTCGCTGCTGCTGGCAGGGCATGACAATGTGCTGGCCGAACTCGACCTGAAAACCGTGCAGGCGCGCAACTACCCCTACCTGAACCTGACGACGGGATACGGTTACACCTACAACCGTTTCGGGAACGGGACGACCCGGTCGCGCGGAACGCTGGGACTGAACGCCGGGGTGAAACTCGGCATCACGATCTTCGACGGCAACCGCCGCCGGGAGCAGCGCAACGCCCGCATCGACGTGGAAAATGCGCAGCTCACGCGCGAAAGGCTCGAGCAGTCGCTGCGTGCCAACCTGTCGAACTTCTGGCAGGCCTACCGCAACAACCTCGAGGTGATCCAACTGGAAAAGGAGAACCTGATCGCCGCCAAGGAGAACTACGAGATCGCCATGGAGCGTTACCTGCTGGGCGACCTGCCGGGCATCGAGATGCGCGAAGCGCAGAAGAGCCTGCTCGATGCCGAAGAGCGCATCCTCACGGCCAAATACAATACGAAGGTTTGTGAAATATCGTTGCAGCAGATCAGCGGCAACGTCATGACTTACATGGAATAAACCCGCGGTTCATTCTTTCTCGCCTTGGGGCATCGGGGAACGGGCGGAGAGGGAATCGCAGCACGGCTGCCTGTAACTCCCGATGACAGGATATACCCCTCGCCGACGACGATGCGGTTGCGCCCGACCAGGCGGATTCCGGCGGGCAAGTCCCCCTGCAAAACAAGGGTGCCCGGCGTAACGCACGCCGGGCTCCCTCTCCTACCCAACCTATCCGGGCCCTGCCCGGACATCGTTACCCGTTACAAATCAATACGCTTGCAGGACGCACCCGCCACATCGAAGGGCTTGTCCACGCCGGGTAACGAAACCTTATGTTTTTTTTCATCCATATTGACAACGATATAGACCTTGCGGCCGTCCGGCTTCCGCCACTCGGCAGCCAGCACCGACGCGTCATCGCCGAACCCCGGAATCTTCACGATGGGGTTGTCGCCCGTCGGGGTGAGCTCGCGGATGAAGAGGCCGCCGTACACGACATCGTGCAGGCTGCGGCGGAAATCCATGAGCGTCTTCATGAAACGCGCCTCGCTGACGGCCTGTTCCGACATCAGCGGGATGGGGTCGACCCACCCGATCTGCGAACCCCACAACAACGCCTTCGCCAGTTCGTAACGGAAGTCGCCCAGCGACATCTTATCCGCCTCGCTCGGCGTATAGGTGAAGGCACTGGTGACGGCACGGTCGGAATAGACCATCGGGAACACCGGCCGGATGATGCAGTTGTCCTCCTCATGGGGCGTATTGACGACCAGCAGCATGTCGAACAGGTCGATATAGCACTCGGCATTCTCCTCGCTGGTCAGGATCCTGTCCTCCTGCAGGTGGTGTGCGCGGATCTCGCCGATAAGCCTGCGGTAGCCGTCGTACCAGAAATCGCCGCCCCCGACCGGATGGCCGTGCGCCTCGTTCCAACAGGGCTCGGGCGCAGCCGCAGCGATCTGGTCGATATAGATTCCGTTCACCCCGATCGCGTGTTGCAGGCTGTCCACCAGCCCGATGATCTTCCGGTGCCAGATATCCGTCGAGGGGCAGGTCACCGTATTGAGGACTTTCGACGTGGGGTAAATCTCGGTATAGAGCGAACCGTCGGGTTTACGGCACGACGCGTCGTAACCGCGGTCGCGCTTATAGCTGTCGGCCGCCGGATCCCAGAGCCGGCCGTTGATATAGGGCGTCACACGCGCGCCCAGAGACTGGGCATCACGCACCATCCCTGCGAAACGCTCCTGCGCGGGCAGGTAGTCGGGATAGTGGGTATCGTAGGGGTAATGATGCCAGAAATACCAGTGCACACCCAGCCCTTTCCCGAAATACCGGGCAGCACGCCGGACGGCATCGTAGGTCTGGTCGGTCACGTGCTTGGCACGTACCCATGCGTCGGCATCGTAGCACCACTGCGGGATATTGCGCGAGGCGAGCGGCTTACGACCCCACTCGGTCGTGAAGGTAAACGGACGGTACCACCTGACGACGGCATCTTCCCAACCCTTCGGCGTGAAACCCGTGACCGAGACCCACGGCAGGCGGAACGTCCCGTCCGCGATCCATCCGGCCGAGGCGGGGATGGCATCGCAGAACGCAACCGTCGTCGGCGTACACTGCGCCGAATAGGTCTTTCCGCAACCGCGGCGGTCTTCCGTCCCGTAATAGAACGCACCCTCGGCATTGTGTACCACGAGGAACTGCATGGCGGAGGCATGCGACGGGTAACGGGCTTCGAACGTGGCGATGTCGAGCGGCTTCTCGACGCCCCAGCCTTCGGTGGTGATGATCCTGCCGTCTTCGGGGCGTTCGATCACGACATTGGGGAATTTCAGATCCGTGACCAGCCACCCGGCGGGCAGGTCGGCCTCTATGTTCCATTGCAGCAGCTCGCCGCCGTCGGGAAGCGTCACGTACATCCGCACGGGATATTTCACCGGCGAGTAGTCCAGCGTCAGCTCCCACGTGAACACCAAAGTTTTGGCATGGGCGTCATCGCGCACCTGCACCCCACGGTAAACGGCATGTTCGGGTTTCAACTCCGGGTTTTCTCCCTGGGAACCTTTGTATATCAGGATCCACGGCGTTTCGTTCTTGCCTGCCGCGACGACCTGTTTCCCGTTGAGCACCAGTTTCTCGATGTCGAAGCTTCCGCTCCCGCTGAAAACGGCCTCGACCGCACCGTTCGACAGGGTGTAGTCCTCGCCGATACGGCTTGCGGCCGTTTTATCCTGTGCGAATATTTGCGTGTGTAGCAGGAGGCCCGCCACCAGCATACAACAATTTTTAATCATCATTTATTCCGGGTATTTTATTGAATTTTCAACTCAGCGCAGTTCCATGCGGTACGGCCGGCGTAGCCGGATGCGGGCATAAACGGCAAATATAATATACATAGGTATACCTTGTTAGCCGGTAAGCCCGAAAGTTTACAGGACAAAAATAAGCAAAAATATTTTACTTACAAGCCCAGGAACAGTAAAAAACTTTTCAAATCATTGAAGCGGCAAAAATCAGGGCACGCAACTATTATCCGTCAGGAACGATCCGGGCACAAGCGAAATATAAAAATATAAAATATTGTATTACACAATCTTAAGAACAAAGACCTGCCTAAGCCAGTGCCCAGAAGCCAAGTGCCTGATAAAAAGGATATTAGTTTTTCAAAAAAAAATCATGGCTCGAAAGCAAGAATTAAAACATTGACAATCAATAAATTAAGTATACTAATTCGCCGACGGGCAAATCGCGCCGCACCGCATTAAAGTAAAAAAACTTATCAAAAATAGTAATGATAATAATTTTATTGTTATATTTGTTACCGGATAATGAATACTTTTAACTGAATTTCACAGAAAAGAAAGTACCACACAGGCCGTATGTTGTCGTGTATCAAGTTCTTTCGGCATTGACAGCCATATCGGCAGACGAATTATAAAACCGACTAATTATTCACCATACCTAAAAACTAAAACGTGCCTATGGTAAAACAGACGAGACCCGAACTATTGACTTCCTGAAAACACTAATCCAAAGTGCTTCTAGCCAAGCAAGGATCAATCCAACACGTACGGGCCCGCGGCGACCGACCGACGCCCGAACCGTACAAATCTACATTAAGTAATTATAAATGAGGAAATATGACAATGACTATACAAAAGCTCTTTTGTAAAATAATGCTCCGGTCATTCGTGTTGATACTGGGGCTTATATCGGTTACGGAATTGAGCGCAAATCCCGAATTTGTGTATTCCGCAAACAGCCTGGAAACGTCTGTTACCGCCCCGCAAGGGGGGGGGAATGTCAAGATGACCGGACGCGTCCTGGACGAGACCAAGGCGGGTGTACCGGGAGCCACCGTGATCGTCAAGGGCAGTACCCGCGGTGTCATCACGGGTAATGACGGTACCTTCTCGATCGACGTAAAGCCGACCGATGTAATCGAGATTTCGTACCTGGGTTATGAAACCCAGAGCATTCCCGTCGGAACGAAGACCAACATCGTGACCGAGCTGGTGCGCAAGGTTTCCGAACTGGAGGCGGTAACCGTAGTCGCATACGGTAAACAGCGCAAGGAGAGTATCATCGGCGCCATCAACACCATCGACGCCGGCGAACTGGAAGTGGCAAGCGGCTCGCTCTCCTCAAACCTCGCAGGTAAACTGGCGGGTATCGTCGTAATGCAGCGTACGGGCGAACCCGGATCGAGCGCCGAGTTCTGGATCCGTGGACAGAGTACGTTCGGTGCCAAAACCACCCCGCTGGTGCTCGTCGACGGTATCGAGCGCGACATGGACTTTGTCGACGCGGACGACATCGCCACGTTCTCCATCCTGAAGGACGCAACGGCGACCGCCCTCTACGGTGTGCGCGGTGCGAACGGCATCATCCTGATCACCACCAAACGAGGCACCGAAATGACGGCGCCCCAGATCCGCGTCAAGGCCGAATTCGGCATTACGCAGCCTGTCCAGCTGCCCGAGCTGGCGAACGCTTCGCAGTGGATCGACTACTACAACGAACTCTACCGCGACAGCGGCAGCACCGAGATGCCGATTTCGGACTATGCCCGCCAGATGTACCTGAGCGGCCGCGACCCCGACCTCTATCCGAACGTCGACTGGGTCAACACCATCTTCAAGGACTTGGCCATGACCGGGCGCGTACACGCGAGCGTCACGGGCGGCTCCCCGAAAATCCGTTACTACGTTTCGGCATCCTACTACACGGAAGGCGGTATGTTCAATGTCGCGGACAATGACCGTTACGATGCCCAGATGAACTTCAACAAGTACAGCTTCCGCTCGAACATCGACATCGACATTACCAAGTCGACGCAGCTGGGTCTTTCGCTGTCTACGCAGTATACCACCAAGAACGCGCCATGTACGAGCACGAACGACCTATACGCCTATACGATGTACGTAACCCCCGTGGCTACGCCGACCGTATATTCCAACGGCATGCTGGCGATCCCGCAGGAGTCGGGCTCGGTCAACCCCTACAACATGCTGAACAACACCGGATATAGACGTTACAACACCATGGTGGCGCAATCCCTGTTGTCGCTTACGCAGGATTTCTCGGACATCATTACCCCCGGACTGAAAGCCAATGTGAAATTCGCATGGGACGCCCAGAATGCGACCCTCCTGGAGCGGGCAATGTCCCCGGTAACCTACTACGCCACCGGGCGCGATGAAAACGGCGAACTGATGCTGACCGCTGCCAATCCCAACGGCAGTAACTATATGAAGCTCGCAACATCGGACTCCTCGGGTACGACGGCCATCAATTTCGAGGGCTCGCTTATCTATGAGCGCCTCTTCGCGGAAGACCACCGCGTAAGCGGCATGTTCCTCTACTCGGTACGCAGCAAATCCAAGAACAGGCCGCTCAATTACATCGACGCCTACCCGACTAAGAACATGGGTATCGCCGGACGTTTCACCTATGCCTTCCGCGACAAGTATTTCGCCGAGTTCAACTTCGGTTACAACGGTTCGGAGAATTTCGCTCCCGGCAAGCGCTACGGCTTCTTCCCCTCCTACGCCGTAGGATACATGATCAGCAACGAAAAATTCTGGGAGCCGCTGCGCGACAAGATCAACATCCTGAAGATCCGCGCCTCGTACGGTAAGATCGGTAACGACGAAATCGGCGGAAGCCGCCGCTTCGCCTACAATACGACCATGAACACCAATGCAGGCGGGTTCCTTTTCGGCGATCTGGGACAGACCAGTCTGCCCGGTTATTCGACCGGCGAGTACGGCAATCCCGACGTTGCCTGGGAAGAGGCGACGAAGGCCGACGTCGGTATCGAACTGGGGCTGTTCAACAAGATCAAGATCCAGGCGGACTATTTCTATGAGAAACGCGAAGGCATCTTCATCCAGCGCGAATCCACCCCGTCGGTGGTCGGCACGAAAACGGCGCAGTGGGTCAACCTCGGCCGCATGAAGAACCAGGGTTTCGACATGTCGCTCGAATTCGACCACAGCTTCAACAAGGATTTCAGCATATCGGCACGCGGTAACTTCACCTACAACCGCAACAAGAAACTCTACGACGACAAACCCGACCAGATCTGGAAATACCAGAACCTCGCCGGCTTTGCCAACAACCAGCAGTTCGGCCTGATTGCCGAAGGACTGTTCGAGTCGGAAGAGGATATCGCCAACTGGCCCAAGCAGGATTTCGGTACCGTACGCCCGGGTGACATCAAGTACCGCGACGTCAACGGCGACGGCGTGGTCAACACCTTCGACAAGGTGGCCATCGGCTATACGCTCGTACCGGAGATCAACTACGGTTTCGGCGCCAGCCTCAAATGGAAAGGCATCGACGTATCGGTATTCTTCTCGGGCGTGGGCCACGTGACCCGCATCATCCAGGGCCAGAACCTCTTCGGCGCTTCGTCGACGATCCTCCGCATGGGACAGATTTTCGAGGATGTGGCCAAGAACCGCTGGACGCTCGACAACCAGAATCCCAACGCACCCTACCCCCGTCTGTCGCTCAACAAGGTGGACAACAACCAGCAACTTTCGACCTACTGGCAGCGCGACATGAGTTTCCTGCGTCTGAAAGACGCGGAGATCGGCTATACACTACCCGAAAGCATGACCAAGAAATGGGGCCTGTCCAAGATCAGGTTCTATATCCAGGGAAAGAACCTGGTTACATTCAGCGATTTCAAGCTCTGGGATCCTGAGGTAAATGCGAATTACGGTAATGTATACCCCCTTATACGTACCTTTGCAATCGGTGCAAACGTCAACTTCTAAAAAAGGATAAGCTATGAAAAAAATACGAATATTCGCAACCGCCCTCTTACTGGCCTTTACGCTGTCCTCCTGCGAGTCGTTCTTCGACGTGGAACTGGACGACCAGGCCAAGATCGAGGATATTTTCCGGCAAAAAACCGAAGTCCAGAAATACCTGAGCCACCTTTACTCCTACATTCCCCAGGAAGAAGAGGTCGTAGGCATGCACGGCTGGACGGTAGGACGCTCCGACGAAGCGCTCTTCTCGTGGTACCAGTGGGTCTACTACACCCAGTTCAGAACCGGTAATTACAGTAGCGCCACGACCAACTTCAATTACTGGCCGGATTACTACATCGGCATCAACCAGTGCTCCATCTTCCTGAAATATATCGACCTCGACAAGGAAGACACCCCGACGACAGTTGCCTATATGAAGGCCGAGGCCCGCTTCCTGCGCGCCTACTACTACTTCCTGCTGTTCCGCCAATACGGCCCGGTATTCATCTGGGGCGACCAGATCGCCGACGAGACGATCGACGCCAAGAGCGTAGACCGCCACACCGTACAGCAGAACATCGACTTCATGGTCGGGGAGCTCGACGCAATCAAGAACGACCTGCCGGTACGCACCGACGACATCGGTATCGACGGCAAACAGTGGGCCGGCCGTGTTACGCGCGGTGCAGCCCTGGCGCTGAAATCGCGCATACTGCTTTACGCAGCATCGCCGTTATACAACGGGTGCGACCTTTACAAAGGCCAGATGCAGAACATTCGCGGGGAATTCCTCTTCCCGCAGAGCAAGGACGAGACCAAATGGGAGGCAGCCGCACAGGCAGCCTGGGATGTGATCGAGTTGGCTGAGACCGGTTTGTACGATCTCTACAAGGATACGGAACAGACCGATGAGTTCACGCGTTACATGTCCTCTTATCAGGGCGTAAGGCTGAAGCCCTGGAACAAGGAGACCATCTGGGGCTGGTGGAGCCGCTCGGGCAGTTATTCGTGGCTTGGCGGCACCGGAGGTCTGCTGGCATGCGCCATGCCCGGCATGACAAGCGGCGGCGCATCGGGTGTCGTTTACCAGGGATACGGCGGTATCCAACCTTCGCTGAAATTGGTAGACAGCTATCCCATGTACACGACCGGACGCTATCCCGTGACAGGCTACCAGGGTGAGAACGACATGTCGAAACCCATCGTCGACCCGCAATCGGGTTATCTGGCCACCGGCTTCACCGAAGGGTACAAACAGCCCGGTATCGACTGGGGCGACGGCATCAAGGCCCACAACAGTTGTATCAACCGCGATCCCCGTTATTACGCCTGCCTCGTACCCAACGGTTTCTGGTGGCCCAACAAGACGGAGAATATCAAGTTCACCTGCTACAACAACGATGCTTGCACCAATAAGTGGAATGCTGGTGAAGGCGGCGGTATCACCCGCGTAGGCTATGTATGGCGCCGTTTGCTCGAAACCAACAAGTCGCTGCGCGAAGCCAAGGATTACACTTCGATGCAAACGGTTTATCCGGCCTTCCGCCTGGCGGAAATCTATCTCAACTACGCCGAGGCCTGCAACGAAAAGCCCCAGCGCGACGAGACCGCAGCGCTCGAATACCTGAACAAGGTGCGCGAACGTGTCGGACTGAAAAAGATCGAGGTCGCTTACCCCGAAATCAAAGGGAACAAGGAGCTGCTCCGCTGGTGCATCCAGAAAGAACGCATGGTAGAGTTCGGACTGGAAGCGATGCGCCACTACGACGCCTGCCGCTGGATGATCGCCAAGGAAGAATACCCGAGCGAGAACTGGACGCTGCACGTAAGCGCCACCACGTACGAAGAGTCCTACGAACGCGTACACACCGACTACGTCGGCGCCCCGGCCGTATTCCGCGACAAGGACTATCTCCACCCGATCAATGCGGCACAGATGGCCGAAATGACCAATATGACCCAGAATTACGGACATTAATAAATGCTCGAACCTATGAAAATAAATATGTGGAAACTGTTGATTGCAGGACTGTTTGCTTCGGCCGCTCTGGCCGGCTGCGAGGACAATCGCAACAACTTCATGGTAGACGATACGCTCTCATTCGTCAATGAGGAACAATATGCAGGCGTATCGGTTTATAATGGGAAATACGAATTCGCCATACTGAAAAACGGCAAGGGGCAGCAAAGCGCCAAAGCGCTCCTCAGCGTCTCGGAAACTGCCCTGGCCGAGTACAACGCGGCCAACGGCACCAACTACGCGGTGCTGCCGGCGAATTGTTACAAACTCTCCTCTTCGACGATCGGGTTCTCGGATGGCGACACCCGTAAATTCGTTGAGGTTACGTGGGATGACGCAGCCATCTTCGCCCTCGGCGAGGGTACGGAGTATGCCATTCCGCTTGAGCTCACCACGGTCAACGACGCGCTGGCCGTCGACGCGAACCGCAATGTGAAGATCATCAACCCCAAGCGCGCTTCGATCGGCATGGAGAAGGAACTGGCAACACCGTTCCACCCCACCGCTACGCACGAGGAGATTACCTTCGACGGCAACATCGTGCTCGACAATGCCATCACGACAATGGATCTGACGGTGAACTACGCGATCGACAACAGCCTCGTGGAGGCCTACAACCAGGCCAACGGGACGAACTACCTGGCCGCGCCCGAAGGATTCGCCAGGCTCGACGCCGCCAGATCGCAGATCGCAGCAGGCGAGACGACGGCCAAGTTCTCGGGCAAGATCAACTCCGACAAGCTGTTCACGGGCAGCAACCTCGATATCGTGGGCGACCTGCTCGTGCCGGTGCGCATCACCTCCGCGTCGCTGGACGGTATCACCGTCACCACCGAGGTCATGTATGTCCCCTTCTCGATGGACAAGGAACTGAAGGGCCCGTGGAAATTGCTCGAAGGCGAGGATAACTGCTATGCAAAAGACCCGAACAACGGCGGGGCCGCATGGATCATGCAGTATACAGCCGACAAACTGTTCGATGGGGAAATTACCGCCGGCCACGAATGGATATCCTGGTTCGCCACTCAAATCGAATTCCCGATAACGTTCGTCGTGGATATGGGACAGCGGCAGGTGTTCACGAAATTCCGGATCAGCGATTACTCGACCCACCAGGGTAATTACCGGGATTATGAGATCTACACGGCCGAAGAGTATAGCGGTGCAAGCACCCAGTGGAATCTGGTAGCCAGCGGTAAGCGTGATTTCAACTGGACAGGTGTGCCGACGCCCTATGACTATGCAGTCCAGAAAACGATCGCAGGCCGTTACCTGAAATTCGTGATTGTCAAACCCGAATACGCCCAAACCGGAGACTATCTGTATGGCCGCGGTAAACTGGCTGACGTACAGGGTCTGGGATTCTAACGACAGATGTTGAATAATTAATCCCGTTGTGAGTTCATTCTCTTTCACAACGGGATTAATTTTAATTTTACGAATTACGACTTACCGACTACGATGCTCAAATTCCTGAAAAATATCGTTCCGTTCGCAGCGGCCGCAGGATGCCTGCTTCTCGCGGGCGGTTGTTCCCGGACTATGTACCCGCAGGGGCAGCACCGCAGAGACCTGCAACCCCCCACGGATGCCGTGTTATGTTACGGCGGCAGCCACCACCGCACCCCTTTCCTGTGGGATAAGGAGCGGCTGGCACCCTATGTCACCTATGTCGATAAAGAGGGCACAGAGCACTGGCTCTTCGACGGGTTCATCTTCCTGGAATTCCAGGACACGAACCGCCCCGACGCAGAACTCTACGCCTTCGAGACGGGGCATCTGCGTGACACGGGCGAATCGGCCGGCAAAGCGCAATGGCAGGAGCTGATCGACTATTATTTCACGGACGGCAACGGGGTCGAGGCCCTCGAAGAGGCCGTGAAGGAGGCCGCCGCGCGGTTGGGCAAAGCCCCGCAGAAGCACAAGGTCATCATGGTACTCCCTGACCCGGTGATTCACCGGCACTATATCGACACGACGTCGAGTACGACCTATTGGGGTGCGCTGGATGGCCAGCAGCTGGATTTCAGCAGGAACGAAGACCGCATAGCCGCCTGCAAATGGTATATCGACCGGGTACGGGAGCGGTTCGCCCGGGGCAACTACGAACACGTCGAGCTGGCGGGATTCTACTGGCTGCGCGAGATCGTCACCCGGCCGGTGGACACGCAGTACAGCTACCACCTGACCCGCTCGGACATCATGCTCCCGCATATCGCCGACTACCTCCACAAGCTGGATTATACGTTCAGCTGGATACCCTACTACGGCTCGCGCGGGTACGACGTATGGCAGCAGTTCGGGTTCGACCAGGTCTACCTGCAACCCAACTATTACTGGAAGCCGCAGAACGACATGGATGAGGTTTGCAGACAGATCGACAGCCTGGGCATCGGCATGGAAATAGAGTTCGAACCCACGCTGCTCGACGCACGCGAAGGCAGCGGAACATTCCGTGCGCGGCTGCGCGATTACATCGACTACGCCAAACGACGCAACATCTACGGCAAACGGCCGTTCGCATATTACCATGGCACCAACGGGTTCTACGACCTCCACGCTTCGGACGACGAGGCCGACCGGGAGTTGTTCGACGAACTTTGCCAGTTCATCATAAACAATCCGTTACGGGCACAACGACCGACAACGGACAGGAAATAACCCATAAACGGATATATTGACCCCGGACGGAAGAGACTGCTCCGGGGTCGGATAAAAACGACAAGACATGACTCGCAGACTTTTTACAGTAGCAATTGCAGTGGTAACAGCCTTGGTTTTCACGCTCCCGACCGGCACCGCAGGCCCGAAGGACAAGCTGTACCCGTGGGAGAGGAAACACAAGAGTCCGGCGACCACGACCGATGCCGTATTATGCTACGGTGCCAGCCATCACCGCAATCCCTTCCTGTGGGACAAGGGGCGCTTCGCCCCCTATGTCACCTACGTCGACCCCGACGGGAAGGAACAATGGCTATTCGACGGCTTCATCTTCCTGGAATCGCAGGATGTCGACCGCCCCGACAGCGGCGCCTACTCGTATATGACGGGCGTGCTGCGCGATGCGGGCGTATCGGCCGGCAAGGAGCAGTGGCAGGAGCTGATCGACTACTATTTCACAAAGGGCAACTGTGCCGACGCCCTGGAACAGGCCGTCAAGGAGGCCACCGCCCGGTTGGGCAAAGCGCCCTGCAAACGCCGCGTGATCATAATGATCCCCGATCCGATCATCCACCGCCACTACATCGACACGACCACCACGACCACCTACTGGGGAGAACTCGGCGGGCGCCGGTTGGATTTCAACAGCAACGAAGACCGCGTAGCGGCCTGCAGGTGGTACATCGACCAGGTGCGGGCACGGTTCGCCCAGGGCGATTACAAATACATCGACCTGGCCGGGTTCTACTGGATCCGCGAGATCGCCGCCCAGCCGCACGACACGGAGTACAGCTACCACCTGACCCGTTCGGACATCCTGCTCCCCGAGATCGCCGACTACCTCCACCGGCTCAACTACACGTTCAGCTGGATTCCGTTCTACGACGCCCGCGGCCATGACGACTGGCGCAAATTCGGCTTCGACCAGGTCTACATGCAGCCCAACCACTACTGGAAGCCGGAAAACGACCTGGATTCCGCCTGCATGAAGATCAACCGTGCCGGGACGAGCATCGAGTTCGAATTCGAGGCTTCGATCCTCAGCGCGGATCCGCACAGCGACATATACCGGGCACGGATGCGCAAATACATGGAATACGCAAAGAAACACGGCATCTACGGCACCCGCCCGCTGGCCTATTACCAGGGGAGTAATGCCCTCTACGACCTCTCGGTCTCCACGGACGAAACGGACAGGGAGTTCTTCCACGAATTCTGCAGTTTCGTCGTAAACAACCCGGTACGGACGCAACACTCCGGAAAGGGAAACAAATAAAAAAAAACTGACATCCCATGACGAACTACCGAATCATTTTCACGCTTCTCTGCTGCCTGTCGTTCATCGGCTGCGGAGACGGGGACGACGAGCCCTCCGGGGGCCCGAAACCGGCCCTGAGCATGACGATCGCATCGTCGGGCGCCAACTCGGTGACGCTGAACATGAAGCGCACGAACGCCACGTCCGTCAAAATCATATACAAGGCCACAGGGGTCATTACGTCCGAAACGGCGCAGAGCGTCGCCCAGAACGGCACGCAATACACCGGGACGACGGTCGAGATCGACGGCCTGGCGGCGCAGACGACCTACACGGTCTTCGCCGTGGCCTGCAACGACTCGGGCGAATACAGCCAGATGCAGTATGTCCGGTTCACCACCGACGCCCCCGGCCCGCAGATGTACCCGTGGGAACAAAGCCGCAACGGGATACTCTCCTATACGGACATGGTGCTGTGCTATGGCGGCAGCCACCACCGCACCCCGTACCGCTGGGACAAGGAGCGTTTCGCCCCGAGCGTGAGCTACGTGGACGAACAGGGCAAGGAACATTGGCTGTTCGACAGCTTCCTGTTCATCGAATTCCAGGACAGCAGCCGTCCCGACGGCGGTTATTACGCCTACATGGTTGGGCTGATGAAGGACTACGGGTTCTCGGCCGGAAAGACGCAATGGAAAGAGCTGATCGACTATTGGTTCGCCGGCGGCAGCGGCATGGATGCCCTCGAAGGAGCCGTGAAGGACGCTTCGGCACGCCTGGGCGCACCCCCGTCCAAACGCAAGGTCATCATGGTACTTCCCGACCCGATCATCTACAAGGTTTACGACGGCAAGGGCAACGGCAAGGGCGACCCCGGCTCCACGGTTTACTGGGGCGAGCTGAACGGCCGCAAAATGGACTTTTCGACGGCCGAAGACCGCATCGCGGCCTACAAGTGGTATGTCGACGAGGTACGCAGGCGTTTCGACCTGGGTAACTACCAGTATATCGACCTGGCGGGGTTCTACATCATCTCCGAGGAACTCGTCACGCCGGGCGACGGCTGGAACCACGAACTGAAGAAATCGGACGAGATCATCCCTCCGCTCGCGGAATACCTGCATGCGATCAACCAATCCCTGAACTGGATCCCGTACAACCGCGCCGCAGGGTATAAGAAATGGAAGCAGCTGGGCGTAGACTACGCCTATATGCAGCCCAACTACTTCTGGGAGGGACAAAAATCGCTGTCGCAGTTCTTCTCCGACGTCAAGGCCAACGGCCTGGGCATGGAATTCGAATTCGACGAGGCGCTCCTCGAGGGAAAGGCCGACTGCGACACCTACAAGAAGCGTTTCCGCGAATACATGTCCGGAGCCAGGCTGAACAATGTCTACGGCACAAAGCCGCTGAGCTACTACCACGGCACCAACGCCTTATACGACCTGTCGAAATCGACGGCAGCCAAAGACAGGGAGTTCTACCACGAATTCTGCCGTTTCGTACTCGACAACCCGATGCGCAAATAACGATTAACGATCCGTAAACAGATGAAAAAATTCAAGACCTTCGCATTTTGCACCCTCTTAGCGGCATTGGCCGCAAACCATACGCCCGCCACGGCGGCGAACGGCCCCACGGGCGACGCGGCCCCGGCAACCCGCGATTCCGAACCGAAAATGTACGCCTGGGAACAGGAACGCGACGCGATACCGTCCTATACCGACCTGGTGTTGTGCTACGGTGGCAGCCACCACCGCACCCCGTACCGCTGGGACAAGGAGCGTTTCACCCCGTTCGTGACCTATGTGGACGAAGAGGGCAGGGAGCACTGGCTCTTCGACGGGTTCCTCTTCCTCGAATTCCAGGACAGCAGCCGCCCCGACGGGGGTAAATACGCCTACATGGTAGGCGTGCTGCGGGGCCAGGGCATTTCGGCCGGCAAGCAGCAGTGGAAGGAGCTGATCGACTACTGGTTCGACGGTGACAACGGCGTGAACGCCCTCGAAGCGGCCGTAAAGGAGGCTTCACAGCGGCTGGGCACGCCCCCGGCCAAGCGCAAGGTCGTCATGGTAATGCCCGACCCGATCATCTACCGGAAGTACGACGACACGAGCGAGTCGACGACCTACTGGGGTTCGCTCGACGGGCGGCGGATGGATTTCGCCAAGGGTGCCGACCGCGTTGCGGCCTGCAAATGGTATATCGACCAGGTGCGCAGGCGCTTCGACGAGGGGAATTACCAGTACGTCGAACTGGCGGGGTTCTACCCCATCTCCGAGGAGATCGTGACGCCGGGCGACGGCTACTGCCACGAACTGAAAAAGTCGGAAGAGGTCATCCCCCAGGTTGCGGAATACCTGCATTCGATCAACCAGAGTTTCTGCTGGATACCCTACAACCGTGCCGCAGGCTACACCAAATGGAAGGAGATGGGCATCGACTACGCCTACATGCAGCCCAACCACTATTGGGACGACAAGGGCGCAAGGCCGCTGTCACGCTATTTCTCCGACATCAAGGCGCACGACCTGGCGATGGAATTCGAATTCGACGAGAACATCCTCGAGGGGGAGCAGAACTCCGACGTCTACAAAAAAAGGTTCCGCGAGTATATGGAAGGAGCGAAAAAACACGGCGTATACGGAAGCAAGCCGCTGAGCTATTACCACGGCACCAACCGTTTTTACGATCTGTGGGCATCGACGGCCGCAAAGGACAAAGAACTGTTCCATGAATTCTGCCGGTTCGTGATCGGCAACCCGCTGCGGCAACAGCCCGCCGCGTCCGGCAAACCCGCCGCCGAGCAGGGCTACCGGACGACCGGAATCCAGGATCTGGCCCTGATCTACCAAGGCGGCAGCCACCGGCTGGACTGGACGGTCGATGAATTCCGTCCCTATGTCGTACACCGGTTTGCCGACGGCTCGAAAGACTGGCTCTTCGACGGCTTCCTGTTCCTCGAGTTCAAGGACGGCTCGGGACGCAACTACACCGTGGGCTACGAGAAACTCAACGCCCGCAGGACAGAATGGGAGTGGCTGCTGGATCGGATTTTCGAGCAGGGCAAGTCGCTTTCGGCACTCGACCGGTGCATCGGACAGGAGATAAAAGAGCTCGGAAAGCCCGCCTTCAGGCATCAAATCGTACTGGGGCTTCCCGAAGCGATCCGCGGCCAGAAGGACTGGGGCGAGATCGACGGCCGGGAGATGGATTTCTCGAAAGAGGAGGATCAGATCGCCGCGACCAAATGGTACATCGGGGAGCTGGTCGAACGTTTCAAGGCCGCTAAATACAAGCACCTGGAACTCTCGGGCTTCTACTGGGTCGCCGAGGACACCCACCACTGCGAGGAGCTCACCATTCCGCTGAGCGAATACATCCACTCCGAAGGCAAGCTTTTCTACTGGATTCCCTACTGGCAGGCCAAAGGCCATGAGGAGTGGAAACGCCTGGGCTTCGACGTGGCTTACCAGCAGCCCAACCACTTCTTCAACCACTCGATCCCCGACAGCCGCCTCGACGAGGCCTGCGCCACGGCCCGCCGCCACAGGATGGCCATGGAGTTCGAATTCGACGAGAAGGCCACGGCGGCGATCCCCAATTCGTCATACGACCGAATGGTGGCCTATATCAACCACTTCGAAAAGAACGACGTCTTCAACTCTTCGGCCGTTGCCTACTACTGCGGGAACCGCGGCGTACTGACCCTCAACGAGTCGGACAACCCGAAAGACAAGGCCCTGATGGATCGCCTGGCCCGGATCATCCAGGCACGCCGCTACCTGAAATACGGCATCCCGATGAAGAACAAGACCCGCGTGGTCGCACACCGGGGCTTCTGGCACACCGACGGCTCGGCACAGAATTCGATCGCCTCGCTCCTCAAGGCCGACCAGCTGGGCGTGTACGGCGTGGAATTTGACGTATGGATGGCCTCGGACGGCGTTCCGGTGCTCAACCACGACGGCTGGCACGACGGATACGAGGTACAGAGCACCCCTTCGACCGTGCTGACGACGCTCAAGCTCGAAAACGGGGAGCCGATGCCCACGCTGGCGCAATACCTCGAGGCCGCTAAGGATACGAAGGTACACCTCGTTCTGGAACTCAAGCCCCACGCCACCCCCGAGGCGGAAACCGCAGCGGCCGAGGCCGTGGTGAAGATGGTCGGCCGGTACGGGCTTTCGAAACGCGTGACCTACATCTCGTTCTCACTCCACATAATGAAAGAGCTGGCACGGCTGGCCCCCGCAAAGACGCAGCTGATGTACCTGGGAGGCGGCACGTTGCCCAAAGACCTGAAGGCGATGGGGCTGACGGGCTGCGATTTCAACTACGGCGTATACCTGAACAACCCGACGTGGCTCAACGACATCAAGGCGTTGAAGATGGCCTCGAACGTCTGGACGGTAAACAACCCGGCCGACATGATATGGGCCATCGAAAACCGGGTCGACTTCATCACCACAGACCGTCCCGACCTCTTCCTGAAGCTCACCCGCAAGTAAGCGGGCCGGGCATCGGATACCCCGGTATACAGGCGATGCACCCGGGACGCGCCCGGATGCATCGCTTCCCTATAAAAACGCAACGATGAAACATTTGAGAATCTTGACCTGCCTGCTGTTGCTGGGCAGCATGGCGCCCACAACGGCGCTCTGTACCGGCAAGGATGCCTCCAAGCGCGGCAAGGAAAAAGGATGCGACCGCCCCTATTCCGAAGCGATGTATGTCAAACGCCAGGGCGGCGACCTCTATATTTCGGCCAAGCTGGACGAACGGACGGATATCACCTATTGGTTCAGGCGGTGCATGTTCAACGAGCTCTACACGTTCTACCGCGTAGGCATCACGCGCAACAGGACGGCGCTTCCCACCACGCAGCCCGAGGCCGAACCCGCCGTCCTGCTCAACTCGACGTACAGCGACAACATCGGGCCTTTCGCCATCCCCGGATGCGGGTGGTGCGGGGGCAACCACAAATACAGGGAACGCACGGCGCGCACGGCACGCAGCGAGGGTTACACCCTGCTAGCCGACGGCAACCGCATCGAGGGCGACACGACACTATGGGCAAATCGGGTGACGGTCGAGGCCGAAAACGTAATCCTCGACCCGACACGCCCCTACCGGAACACCGCGGGCGGCGACGAACTGCGCGACTCCCTGTGCCGGGAATCGGTGACATACACTGTCCGCCGCAACAACATCGAGGTCGCGGCCTCGCACCGGTTCTGCAACGCCACGCCCGTGGCCATCGCCATCTATTACGGGATGCAGTCGATGTTCGAAGGCGAGACGCACGTACTCACCCCGGGCGGGGCCTACACGGACTGGACGGAAGTGGCGAAGGCATCGACGTTCACCAAACAGGAGCACCCCCTTTTCCGGCGCTACGTCGAAAAGAACAGACAGGGGTACCAATCGACCTGGCTGCTGCCCGACGGGCTGGGAGACCACGCGCTGCTGGACGGGCAGGACGACATCTTCATCTATGCGCCCTACGGCAAGAGCTACCACAAGCTCATCGGGAACAAACGGATGGAGAACGGCAACAAGACCTGCTGGCGGGGTGTCTACACCTGGTTCGAGACGCCTATCGCCGACGATGCCGACCTGTTGTGCTACGAAGGCAGCGTCGGGGGACATACGGCCGTGTTCATCGACTGCAAGCGGGCTTGCAAGAGGACGCTGGCACTGCCCGGATACCTCGACCTGCGGCATTTCGGAACGGCCGAACAGAACAGCGGCATCCGTATTTCGGCCGCCGGGCGGAATAAACTGAAGATAAAGGCCGGCGCACCGGGCAGCTGTGTATTGCTGCTCCGGGAATAAGGTCACGGGGCCAAAATAACGGAAGGCCGCTGCGATCTGCCTGCAAGAATAAGAGGGCCGGGGAAATAAGCATTCCCCGGCCCTCTTATAATTCTGCCCCTGCCTGCTATTAACGCCGTCGATACCGTTTCGGATTCTTCAGCACCGCGTCGACGACAGGCGGCAGGATCTGCTCCATCACGTCGTACCCCGCGGCCGTGGGATGGACTTCGTCGTAGGTATAGGCCGCTACCATGCCTCCGTCCGGTTCGGACATCGCCGCGTGGTAATCCACAAAGGGGATATTCTCCCTGCGGGCATACTCGCGGATCATGGCGTTCAGCTCGATGATCCGGGGCGCGGGTTCAAGCTCCTTGCGCCAGCCGAATTCACGCGCGGGCAACAACGAGCACAGCACGGGGGCGATGCCGTTGGCACGTGCCAGCTCGACCATCGACACGAGGTTGCCCAGGATATGCGGCAGCGATATGTAACCGGTATTTTGCGCTATGTCGTTCGTCCCGCCGCAGATGACGACCACCTGCGGGTGCAAGTCCAGCACGTCGGCCCGGAAGCGTACGAGCATCTGCGAGGTGGTCTGCCCGCTGATGCCGCGGCTCACATAACCGTGTGCCGTAAAAAAGTCGGGATGCGTCTTGATCCACAGTTCGGTGATCGAGTTGCCCATGAGGACGACCTTCGGATTGCGCACCTCGTCGTTGGCTTGTTCGAAACGGCCGAAGTTCGCCCAGTCCTGGGTTTGCGCAGCAGCGCAGAGGAAACCCGCAAGGGCAAGGGCGGTAAAAAATAGTTTTTTCATCGTTTCAGTAGCTATTGAATGACCTCTACCGGCATCTCCCACCCCATGATCGTCGCGATGTAGGGGATGACCGCAGCGGCGAACTTCCGGTGTCCGCGGTGGTTGGGATGGTACCCGGCCCCCAGGTCGCCGTCCTGGTTGGTGATGCCCGTAAAATGCATGACGCAATGCAGGTCGTCGTCCTCCAGGCCGGCCATGACGGACTGCATATAGGGATAGAACGCCTCCGCACCGTCGGGGATGACGTAAAGGATCGGCACGGAGTCGTAGTGTTCGCGCAGGGCGCCGTAAAGCTCACGGAATGCCTTGCCGAAGGCGGCCTCGGAAGGTGTAATGCCCGTGCTGCAATCGTTCGTGCCCAGTTTTATCACCACGATATCGGGCTTGTAGCCCCGGAAATCCCACCGCGGCGAGTCGGTCATGTCGAATGTCCGCAGGATGCGCTGGCGCATAGTCAGGTCGGAGGTTTCCTTTTCATCGGCCCAGTTACGGACGATCCCCTGCCCCGAATGGGCCGTGAGCACGTAATCGGCATCGAAACAGCGCGCCACGATGCAGCCCCATGCCAGGTCGCAGTTCTCGGTCTCGGGGGTGAAAGGCTCCGAGACGGTTTTCCCCTCGGTACCGTAGCCGCACGTGTGCGAGTCGCCGATGAACTCGATCAGCCGCGACGGGGCGGGCGGCAGGTCGAGCAGAGCACCGTCGGCCTCGATGCCGTAGAGCGTCGTGCGCCCCTGCTCGGCTTCGGTGCGTTTCTGCACCGTCACGGTGTGCGGCCCCGGCGCAAGCCCTTCGGCGAGGGGTACGCACGACGAGGCTCCCTCAACGGTCGCCTTACCGCACAGGCGCCCGTCGACGAATACGTTGTAGTAGTTACGCCCGGTATCCGCAGCACGCATCGCGCAGCGGCTGCCGTCGAAACGGAACGTGAAATGACAGCCGCTCCAGTCGAACGACAGGCTGCCGTCGCCGTTTTCGGCGGCGCGGCCGGTAAAGCGGATTTTGTCCGAACAGGCTTCATAGAAGCGCATGTCGCCGCCGGCCATGCAGGCCCCCGACGCCGCGCACAATGCCAGCGCGAAAAACAGACGTTTCATCCGGGCAGCTTATTTGACGTAGGGCCTGATTTTCTCGATCCACACGGCATAACCCGCCGCCTTGAGGTGGATGCCGTCGAACGTGTACTCTTCGGGCAGCTCCCCGTTGCGCTGCATACCGCTCCAGATGTCGATGAAGGTCAGCCCGCGGCGTTCGGCCATGGCACGCAGCAGGGCGTTGAACTCGGCGAAACGGGCATTCTTGCCTTTCATAAAAGCTTCGTTATGCGCCTCGTTGAGCGGCAGCAGGCTCTGGATATAGACCTTCGTGCGGGGTGTTCCCCGGGCGATGATGTCCAGCAGGCGTTCGTATTGCTGCAGGAGTTTCTCGTTCGAAATCTTCGAGAAAAGCAGGTCGTTGGCACCGCCCATGATGAAGATGGCCTTCGGTCGTCCGTCGACGATCGGCTGCACGCGGTTGATCATGCCCGATATGCAGTCGCCGCCGATGCCGCGGTTGAGCACGCGTTTCCCCTGGAAATACTCCGCCCAGAAACCGCGCTCGGTAAGGCTGTTGCCCAGCATCACGATATTTTGCCCGGTGACCGGCACCAGCTCCTCGACATTGCGTTTGGAGAAATAATAGTCGTTGTTGAAGGTCAGCGTATCGCGCTGCGCCTGTGCGGCTGCGGTCGTCGCGACGGCAGCGGCCAGCAGCAGGAGGATGAGTTTCTTCATGGTTCGTTATTTTATCAGGTTTCCTTCGAAATCAATGTCGCGGTCGAACGGATGCAGCGCTTCGTCCGTCATCCGCGCCGCTTCGCGCCGCGTCAGGGGCTCCGTACCGTCGGCAGCGACGGCAGCACCGGCCTTGCGGAGCATGGCGGCAGCCGACGACGCCGTAAGCGGCGCGGGGTCGTCGGACACTTCGACCTGCGGCGCATAGTCGTGCAGGCCGCGGCTGAACTCACCGACGGAGATCCCGCGCTCGGGATAGAACCACGTGCGGTTCGCCCACTGGAACGGCTCGCCCGTCATACGCAGGATGCCCGTCGCTGCGATGCGCTGCAACATCGCGAAGTCGGGGTCGCCGGGTTTCACGTCGTACAACGGCGCGATATACGCATCCTGCGCCAGCAGGGCGGCCTGCAACCTGCGCACCGGAACTTCGCGGGGCGTACACCCTTCCCGGGCGGCGATGGCCGCCAACGTCCCTGCCGCCTGTCCCGTGAGCAGGACTACCGGCTGCAGGCGTGTCGAACCGTTGATAAGGTTCGAAACCGATATGGCCTTGTCCGAAACCACCAGGTTGTCCGTCCCGGCAGGGATCATCACCCCCATCGGCACCGAAAACGACGGCACGGGCGGGAAGGGTATCTTCCCGATCTGAGGACAGCAATCGTGATGGTGGTCGACGGGATAGTCGCCGACCGAAATGCCGGTACGGTAAAGTGCCGACGGGCGGCCGTAACGATCCGCCACGTCATCGAGCGTCAGGCGGATCACCCCGTCCAGGCGCCGCCCCTCGCGGTGGTAAGGCAGGTATGCCAATCCGTCTGCGGTGCCGAACTCGTCATCGGCGATCCCCAGGTGGCTGAAACCCAGTTCGTGCTGGATATAGTAGATGAACCGCAGGGTCTTCTCGCGGGCGGGGCGCAGCGCGGCGTCACGCCGGGCATAGGGCACCTCGACGATATTCATGTAGACGTCGTTGCCGTTGACCGGCCAGTTGAGCATGTATTTGCCATTGGGCAGGCGGCCGTAGTTGAGCATCGCCTCCGCCGAAATCGGCTGCCCCGCAGCGGTCTGGCAGGCCGCAGCGAACTCCGCAGGATCGTACCCTTCGGGGCGGGGGATGGTCTTGTCGGAACCCTTGCCGTAATCCTTGAGGATGGCGACGAAAGTCAGGTCTTGCACGATGTCGTTCGCCTCGGCAGGCGCCAGCGCCTCGCCCGTATCGGCACGGGCGTCCATGCCGATGCGGTAGGGCGTACCGCTCATGGGCAGCGCATCGCCCAGGTCGGTGGCATCGACCGTAATACGAGCCGAGACCTCGAGCCTGTCGCCCCCGCTACGCGAGAAACGGGCGCCCGTCACGCAGTTGCCGCGCTTGTATACCTTATCGAGCACATACCCGTGCAGGACTTCGAGCCGCGGCTCGGCCGCAGCCATCGCCCTGAAGATGCTGTCCGCCACATGGGGCTCGAAGAGCGTGTTGCTCACCCAGCCCGTGGCAAGCGCTTCGGCCCCGCCGTAATGGGCGCGCAAAGCCTCGCGAAATTCGTTCCACAGCCCCGAGGGCAGGTGGTGGTTACCGTCGGCAGCCGGGACGCCCTGCGCCGAGAACATCCCCCCGAGCATGGGCGTGGGTTCGACGACCAACGTGGCCGCCCCCTGACGCGCCGCGGCGATGGCCGCCGAAGTGCCCGAAGTTGTGCCGCCGATAACCAGCACGTCGACCGTGCGGCGTATCGTTTTGGCTTGTGCGGGACGTACGTGCCCGATTGCGAGGGACAATACCGCCGAAAGTAAGAATCCTATACGTGTCATGCTTGTTTCGTTTCTTTTAAATATCACGGCACCGTTTGAGGCCGGCAAATCGTTTATCAGGCATCGGGAACGAGCCGCCTATTTGCATTGTTCGAGGATCTGCCATATCTGGTAAAGTCCGCGCGGAACATGAAAACACCCCTTCCACTTGCCGCCCTTGAGCGGGAGGAGCACCTCCCCGCGGCGGTTGAGGTAACCGAACCACTCGGGATATTTCGGGTCTTTGAAGTGCGTCCACATGTAATCGTGCAGTTTCTGGAACCACGCAAGGCACTCCTTGTTGCCCGTCAGCTGGTAGGCCTTGATCATCGTGATCGCGGATTCGATATGCACCCACCACAGTTTCTGATCCCATTCGAGCTGCTGCTGCGGACGCCCGAGGCGATCCATGAAATAGAATATGCCGCCGTACTGTTTGTCCCAGCCGTATTCAATGGTCGAAAGCGCAATCTTCACGGCTTTGTCGATCAGTTCGGGACGACCGAGCCGCTTGCCCAAGTCCATGATGAACCACATCGCCTCAAGCGAATGCCCCGGGTTGACCGAGCGTCCCTCGAAGGAGTCGACCAGCGAATTGTCTTCCGCCGAGACATTCTCGACGATAAGCCCGAGGTCTTTCTGGTAAAAGACCTCCATCACCTCGTGCAGGCATGTTTCGATCGTTTGGTCGATGAGTTGCTTGTCGATGAGCTGCTCGATTTCGAGCGACAGGTTGCACAGGATCATCGGCAGCGCGAAATCCTTGATCGGACGCGTCCCCGGATGTGCCTTGCACCACTTGCCCTTGGGGTTCGAACGCTTCTCGAGCACCCGGTCGAAAGTTTTTTTGGCGATGGCGGCATACCCGGTGTCGCCCGAGGCGATGGCCAGCTGCGCGAAGGCCATCGTGGCGAACGTATACGAGAAAATGTTGTAGGGGTCGACCAGCGGCCGGCCGTCGCGCGTGAGCGAGAAATACCAGTTGTAATTGCCATCATGGCCGTATTTCTTCAGGAACTCCGCACCCTGCAAAGCACACTCGAGCCACTCGGGGCGTTTTTCCACCTTGTTATAGAGCATCGAGAAAAGCCACACCTCACGGCCTTGCAGCCAGATGAACTTGTCGGTGTCGTAGACGCTGCCGTCGCGTTCGAGGCAGGTGAAATACCCCCCGTATTGTTTATCCTGGGAGTGTTCGAGCCAAAACGGCAGGACGCTGTCCAGCAGCTCCGACTTATACTCGCCGGCCAGTTTCTGAAAATCCATAGTGTCGGTTGTTAAATTGATGTCCCGGAGGTGATCCAGACGACGGAGGTCTCCGGCCTGAATGCGCACAGCACCGGATTCATTATTCGTGTTATTCATTTTTTTGCCAGTATTTCTCTATTTCTTCAAGCGAGCGCCCCGTGGTTTCGGGAACGGCACGCCAGATAATCAACATATAGGGGACGCACATCGCCGCGAAGAGGAAGAACGTGCCGGCGGGTGTAAGGTTTTCGAGCATCCACGGCGTCAGCTGCCCGATGAGGTAGGTGCCCACCCACAGCGCAAGTCCGGCGATCGACATCGCCAGCCCGCGCACCCGGGTGGGGTACATTTCCGAGAGCAGCACCCACACCACGGCGCAGATCGAAACGGCGCAGCAGAAAATATAGGCCAGGAAGAACACCAGCAGGAATACGCTGGGCAATCCCAGCGCCGCGCCGCACATAAAATAGAACCCGATGCAGAGCAGCGAAACGATCATGCCCGACACACCCCAGTAGACCAGTTGTTTGCGTCCCACGCGGTCGATGATGACAAGCGCCAGCACCGAGGTCAGCATGTTGACCACACCCACGAGCACCTGCGAGAAGAGCGAATCGCCGCTCGACAGCCCTGCATTTTCGAAGATCGTCGGGCCGTAGTACAGCACGGCGTTCACGCCCATGAACTGCCCCAGGATGGCGATGAAAACGCCTATGACGACCGCCTTGCGGATACCCGGTTCGAACAGCACGCGCCATTCGGACTTCGACGAAGCGGAGGCCGTGCCGTGTACGGCAGCGATCTCCTCGTCGGCGGCTTCCGACGAACGGTAGATGCGCTGCAACACGGCATGCGCCCGCACGTCGCGGCCGCGCAGCACGAGCCAGCGGGGGCTTTCGGGAATGAAGAATATAACGGTGAAGAAGAGCAGCGCAGGCAGCGTTTCGGCACCGAACATGCCGCGCCACAACTCCGTAACCCATATCTTCTGCATCCACGGGGAGGCGTAGACGGCCGTTTCGGCCGATTTGAGTATCTGGAAGTTCACGAGGTAGGCCGCCAGGAACCCGACCGTGATGGCCAGCTGGTAAAGCGACACGAGTGTCCCGCGCCAGCGTGCCACGGCGACCTCGGAAATATACATCGGCGAAACGATCGACACCACACCGATGCCCACGCCGCCCACGATGCGGTAAACGACCAGTTGCGTGAAGTCGGCGCTAACGGCACAGCCGACGGCAGAAACGGTGAACAGCACGGCCGACAGCAACATCGTCAGCTTGCGCCCGAAACGGTCGCTCAGCACACCGGCCACGGCCACGCCGCCGATCGAACCGACGAGCGCACACCCGACGAACCATCCCTGCTGCATGGCATCCAGCGAGAACTGCGCGGCCACACCGGATATCGTACCCGAAATGACCGCCGTGTCGTACCCGAATAAAATCCCGCCTATGGCGGCTACCAGTGACAGGAATGCCACATATCCCGTATTCGTCTGTGATTTCATCGGCTAACGGATGTTAAAGTATTCCTTGTAACGGTCGAAGAGATGCCCGGCCTGCAGGTATGCAGACTGGGGGCTCATGAAATGCGAAAATTCGAATGTGATGGCCTTGTCGTAGCCCGCACGCATGGCGGCTTCGAGCTTCATGCGCAGCTTGTCGAACTTGATGGGCAGGAACTTGATGGGCATGTCGCGGTCGAACGACTCGGCGTTGGTCCAGCATTGCATGCCGTACTTGTCGGCCAGGCGTTTGTTGACCGCAAAGAACACATCCAGCTCGTCGTAGTCGATATGCCCGTCCTGAAACGCACAGGCATCCACCACATCGTGAATCCCGTCGAATATCTCGTCCCATTCGCGTTCGTGCTGCTCGACGGAAACAGCCTGCTCCTTGGTCAGTTTGCTCCCGCTGGCCATCACGGCCTTCTTGCCGTCGATCCACGGCGAGATGAAGGTGGGCAGCCCGCCCGAAACCTCCTTGCACTGTTTGCCCAGGGCATGGAACGTCCCGATGGCACCCTTGGTGGCACGGCTGATCTCGCCACTCAGGTACCAGCCGCCGAAACTCTCGTATTTGCGGCCGTACATGTTCCACACCTCGTCGATTACATATTTGTTATGTTCGACCTCATGCGACATGTCGCCCGTGTCCCAGTATTCGCCCGAGTCGTAAAGCCCGAAGTAGAACTTCATGCCGTACTTGCCGGCCAGGCGCAGGAACAGGTCGAGCAGGTCGACCGACGGCATGTAACACCCTTTTTTGAGCAGGTAGGGCGAAGGGTAGGTGATGAACTTGCGGTAGCCCGAGCGAATCCCGATCACCGTGTCGATGCCGATCGACTTCATATGGCGAAAATCGGCGTCCCACTCCTTCTCGCCCCAGTTCTGGTGCGGGATGTCGTGCGAAATTTCGTCGAGGAACGTACCCGTGATGCGCAACCCTTCCCCCTTTGGGACGATCAGCCCGCCGTGCCCCGGAGCGGATGCGGCCAGGGCATCGTCCATCCCTTCTGCACCCAACTCCGAAGCTGCCTTGACCAGTCCGGGGACGGCGACAGCCGAAGCCGCCGTCACAGCTACTTTCTTAAGAAAATTCCTTCGACTCGAAGTTTTCATATCAGACGGGATTTTATAGTTTGCATAAAACAAAGTAAATTTTATCGTTTTTCTATGCAAATATAATAAATAAATTTACAATGAGGCAATATTATAGTCTTTTTTATTCTAATCGACTAAAAAAAACATTTGCGACAGGTAATATCGGGCAATAACGGGTATAAAAAAAAGTCCGTAAGGCTACGGACTTCTCTTTATAGCTAATTTTTGGTTCCGGACTACATCAGCCCCAGCATCTTGCTACGGCTCAGCATACAGGCGCCCACGGCCCCGGCTTTTTCACCCAACTTACTGAGTTTTATGGTAGTATCCTTATTCACGAGTTGCAGCGAATATTTATTGATGGCACTCTTAAGCGGCAACATGATATAATCCTTGGCCACGGCCAGCGTCCCGCCCAGCACGATGAGGTCGGGATTGAAGAGGTTGATGAGCCCGGCCATAGCCTTGCCGAGCGTATGCCCGACGGTTTCCATGACTTCGATGGCAAGCACGTCCTCCTGCCCCAGCGCTTCGAGGATATCCTCGAGCAGGATCTGTTCGCCGCGATTGTACTTGTCGGAAAGCATCGAAACACGCTTCTGCGCCAGCTTCTCCATGAATATACGGTGTACGGCCGAGCCCGAGGCGCCGGTTTCGAGGCAGCCGCGCTTGCCGCACCGGCATATCACCTCGTTGTCGAGCAGCGGGAAATGGCCGAACTCGCCCGAGAATCCCGACCGGCCGTAGAACAGTTTGCGGTCGATGACCAGCCCGACGCCCAAACCCCAGCTGGCATTGACGAATATCATCGTATCCTCGTTGTTGCCCACGCCGCACATGTACTCCCCGTAGGTCATCGCCCGGGTATCGTTCTCGACATAGACCTTGCAGCCCAGGCGTTTCTCCAGCAGCATCGTGAGGGGCTCCTCCTCGACGAAGAAATAGCTGTAACTGTACCCCGTCTTGGAATTGACCCGCCCCGAGAGGTTGAAGCCGACCGAAAAGATCTTGATCCGGTCGATCTTGCTCTTGGCGATGAACCCGTTGACCACGTCGCACAGCCGGTCGAGCGCCTGTACCGAATTTTCCATGACGAACGGCACGCAATCGCGCATGTCGACGACCTGCCCCTTGAAATTGATGATCGCCAGGGTGATGATGTCCTTCTTGATGTCGACACCGACGAAATAACCTGCATAGGGGTTGAGCCCGTAGATGTTGGGCCGGCGCCCCCCGGCAGTACCCTGTTTCCCGAAATCGTGCACGAAGCCGTCTTCGATCAGTTCGCTGACCAGTTTGGTGACCGTCGGCACCGACAGATTCATTTCATGGCTCAGATCCGTGATGCTGAAATCCCCACCCATGATGTAGTGTCCGATCAACTGCAGTTTCAGCAGAGCGGTTTTATTGCCTTCTTCGGCTTGTCCCAAAAAAGAATCGACCATAATTCGCAATGATTATTTGGTTTGGTGCTGTACTCCTGCAAAGATAATAATTTTTACTTTAAACAAGCTTTTTTCTACGGTATTTGGCCGTCTGCAACAGGCAAAATAAATAAATACGGAGAAAGCCGGGGAAAATGCGAATTTTATTTCTTTCCCGCTGCCGCCTGCCGTCGCCACACCGGACAATTCCGTCCGGGCAAACGAAAACGGGGAAGCCGCAGGCACGATGCCTGCGGCTTCGGCGCGCTGCGAGGGGCCTCCCCGGCAGGGCGCTAGGCCGGCAACAGGATCGAAAAACGGCTTCCCTTGCCGATCCCGCTTTCGACCGAGATCGTACCGCCGTGCGCCTCGACAAACTCCTTGGAGATGGCCAGCCCCAACCCGCTGCCCTGCACTTTGGTACCCGGCACGCGGAAATAACGCTCGAAAATGCTCTTATGGTAACGCGGGTCGATGCCCCGTCCGAAATCCTGCACGAAAATCTCGACCGCCTTTTCATGCTGCACGGCCCCGACGATGATGCGCGAATTCTCGGGGGAATGGTGGATGGCGTTGGAGAGGAGGTTGGTGATGACCCATGCGATCTTTTCGTTGTCGACGAACAGTTTCGAAATCTTCTCGGGATACTCCACCTCGACGAAGCAGCGGAAACGCTCGGCCAGCACCTGTGTCGCCTTGACCGCATAGTCGATCAGCTCGACAGGCTTCACGACCTTGGGCATGAGCCTGAGTTTCCCGGACTCGACCTGCGTCATGTTGAGCAATTCGCCCGTGATATTCAACAGGCGGTCGCTGCTCTCGCGGATGCTGCCCACGAGTTGTTTCTGTTCTTCGTTGAGCGGCCCGAGACGGTTGTCGCCGAGCAGTTGCAGGCTCATCAGGATCGACGAGATGGGAGTTTTCATCTCGTGCGAAACCGTCGAGATGAAATTGGTCTTGGCCGAGTCCAGCTCCTTGTACTTGGTGATGTTGTTCAGGACGATCAGGTTGCCGACGAACTGTTGCTCCCGGCTGCCGACCGGCATGATGTAGAGCGGCGTATCTTCCATCTGGAAATAGCTCTCCTTGTTGTCGGCATAGATCTTCAGCGGTTCCTGCCCGGCGTTTTTCTTCTCGCCGTAAAGCTCGCGCAGCAGGCGCCGGAGCAGGTCGTTGGCGAGCGCCACCTCGGCGGCATCGCGCCCGATGACGGTTTCGGGCAGGTTGAGCACCGACAGCGCCTCGCGGTTCATGAAGAGGATGGTCTTCCGGGGATCGAGACCGATGATCGGTTCGTGGAGCGAATTGACGATCGCCTCGATCCGCGTCTTGGCCGTCATCAGGTCGTCGAGCGAACTGCGGCGGTACTCGTCGAGCTTGGCCGCCATGTTGTTGAACGACTCGGCGACGGATTCGAACTCGCGGTTGCCCGTGAAGTCGAGCCGCTTGCCGTAATTATGGCTGGCGATCTCCTTGATCCCCTTCTTCAGCTCGTCGATCGGACGCAGCACCATCCGCGGGAACCACACCAGCACGGCGCCCGCTACCAGGGCGCACAGGGCGGCCACGACGATCAGCCACCACATGACATAGTCGGCACGCTCCTCGACCTGCGAGCTCTTGGCCCGGATGGCCGCCATGTTCACCTCCATAATGCGGTATAGGTCGGCACGCACGGTCTGTATCTCGGCCTCGGTGACGGGGTCGCTCAGGCTGGCGACATGCTGCTGCAAGGCCGCCGTAAGCTCCTTTTCGCTGACTTCGGTGATGTTCTGCTGCTGGAGCGCCAGGCTCTGGCGCAGGGCGTGCCGCGAGACGGAATCCTGGCCGATGTCGTTCAGCGAACGGAGCATGTCCCCGGCGTATTGCAGCGAATTATAGTTGTCGGCCAGGATGGTGCCCGTAGCGCGCGAAAGCTGGCGGACATAGCTGACCGACTGGATGCCGAGCAACAGGATCATGGCGAACAGCACGCCAATGCCCAGGGTAAGCCTCCCTTGTATTTTCATAGTCATGACATAATAAAAAGGTCGATGTTCATACGCGACAGGCGGCCGATCAGGCTACGCAGCACGATCGCGTTCTTCAGCAGCGAAAATAATGAAAATTCGGGCCGCCCGACGCAGACGATACTGATTTTTTGTTCCCGGCAGGTTTCGAGGATCGCCTCGACCGGACGGTTGGAATGCACCCGGCGGATTTCGCCGCCGAGCTCCGTGGCGAGGTTCAGGTTGTTGATCAGGTAACGCTGGTTGGCCAGCGGGATCCGGTCGGCGGCCTCGCGGTCGCCCTGCACGTAGAGCACGACGAACGAGGTGTTGATGTGCGTGGCCATGCGCGCCGTCTTGCGGATCACGCGGCGCGACCGCTTTTCCGAGGAGTCGATGACGGCCAGCAACCTGTCGTGGCGGCACTTGTCGCCTGCGGCGACCTCGTTCTCGACCTTCTTCTCCACGCGCAGCGCCACCTCCTTGAGCGCCAGTTCGCGCAGTTGGAGGATGTTCTCCTGCGTGAAGAAATTGTTGAGTGCCGCAGCGACCTTGTCGGGTTTATAGATTTTGCCTGCCTTCAGGCGGTCGATCAGTTCGTCGGCCGTGAGGTCGATGTTCACCACTTCGTCGGCCATGGCCAGCACGCTGTCCGGCACGCGCTCGTGCACCTCGACGCCCGTAATCTCCTGCACGGACTCGTTCAGCCCCTCGATATGCTGGATGTTGACCGCCGTGATGACGCTGATCCCCGCATCGAGCAGTTGCATCACGTCCTGCCAGCGCTTGGGATTGCCGCTGCCTTCGATATTGGTGTGCGCCAGTTCGTCCACGACCACGATCTCGGGATGCAGGTTCAGGATGGCCTGCGTGTCCATCTCCTCGAGTTCCTTGCCTTTGTAGAAGAGCCTGCGGCGCGGCACGAGGGGAAGCCCTGCGACGAGGGCTTCCGTTTCGGCACGGCCGTGCGTTTCGATAAATCCGATGCAGACGTCCACGCCTGCGTCGAGCAACTGATGCGCTTCCTGCAACATGCGGTAACTCTTACCCACCCCGGCACTCATGCCGATGTAGATTTTGAACTTGCCCCGGTGCGAGCGGCGGATCAGATCCAGGAACCGCTGAACACTGCCTTCCTTGTCCATAATCACATGCGGAACGATATTCCGCCCACGAAATTAACGTCCTGGGCCGCCGGGTTCCAGCTCAGCGAAGTGAAAAGTCCCAGTTGCAACGACCCCGCTACCGTCCAGCCCTTCGCTGCATTGACGAAGACGTTTTGCACATAGAAATCGCGGTCGATGCCATAGGTGCCGACGGCGTTCCACGGTACGACGCCTACGCCGGCCTTCATATCTATGCCCTTTACGGCGAAAGGATAGGATGCCTCGATGTAGGTGGCATAGGCACGGTCGCCGGCGGCATCGACATCCGCGGCGCCGAACAGTACCGTGTTCCATGCCAGGGTCAGGGGCACCCTGGGCGAGATGCACCAGGCTATCCCAGCCTCGACACGGTGCGGGGAGTCGGCACCGAAACGGAAATAGTTACGACTGATTGTGCCCCGGTCACCGGCGCCGCCTTCCCAGTAAAGGTCGGCCAGCGAGAAAGTCACGGGGCCGAGGGCATAAGCCATCGTCAAGTCCATCTCCTTGTAGGAGGTCGTCGCAAAATCGACCGAACCCCAGGCGGTCACCGAAAAATTCCCGGCAGCCAGTGCCAGCGTGGGCTGAAGGCTCACGCCCGCTTCCCAGACACCGCGCCATACATAGCCGCTCACGAGGTCGGTGCCACCCGAAATTTCCACACCGCGCTGCCTATCCTGCGCACAGAGGTCGACGGTGAGCATTACCGCCATGGCGGTTAGCAGAATTACGATCCAGCGTTTCATATATTTATCCTTTTCAGTTTTCTTTTCCATATCCGTTTCATGTAGTTTCCATTAGTTTTCCGGGGATACACCCTCCCCGCACCCGCCGGCCTGCCGGACACCGGCCGAGGCCGTGACGTTCGGTTGCAGGGTTTCCAGCGCGATATTCAGGCGCAGGACGTTGACCTTCGCCGTGCCGAAAAGCCCCAGCCACGGTTTTTGCGTCAGCGAGTCGACCAGCCGCTGCACGACGGCCTCGTCGAGCCCGCGGGCCGCGGCGACGCGGCGCACCTGCACCTGCGCCCCGCGGGGCGAGATGTCGGGATCGAGGCCCGAACCGCTGGCTGTCACCATTTCCGAAGGCACCTCTCCGCGGGAGAGGTAAGGATGCGCCGCGAGGAAATCCTGCACGCGCTGCTCCACATCGGCCAGGTATTCGGGATTGGTCGTAGCCTTGTTGCTGCCGCCCGAGCCGCCGCCGTTGTAATCCACGGCCGAGGGACGCCCCCAGAAATAGCGCCCGCCGGTGAACTGCTGGCCTACGTTCGCGGCGCCGACGACCCGGCCATCGAGCGTAAGTGTTTCGGCCTGCCCGCCGTTGGGGCCCGCAAGGGCCGAAACCCCGCGCAGCACGAGTACATATCCCACGCCGAGCAACAGGCACATTGCCAGCGTTATCTTCACTGAAATCCAAAGGTTTTTCATAATTGCAACACGTTAAAAGAATACACTTACCAACATATCTATCAGTTTGATGCCCACGAACGGCACGATGACACCTCCGAGCCCGTAGATGAAGAGGTTGCGGCGCAGCAGGGCCGAAGCCCCGATCGGCTTGTACGTCACGCCGCGCAGCGCCAGCGGGATCAGCAACGGGATGATGACCGCGTTGAAAATCACGGCCGACAGGATAGCGCTTTCGGGCGAATCGAGGTGCATGATGTTCAGAGCCTGCAACGAAGGGATGGAGGCGATGAACAGCGCCGGGACGATGGCGAAATACTTGGCCACGTCGTTGGCGATCGAGAAGGTGGTCAGCGTGCCGCGCGTCATCAGGAGCTGCTTGCCGATCTCGACGATCTCGATCAGTTTCGTGGGGTCATTGTCCAGGTCGACCATGTTGCCGGCCTCCTTGGCGGCCTGCGTACCGCTGTTCATCGCCACGCCCACGTCGGCCTGCGCCAGCGCCGGGGCATCGTTCGTGCCGTCGCCCATCATGGCGACCAGTTTACCGGCCCGCTGCTCCCGGCGGATGTATTCGAGTTTATCCTCGGGGCGGGCTTCGGCGATGAAGTCGTCGACGCCTGCCTGTTCGGCAATGTATTTTGCCGTCAGCGGGTTGTCGCCCGTCACCATCACGGTTTTCACGCCCATCTTGCGCAGACGCTCGAAACGCTCGCGGATACCCGTCTTGATGATGTCCTGCAATTCGACCACACCCCTGATCCGCTCGTCCTCGCAGACGATGAGCGGCGTCCCGCCGTTCTCGGAGATACGGCGCACGGTGGCTTCGATACCTGCGGGGCATTCGTGCCCCGCCTCGGCACACATGCGCAGGATCGCTTCCGAAGCGCCCTTGCGGATACGGCGGCCGTCGGGCATGTCCACACCCGAGCACTTGGTCTCGGCGGTGAACTTCACCATGTGCACGCCGACCAGTTGCAGGGGATCGGTCTTGATGCCCTGCTCGGCACCCAGTTCGACGATGGACTTGCCTTCGGGCGTCGGATCGGACACCGACGAGAGGACGCACAGCCGGACAAACTCCCGGGCACCGAACCCGTCGACCGGATAGAAGCCCGTGGCCTTGCGGTTACCGATGGTGATCGTACCGGTCTTGTCGAGCAGCAGTGTGTCGATGTCGCCGGCAGTCTCGACGGCCTTGCCCGACTTGGTGATGACGTTGGCGCGGAGCGCACGATCCATACCGGCGATGCCGATGGCCGAAAGCAGGCCGCCGATGGTGGTCGGGATCAGGCAGACGAACAGCGAGATGAACGCCGCGACGGTGATGTTGGCGCCGACGTAATCGGCAAAGGGCTTGAGCGTCGCGCAGACGATGACGAACACGATCGTAAAGCCTGCCAGCAGGATGGTCAGGGCGATTTCGTTGGGCGTCTTCTGGCGCGAGGAGCCTTCCACGAGGGCGATCATCTTGTCGAGGAAACTTTCGCCCGGACGCGCCGTGACCTTCACCAGGATGCGGTCGGAAAGCACTTTGGTACCACCCGTGACGGAACTTTTGTCACCGCCCGCCTCGCGGATCACAGGGGCGGACTCGCCCGTGATGGCGCTCTCGTCGATCGAAGCGAGCCCCTCGACGATCTCGCCGTCGGCGGCGACCGTGTCACCGGCGACGCATTCGAAGAGGTCACCCTGCCTGAGGTCGGAACTGCTCACGATATGCGACTGTCCGTCGGGGTCGATCCGCTTGGCAGGGGTTTCCTCACGGGTCTTGCGCAGCGAGTCGGCCTGCGCCTTGCCGCGCGCCTCGGCAATGGCCTCGGCGAAGTTGGCGAAGAGCACCGTGGCAAAAAGCACCAGGAAGACCACGACGTTATAGAGCAGCGACCCCTGCGAGGTATTGCCCGTCACGGCAATCCACACGATCAGCAGCAACATGACGAAGGTGACGGCTTCGACGGTGAACATGATGGGGTTCTTGACCATCTTGCGCGGGTCGAGCTTTTGGAACGAGGCGCGCAGGCTCTGGCGCAGCAGGGTACGGTCGAACAAGGAATTATTTCTGTTTCGTTTCATAGTCGTAACATTTTAGAAAGTCAGGTAATCGGCGATCGGGCCCAGTGCCAGCGCAGGGAAGAACGAGAGCGCAGCGACGATGATGATGACGGCGAAAGTCATCAGCGAGAAGGTTCCCGTATCGGTCTTGAGCGTACCGGCACTTTCGGGGATATATTTCTTCGAAGCGAGCAGCCCGGCGATGGCGACCTGCCCCACGATCGGGAAATAACGCCCCATGATCAGCGCAATGCCGGTCGAAATATTCCAGAACGGCGTATTGTCGGCCAGCCCCTCGAAACCCGAACCGTTGTTGGCGGCCGAGGAGGTGTACTCGTAGAGCATTTCGCTCAGGCCGTGGAACGAGGGGTTGTTGAGCCAGCCGATCTCCGGGTCGGCAGCGGCTACGGCGGCTGAAATTCCCGTGCCGACGAGGATCAGGAAGGGGTGCATCAGCACGACCAGCGTGGCGATCTTCATCTCTCGCGCCTCGACCTTCTTGCCAAGGAACTCGGGGGTACGGCCCACCATCAGGCCGCTGATGAAGACCGCGATAATAAGAAATGCGAAGTAGTTCATCCATCCCACGCCGACACCGCCGAACCAGCAGTTGATCTGCATGTTGAGCATTTGCAGCATACCGCTCAGCGGGGTCTGCGAATCGTGCATCGAGTCGACCGACCCGTTCGAGGTGACAGTCGTCGTCATGCCCCACATGGCCGAAGCCGCCGAACCGATGCGGATCTCCTTGCCCTCCATCGAACCGAGCTCCTGCGCGATACCCATCCGGTCGATCTGCCGGCTGCCGCCCGTCTCCTGCCATACCGAAAAGACGACGCCCGCGGTATAAGCGAAGAGCATCACGGCGAAAATCCATGCGGCGAGCCTACGGCGGCGCGTATAGAAGCCGAACGCGAAGGCCATCGCCATCGGAAGGATCAGGATCGACCAGCACTCGAGGATGTTGGTAAAGGCATTGGGGTTTTCGAGCGGGTGAGCCGAGTTAGTGCCGAAATAGCCGCCGCCGTTGGTGCCCAGTTGTTTGATAGGCACAATGGCCGCTGTAGGGCCCTGCGAGATGACCTGCTCCTGGCCTTCGAGCGTAGTGATGGTCTGTTTGCCGTCGAACGACATCGGGGTTCCGTTGATGACGAGCAGGATACCCACGACGAGCGACAACGGCATTAGAATACGGGTTACGCTCTTGGTAAGGAACACCCAGAAGTTGCCGATGGTCTTCGTGGTCTTGGCAGCCAGCGCCTTCATGACACCTGCCATGGCCGCCATGCCGCAGGCTGCGGTGACGAACTGGAAGAGCATGATGACGAACAGCTGGGTGAAATAGCTCAACCCCGTCTCGCCGCTGTAATGTTGCAGGTTGCAGTTGACCATGAACGAGATACAGGTGTTGAACGCCAGATCGGGCGACTGCCCGGGGTTGCCGTCGGGGTTGAGCGGCAGCCAGCCCTGGAAAACCAGCAGCAGCATGCCCCAGAAGAACCAGAAGAGGTTGACCATCAGCAGCGCCTTGAGAAACTGTTTCCAGTCCATCTCCTGCGCGGGGTCGATACCGCACACGCGGTAGACGAACCGTTCGACGGGAGCCATGAAGTCGAGCCACGTGCGCTCACCTCGGTATACTTTGGCAATGTAGCGTCCCAGCGGATAGCAAAGCACCACCAGAGCCACCCATTGCAGGATAACGCCTAAAATTTCGGTATTCATTTATTTGCGTTTTTTCGGGGTCAGACAATCAGAATCTTTCGGGTTTTACGAGCACGTACATCAGATAGACGAATCCGACGATGCTCAGAATAAGCAGTCCTGTAAACATTTTTCATCAGATTTTTTCAAACCAATCCACACATTTCAAATAAAACCAGTAACACAGCGACCCGAGGGCGCACAGCAACAGGAACAACACAGTTCCATTCATCTTCGTTCTTTTTTTGAGTTAGACAACAATTTTGTAAAACCGCAAAGCATCCGGCACAGCAGCAGCATTGCGCCGCAGAATATCAGGATCAGGATCACGATTACCATGTCGATTTCTTCTTTCGGTTTGTGTCCAAAGGAATACGAAGGGAGTGCCAAAACAGGAATTTCGGCACTATGCGACTAATTGTCAAACAGATGCGACTTTGGCATACCTGCCAAAAAGAACGGCCGCCCTATCAAAATGATAAGGCGGCCGCCTCAGAATGATACGCCTGGCGCCGGCGTCAGGGCTTCATGCCGTAACTTTCCAGCTTGCGGTAAAGCGTGGCGATGCCGATGCCCAGCAGGCGGGCGGCCTCGGCCTTGTTGCCTTTCGTGTATTCGAGTACCCTGAGGATGTGGTGCCGTTCGAGGGCGTCGAGCGCCATCGAGTCGGGCACGGAGCCGTCGCACGACGCGGCATGGAATTCGGGGGAGAGGCAGCCGACGGTGAGGGCGTTGCCTTCGGCCATGATCAGACTGCGCTCCACGACGTTGCGCAGTTCGCGGACGTTGCCGTGCCAGGCATGGCGTTCCAGTGCGGCGATATATCCCTTGTCGATCGTGTCGATCCGGCGCCCCATCCTGTCGGCGAACTGCGCCGCAAAGAACCGGGCATATTCGGCGATATCGCCCGGCCGTTCGCGCAGCGACGGCAGGTGGATGCGGAAAACAGAAAGTCGGAAGAAGAGGTCTTCGCGGAAATTCCCGGAAACGATCTCCTTTTCGAGGTCGCGGTTCGTGGCGGCGATGATCCGTAGGTCGACCTTGGTCGGGCGGGTCTCGCCGATTTTGATGAACTCGCCGCATTCGAGCACGCGCAGCAGCTTGGCCTGCAGCTCGACGGGCATCTCGCCGATCTCGTCGAGGAAAAGTGTCCCCTTGTCGGCCTCCTCGAACAACCCTTTCTTATCCTTGGTGGCACCCGTGAAGCTGCCGGCACGGTGGCCGAACAATTCGCTTTCGAGCAGTTCCTTGGAGAAAGCCGAACAGTTGACGGCGACGAACGCCCCCTTCGCGCGCGGGCTGGCGTGGTGGATGGCCTGCGCAAAGACCTCCTTGCCGGTTCCGGTTTCACCCGTGAGCAGCACCGAGGTATCCGTGACGGCGACCTTGCGCGCCAGCGCGACCGCACTGCGGAGGGATTCCGACGAACCGATGATGCGGTCGAACGAATGCTCTTCGGAGAGTTTGTCCTCGAGACGAGCCAGCCGGCGCTGCATCTGCGCTTTCTCGGTGGCACGGCTCAGCAGCGGCAGTATCTTGTTGTTGTCGTCGCCCTTGGTTATGTAATCGAATGCCCCGTTCTTGATGGCCTGCACGCCGTCGGGGATATTGCCGTAGGCCGTCAGCAGGATGACCTCGGCCGACGGCATGGCCTGCTTGATCCGTCCGACCATCTCGACACCGTTGCCGTCGGGCAGCTTGACGTCGCACAGCACGACATCGGGTTCATAGCGGCGGAGCATCCTGAGCCCCCCGGCACAATCGGCGGCCTCGGCCACCTCGTAACCTTCCAGAGCAATGATGCGGGCCAGCAGCTTGCGCAACTGTTCCTCGTCGTCGATAATAAGAATCTTTGCCATTCGGTTCGTTCATTCTTTTCGGCAAAGGTAACACAATAATTCCACATATCGTTCCGGCAGCCCCATACAACACGGAGCCCCCGCGATGCAGGGGCTCCGTGCGAACCGGCAATACCGGGTCTATTTCACGGAGTTCTTATACCACTCCTTGTGTTTTTCGCCACGGCTCTTCACCCAGTCGGCGAAATAGGGATAGAAGACGTCGATTTTCACCATCTCGTCCGGGATCCGGTAATCGGTAACGGGCAGGTCGATGGCAAAAGGATACAACTCGGAAGTCGCATAATAATAGGGCCCGATGGGGTTCCCCGCCTTGTCCAGCGAGCTCTTGTCATCGTTGCGGCCGAAAGGATAGGGGTCGGCCAGCGACGTGGGCGGATAGTTGGTCAGGTGTATTTCCTTGCGGACGGCCCCGGGAACAAACCCTTTGTCGCTCACGCAGATGAACGGGTTGTAGAGCGACTTGCGGGTCACCTTGTCCATCGACAGGCTCCCGTCCAGTTTGATCTCGACGCTAACGGGCCCCCGGGCCACGGCCTGCTCGATGTCGTCGAAGAGTATCACCACGGCTTTATCCTGGTTCTTTTCGAGTCCGGCCGTCAAAGACCCGTTTTCGATCTTCACGCCTTTGACGGCGGTTACGGGAATGTCGAGCTGGTAACCGAAGGCGCTCCGGAGTTTACCGCCGCTGTGCAACGGAGTGACGACATCCCGGATCGCCACGATCCGGTTGTCTTTGTCGACCGTGAAGGTCGTGCTGTACCCGACCACCACGTCGTTCATGTCGTAATCGCCCTGGCTCGGCCACAGATCCTCGAAAGCCAGCGTGCCGACCACAGGGTCGCCCGCCACGTCGGGATACTTCTCGTCACCGGGGTCGGTCGTCGGGCGGTCGGGGTCGTAAATGGCATCGGCAGGATCGGAGTCCACATAGAAAAGCACGTCCTTATAGTCGTTGTCGCCGCCATCCTCGAAGCCGAGCACGGTCTTGCCGCTCACTTTGTCGTAAAGGCTGACCATATAGCGGCCGTTCCCCGCATTGAACTCATTGTTCGAATAGCGCGCCGGGTGTTTAGAACCGGTGATATCGAGTTTTCCGGTATAGTCATAAGCCGAAATTTCATACGCATCGGGCAGCATGAACCAGCCCACGGTCGTACCGGCTGGAAAAATGTCAGTAGCCTTGCCTCCCCTGAAACAGGTCAGCCGCAGCTGTTCGCCGAAAAACAGGGGTGCCGTCCAATCGCCGCCGCCCGACCCCAAATCATCCGGGTCGTCGAAATTGGTCGTAAAGGAAGAGCAGTTGGGGAAGGCCACGTACTTGGGCAGCGCATCGAACTCGGTTTGCGTCCGGGGAGGGTTCTGCGTATCATAATAATAATAACCGATGGCATTGCGCCATGCTGCCAGTTCTGCGGCGAACACCAGCGTCAGATGGGCATCCTTCGTCACATTGAGGTTGACCACCCCGGTCGGCATGGCGTATTTCGAATTGTCGACGCCCGGCATCAGTACGTTCTGAATGCGGTTCATCAGCCCCGCAGGTGTCTGTGCGTAATCGGGTGCGATATTCAGGTAGGGTTTCTGACCATACACTGTACCGAGGATGTAGAGCGGTTTGCCTTCCCAAGTCCAGTCGCCGAGCTGCTGCACGTTATAAGGATTGGCCGCATCGGCACGGGTCGCCGCAACCCGGTCGGCAACCGCGGCGCCGGAGACCTTCCCGGCCGCCTTTTCGTAGAACTGCCGCACGTTGCACGAAATACCGCCGGCAGTCACGTCGGCCTCGATACAGGCGGGGAAACCGTAGGATTCGCTATACACGTACACCTTGCCTACGGCAGTCGGGAGGTTGACCATTCCCGAATATTTACCGTCGTTATCGGTATAGGCCCTGAGCAGGGCTTTTACGCCGGGTTTCAGGGTAAACGCACCGTCCACGGCATTCACAGGGTTCTGGGCATAAATTTCAAACAGCGCCTTGCTGCCCCTGCGGGCATAGTCCAGATTAAGAGGAATATCCCGCGTCGTGGCGTAATCGTATTTATTTCCGCCTTGGGCCGTGTCATCCGGGCCGGGAACTTCATCCGGCCGTTCGATACAGCCGGTCGGTAACATGGTGCATACTGCGAGGGCACACAGCAGGCACAGGTATCGTAAATTTTTCATATGAGAAAAAATTGGTTTATCACATCCTTTTCCGACAGCCATCCGCACCTACCGTTCTGCCCTGCGAAAGCAAATTCCGCAGAAGCCCGCATTTCTATCTTGACAAATGTAAAAAAATAAACCCAATTTCGCCAAACTTTGGGCGAAAATCGCATATTATTAGTGAAATACACACCAAAAGCACAACAAATACGGCTACCATTTAAAACATTTCAGCCCTACATTCTACAAAAAAAGAAGCCGGGCTTCCGCCCGGCTTAAAGCTCAGAAATGAATATTCTTCCGATACCGGGACGGGGACATGCCCGTGTACCTGCGGAAAAAGCGGCTCAGGGTAGACTGGTCGGGAAAATTGACACGCGCCACGATCGTCTTCAAGTCCATCGCCGATTCCCGGAGCAGCGCCTTGATCTCGAAAATCGTGAAGCAGACGATCCAGTCCCGTGCCGACTGCCCGCTGATCTCGTTCATCAGGTTGGTCAGGTACTTCGGAGTGATCCCGAGCCTCTCGGCGAAATACGCCACGTCCCTGTTGGGAGAATGTTCCTCGACGACCGTCCGCATGAACCGGAATGCCAGTTCTTCCTTATGGGTATAAGCAGTCTTTTCAGCCTGCGGATCATTGAGATAGATGGTGTAGACGTCCCAATAGAACACCCGCAAAAGTTGCATTACCGACTCACGGCGACAGATGACGGGAGCATTTTCGGCACGGTAAGCCAGCAAGTCGCAGAAATTCAGGAACCGCCCGACATACTCTTCCCGCGGCTCCGAGGCGATATGCGTGCGCATGTAAAAAAAGAAACCGGGCCTGGCCCTCCACAGGGAACTGAGGGTATCGGTAAACATATCGTGCGATATGCGGAAAAACCTGATCCCGAAATCGTCGCTTACCTCCTTGATGGAAATCAACTGCCAGGGAAACAGGGCAAGCACCATCCCGCGCACGATCCGGAAGCGATGGCTGAAAACCTGTACCGTAGCCGTACCCGACAGGCAGATGCCTCCGACCCCTTCCATAAGGTATACCGGACAATCGGATACCGGTAATTCGTCAGACTGTGTGTAGATACCGAACTCCCCGGGCTCGAGCAACCTGAAAAGTTTCGTATCGTCTTCATCTATATTCATTGTTACAAATTTAGATATTTGTCCGTTCTGAAAGCACCTCGCTTTTCACCAATAACATGCAAAAATTGCCGCACATGAAAATTCGTACTTTCATCCGCATTTCTCGGATCACAGCGGGTGAAGCTTCCTTGCCCGAACCTTTTTCCGCACGCAAAAGATCCCGGAAAACTTTGCCGGTTCGGAATTAATGCCTACCTTCGCGCAAAACATCAGATGATATGATGAAACCCGGTTCGAACATGCAACTCAGCAAGAAATCGCTGGCCGAAGAGCTGGCCGGCCGGTTGCAGGGGCAATTCATGTCCGGAAAATTCGAGGTGGGCGAAAAACTACCGCCCGAACCGGAGTTGATGCAGATTTTCGGGGTCGGCCGCTCGACCGTGCGCGAAGCGGTCAGAATCCTGTCCAACATGGGGTTCCTGAAGGTACGGCAAGGTGCCGGGACATTTGTCGAACGCCTCACGCCCCCGGACGAACCGATGGAGCGGCGCCTCGGGCGCGCCGACCTGCACGACCTGGACGAAGTGCGGAAAATACTGGAAGTCGCGATCGCCGAAAAAGCCGCCGAACGGCGAACGGCACACGACGCCGCAGTCCTCGAAAAGCACCTCGCGGAGCGGGGAGCGACCGCAGCTGCCGGGGCATTGCAGGCCTGTATCGAAGCCGACGTCAACTTCCACATCGCCCTGGCCGAGGCCACGCACAACGAAATCCTGTGCGAGCTGTACCGCTCGACGGCCGCCCATCTGAAAAAGAGGTTCAGCAATATATACAGGGACACGGAGTGCCTGCTCGCCACCCAGCCCACGCACGGGCAGTTACTCGGATACATCCTTGCCGGGGACGTGCGGAATGCCCGGGAGGCGATCACGCGGATACTCGAAGAACCATAGCCCGCAGCAATGGAGACGCTTACAAAACCCACGGACACACGCCTGCGGCGCTTCACGGAGACCGGAACAGTCTACCCGATACTGTTCATGATCAGCATCACCCACCTGCTGAACGACATGATGCAGTCGGTGATCCCGGCCGTCTACCCGCTCCTGAAGGAGAAATTCGGCTTCACGTTCGCCCAGATCGGAATCATCACGCTGGTTTTCCAGATGACCTCGTCGCTGCTGCAACCCTTCATCGGACTCTATGCAGACCGCCATCCGCGCCCCTACTCGCTCGCCGCGGGGATGTGCTTCACGCTGCTCGGGCTGTTCACCCTCTCCGTCGCCCCGGGCTTCGTACCCATCCTGCTGGCGGTAGGACTGATCGGCTGCGGCTCTTCGGTCTTCCACCCCGAATCCTCCCGGGTGGCGCAACTCGCTTCGGGAGGCCGGAAAGGACTGGCACAGTCGATATTCCAGGTCGGCGGCAACGCCGGGGGCGCCATGGGGCCGCTGCTGGCCGCGCTGGTCGTCATCCCCTTCGGGCAGGCCTCGATCGGCTGGTTCGCTTTGGCCGCAATCCTCGCCATCCTCATCCTCTCGAGAATCGGGAGGTGGTATAAACTTCGCCTCACCGTCACCGCAAACCGCCCCGCGGCAGCCGCAGCGGCCCCGGCACACCACCTGGGGAAACGCAAAATCCGCCTCGCACTGGGCATCCTGGGCGTACTGGTATTCTCGAAATACTTTTACATCGCCAGCATGACCAACTACTTCACATTCTTCCTGATGGATAAATTCGAAATCTCGGTGCAGGGGGCGCAGTACTGCCTCTTCACATTCCTCGGGGCATCGGCTGTCGGCACGGTCGCCGGCGGGCCGCTGGGCGACCGTTTCGGGCGTAAATACGTGATCTGGGGCTCCATCCTCGGGGCTGCGCCCTTCACCCTGCTGCTGCCCTATGCGAACCTGACCTGCACGATCGTGCTCGCCGTCATCATCGGACTCGTCATCTCCTCGGCATTCTCCGCCATCCTGGTCTACGCCACCGACCTGATGCCCGGCAAGGTCGGGATGGTCGCCGGGATCTTTTTCGGGCTGATGTTCGGCCTCGGCGGCCTCGGCTCGGCCTTCTTCGGCTGGCTGGCCGACAAGACCAGCATCGAATTCATCTTTCGGATCAGCACCCTGCTGCCCCTGTTGGGGATAATCACGGGTTTCCTGCCGAATATCGAAGGCAAAACGACAAACACATAACCGATGAAAGCATGCCAAATGTAATCGTACTACGCCCCCGGGCTGTTGCACGATAGCTTCGAGAGAAGAAGCCCCGGAAGATTCCAACCTTTACTTTAACCGATAACACCATGCAGTACATTTGTAAATACCAGTCGCCCCTCGGCGGGATAACGGTCTCCGCCGACGGCAACAGCCTGACCGGGCTTTGGTTCGACGGGCAAAAATACTTTGCCGCCACACTGCCGGCAGCACACGAAGAGAAGCAGCTCCCCGTATTCGACCAGACACAGCGGTGGCTGGACTGCTACTTCAGCGGGAAAAACCCGGGATTTACACCCCCGCTGGGCCCCGAAGGGTCGCCCTTCCGGCAGGCCGTATGGGAAATATTACTACAAATACCGTACGGGGAAACAATCACCTATAAGGATATTGCGGAAGAAATCGCACGGCAGCAGGGAAAGCAAACCATGTCGGCGCAGGCCATAGGCGGTGCCGTAGGGCACAATCCGATCAGCATTATCATCCCCTGCCACCGGGTCGTGGGCAGCGACGGCAGCCTGACGGGATATGCCGGCGGCATTCCTAAAAAAGTCGGGCTCCTCACCCTCGAACAGGCGAACATGTCCGGACTGTTCATCCCGGAAAAGTAATTCCCCCTGCGGAAGCAAAAGATCCGCCGACGGGTATAAAAGAAAAATCCTTACGACTTGCCGAAACTTGTCGTAAGGATTCTATTTTTGTTTTGGAGCGGGAAACCGGAAACCGATCCTGCAGTTTCTTTCCGTTATGTATCAGAATGTTATGGCGACCTTTCGGTTTTCAGCTCACCTTTTGCTCCTCGCTGCATTTCTATGTGTCAATACGAAGACAGACAGTCTTTTAGACAAAAACAAATCTTTTATTCTATCTATTTTGGCGGAGCATTTTATCATATTCGTCGAAATCCATCAGGTCGAACGATTCCACCCGCTCCCCCGCTTCCCGCCGGGCGGCTATGATCTCCAACAGTTGCCGGAATTGCCGGAACCGCCTTATCGCGTCGACCCCCGACGGGGTTTCCCGGCCTCCCGCCCACATATCATGCCTTACGGCATAGGCGTATGCGAACACTTTGAGCGAAAGATGATCGTGGCGCGGCGTTTCCCGCAGGCGGAATATCATGTCCGTATCGTCCGGGGTCGTCAGGTAATGATACCACCCCGGCGGCGCGGACTGCCATTTGCGCACGAAGATCATCGGAAGGTGTTCCGCCCGGATCACGAAATTATTGCGCCGCAGGTAGGCGACGCTCTGCCGAATCTCCTGATAGGGATCGTAGTAAGGGCCTCCGTATATTCGGTACTGCTTCCGGTCGGCCGGATAATGCAGGCTCGCATAGCCGGGATGGAGAAGTTCGTACTGCACGGGCAGCGGCACGGCCATATCCGTCAGCAGTTCGCGCATCAGTCCGACCATTTGTGCCCCGGCATGGTGTTCTTGAAAAACGAGCAGGTCGCAACGCTCGATAAACAGCCGGAACAGCTCCGGAGGCGAAAAACGCTCCGCGCACCGTTCCATCACCTCCCGACGATCCGCCGCGTCGATAATCGGGTTGCATTCGGCGGCTTTGCCGTGCGAAATGTTTTGCAGATATTCCCGCCATTGCCGGGCCGTCAGCACGACGGCGACCTCCAGCCCGGAGTGCTTCGCTCGTTGTTCCAAAAGACAGGCCGCAACCGACCGCTCGGCTTTGCCCGTCAGAGCGATCAGCACCCGGACGCGCGACATGGATTTCAGATAGTATGCGGCGAGTTGTTCGAAATACTGCGCCGTGCGGAAACCGCAGCCGCAGCCGTACAGGATGCCGAGGGTAAAGGCTGGTTCCATAGTTTGTGGTTGTCGGATTAAAAAGCGGATGCGGGGCCGAAACAATCAAGTGACGCAACTTCACAGATTGAAGAATTCGTTTCGGCCGCCCGCATCCGCATAATAAAAAGGACGGCCGGGCACGGGATTACTTGCGTGTTACTACCAGATTTCAGGGCCATGTCCGCCGTCCTTGTGAAGCCCCCGGCAGACACGGCAATGCCCGCCGACCAAGGGCCGACGGATGCCAAAAACGCCTCTTTTCGATTGATTTGCCGTGACATAATACCGGGGTTGAGATTGTGGGAGTGCGCCCCGGATAGAAATAAAAAAGGGGCGCATTTGCAGCCCCGTTAAGCAGGTCGTGGAAAACCCGAATCAGTAAGCTGTCCTGCGCCCTTGCCTGCCCCGCCCGTAAAGGGCAGGACATAACAAGGACTGACAACTATTATACCTGATTCAAACCCTCTCGAAAGAGGTTTCCACGTTTGCTTAACGGTATAAAGAGTTGTTTACCCTTTATATGTTATGTCCGTCGGCTATGCCGAATCGAGATAATTCCTTGAAGTTTGCATAGTAGTTGCTTGCCAGTTTGTTCCCGGACGGCTTCTGCCGCCCCTATACAACGAAACTGCTTCAAGGAATCGTGAAACAAATATACGAACAATTTCGAATCTAATACCAACGGGCCGTGTGTTTTTGGAAAAATCTTGCTAATTTTGTAGGTATGAAGAACTCCATCGACTTTCTGCCCGAACGCAAACAGCGGGATTTACACGAATTGGCCGCACTGATCCGCGACGAGGTGAAAGATGTCGTTATGATTATCCTATACGGGAGTTATGCGGCGAATACCTATGTCGAACGCGACGAACGGCGCGACTACGGCGTGCGGACAATCTACATGAGCGACTACGATCTGCTGGTCGTTACCAAGCGTCGGCTGGGAGAACGGGAAAGCACGGTAGAGGCCCGCGTTAGGGAGCGGTTTGCAGCCGGGAAGAACGACGAGAACCTGCCCCGACCCCAGATTATCAACGAAAGCATCTCCAAGCTGAACGACGCCCTGACGATGGGACGTTATTTCTACGTCGAGATCGTCGCAAAGGGAATCATGCTCTACGATTCGGGCGAATGTCTGTTAACCACACCAAAAGAATTGGACTATGCGGAGATTAAGGCAATGGCGGAAGAGTATTATACAAGCAAATATATTCGCGCTACATATTTCTTTGATGACGCTATTACTAACATCCACAAAAACAGATTTGTCCAAGCATCTTTTTATCTTCACCAAGCTGCCGAGTATTTTCTAAAAGCTATCCCGTTGGTTTATATTCTTTACGGGTATAAAGAACATGATCTTGAATTTCTGATCGGGAAATGTAAACCCTATACGCTGGAATTGGCAAAAGTATTCCCCTGCGACACGGATGAAGAAAAACGCCTGTTCGACCTGCTGCGCCGCGCCTATCTGGAAGCCCGCTACAATGACAAATTCGTTGTAACAAAAGCCGACATCGACGCCCTCGTCCCCAAGATCGAACTACTCCGCGACATTGTGGAAAAGGTCTGCGAAGAACAGATTGTAGAATATAAACGTTTGAGTGGGAGATAATCTCCACTCTGTTATTGTTATTAATTCTGCAATGGCGTTGTTTCTCCATTAATTTGCAAAATGAAAACTACTATATTTGAAACAATTGACACGACAAATTCTACATATTGAGGCTCTAATCTTTTGAAAGATGCCTCTTTGCCATGGCCAGATCCATACCCATTACGCAATTCTGAAACTCCTTGAATAACACTATTTAAACCGCTCAAAATTTGGCGTATTGAGCGGTCTGCTTGTTCTTTATTACTGGCCGAAGATGATTCTAATATTCCTACTGAATTGATAGTTTCCTTAAAAAGTTTTGAAAGGGTCATATCGTCTGTATATGAGATTTTTTTCTCCGATAAAATACTTTTACATACGATTTCCAATAATTCTTTTGCGCTGCCTAAAGCCAAATCAGTATTTGTTTTGACCATAGATTTCATCAAATTTACTTTTGACAGGACATATTCAGAATCTAAATATTGCTGTATTGATTTTTCTTGAATATCAATGCCTGTTTCTATTTTTCTCACACCATATATAGGCATTGAGGAAATATTATATCGAATATATAATTCATATCCATCACCTCGTAAATATCTACTATATATAGCTTTGAGCTTATCTAAATCTTCCTGTTTGTGCATTACAGCCGGATTTAGTGTTTCACATATAAAACGAATAAATAATTCATCGTTACAGTGTAACAAATTAAAACGGCTGTCGTTAAACATCCAAGTAATAGTTTCGTAGTCGCCAAATCGAGAATGACAACTAATATCTCCAAATGCGGTTTTGTATCGTTTGTCTTGAGATGGCAATTGTTCTAAATCAAATATTCTATTTAGAAATTCGGCGTCATTCAACTTTCCGCAAATAGATATTTTAGAAGTTTCTATTTCATCTGCGATTAACTGTCGCGTGATAGACGTTATATTATTTGACATATTTCAGATTTTTTTCCAAAAATAGCATTTTATAAAGTATACAAGAAATTATATGTATTAAATCAAAGATGCCTTCCCCGTTTTCTCGGCGAGTAAGTTCTAACACGCGGCCTCGGTTTCTGTTGCTGTTCCGGTTTGACCTGCGGCTTTGTGTCGGGCTTCATCTCTTGCGGCTGTTGCACGGATAATACGCTCTCGGTCAGCATATCTTTCTGTCCGGGCTTTGATTCCACCCCGAACCGGGATCGGCAAACAGTTCCGCCCTATTTGCGGTATCCACCCCATCGCTCTTTAGCAGGCAGGCTTTTTTTACAACTTCAACCCAAAAACGAAAAAACCTTACATATCATTGATACATAAGGTTTTTGCTCTTTATTGCCGCCTCTTTTCAAAGGCTCCGGGAGCGGAAAACGAGACTCGAACTCGCGACCCCAACCTTGGCAAGGTTGTGCTCTACCAACTGAGCTATTTCCGCAATATGTTTTCGTCCTGCGAAAAGGCTTTCACCCCTCCTCTTGGCATCCGAAACTCGCGTTTCGGGATTGCAAATATAAACTGAAAAATCTATTCTGCAAAATTTTCCGGCAAATTTTGTCGCAAAACGATGTCCCCGGCCTTCGGAAAAGCCGGGGACACCGTATGGGAAACCCTTATATCCGGGCGGCGGAATGATCCGTCCTGCCGGGAAGCGGGGAATTAACGAACCAGGAATCCTTCGTCGGCACGTACCGGGATGGGCAGTTTGGCGTAAATACCATCCTGGAGCTTGCTGCGTACGGCCTTGAACGCCTCGATGGTGACATTCACGTCCTCGAGGGTATGGACTGCGGTCGGGATGATGCGCAAGATGATCTCGCCTTTCGGGATTACGGGGTAAACGACCAGCGAACAGAAGATGCCGTGGTTCTCACGCAGGTCGACGACCAGATTCGTAGCCTCGGGGATGCCGCCCTTCAGGAAAACGGGCGTCACGGGCGAATTGGTCACGCCGATCTCGAAGCCGTTCTCTTTGAGGCTGCTTTGCAACACGCGTACGATCTCCCAGAGTTTCTGCTGGTATTCGGGGTGGTTGCGGATCAGCTCCAGGCGTTTCAGGGCACCGATAACCATCGGCATCGGGAGCGACTTGGCGTAAAGCTGCGAACGCATGTTGTAACGCAGCAGGTTGATCAGCCAGCGGGGGCCGCAGACGAATGCACCGATACCGGCCATCGACTTGGCAAAGGTGTTGAACAGCACGTCTACGCCGTCCACTACGCCGAAATGCGACGCCGTACCGCGGCCGCCCTCACCCATCGTACCGAAGCCGTGGGCATCGTCGACCAGCAGGCGGAACTGGAAATCCTTTTTCAGGGCCACGATCTCGTCGAGCTTACCCAGGTCGCCCTTCATGCCGAAGACACCCTCGGTGATTACGAGCACGCCGCCGTTCTGCTCTTCGGCCAGGTCGGTGGCATGCTGCAATTGCAGGCGCAGCGACTCCATGTCGTTGTGGCCGTATACGAAACGCTTGCCCTTGTGCAGGCGCAGGCCGTCGATGATGCAGGCATGCGCTTCGGCATCGTAGACCACCACGTCGCGCGGCGTCAGCAGGCAGTCGATGATCGAAATCATGCCCTGATAACCGAAGTTCAGCAGGAAGGCGTCCTCCTTGCCGACGAACTCGGCCAGTTCGCGCTCGAGACGCTCGTGGTAGACGGTCTGGCCGCTCATCATGCGGGCGCCCATCGGGGCCGCCATGCCGAACTGCGCGGCACCCTCGGCGTCGGCCTTGCGGACTTCGGGGTGGTTGGCCAGCCCGAGGTAATTGTTCAGACTCCAGTTGAGCATCTTCTTGCCCCGGAAAGTCATGTGGGGGCCGATATCGCCTTCCAGTTTAGGGAACGCGTAATAACCGTGGGCGTACGACATGTACTGACCGATGGGGCCACCTGCATTTTTCTCCAGGCGTGCAAAAATATCAACCATAAAATATTGTAATTTAATGTTTAAGTTTCCGTTTCGGACGCGCAAAAGTACAAAAAAACCTTTTAGCCATCAAAATTAGCCGTTTTTTATTCGGCAAGGGTACGCATTTATACTTATTTCCGGATATTTAATATGGAAAAAGGCCGCTTTCGGCGGCCCGGAGAAGAATTTTGTTTATTTTTTATTTTTTCGAACGGCGGTCTATCGCATCGACGATCACCGCGACGGCACCGTCGCCCGTCACGTTGGTCGCCGTGCCGAAGCTGTCCATGGCGATGTAGGTGGCGATCATCAGCCCCGCGAGCGTCTCGTCGAACCCGAGCATCGACTCGAGCAATCCCAGCGCCGCCATGATCGCGCCGCCCGGCACCCCCGGTGCGGCGATCATCGTCACGCCCAGCAGCAGAATGAACCCCGCAAAAGTCCCCGCCGGGATATCCAGCCCGCCCAGCATCGAAACGGCCAATGCACAGGCCACGATCTTCATCATCGACCCCGAGAGGTGGATCGTGGCACAGAGCGGTATGACGAACGACGCCAATTCGGGACGCACGCCCAGCCGGAGGGTCTGCGCCAGCGTCACGGGGATGGTGGCGGCCGACGATTGCGTGCCGAGCGCCGTGACATAGGCCGTAAGCATCGTACGGAGCATCCGCAGCGGGTTTTTGCGCGCTACGAGGCCGGCAACGGAGAACTGTGCGAGCAGCAGCACGACGGTCATGAAGAAGATCACCACGATCAGCTTCACGAAGACGCCCAGCACTCCGGCCACCTGCCCGGACTGGGTCATCGAGAGGAAGATGCCGAAGATATAGAAGGGCAGCAGCGGGATGATGATGCCCGCGATCACGCGGTCGATGATCGACTTGAAATCGTCCATCACCCCTTTGAGTTTCACGCTATGCGTATAGGCCATGCCCAACCCGAGTACGAAGGCCAGTACCAGTGCCGACATGACACCGAACAGGGGCGGCATCCCGACCGTGAAATAAGGCACGAGGGCCGTTGCAGCCCCGTCGGGCAGCACGGCTGCGGCGCCTTCGAGCAGCGCGGGGAACAGCGCCTGCCCCGTGAGGTAGGTGCCGAAGCCCGAGAAAAGGGTGAAGGCATAAGCCAGCGCCGCCGTGATGGCCAGCAGGCGCCCGGCGTTGCGGCCCAGGTCGGCGATGCCCGGCGCCACCAGCCCGAGGATGAGCAACGGGATGACGAACGAAAGAAACTGGCCGAAAATATCGTTGAACGTAAGGGCGATGCGCGTCGCCCAAGCAGGGAAGAAAAAGCCGCAGCCGACCCCGAGGCCGATGGCCAGCACGACGCGCGGCAACAGTCCGAACCTGAATTTCATAAGGAATGGTTTTTGTAAAGGTAGAAAAATATTTCCGTTTTAGCTATCTTCGGCTTTGCCTCAAGCAGGCGCGGCGCGACAAAATGCAAGTAAACTTGCTTTTGCCCCCGGCTTATACTATCTTTGTACTATGACTTCATTATTCCACGACATCATCTTCGGCCCGGTACATTCGCGGCGGCTGGGACTCTCGCTGGGGGTCAACCTCCTGCCCACCGAGTCGAAACTCTGCTCGTTCGACTGCATCTACTGCGAATGCGGCTGGAATGCCGAGCATCCCGGCGCGCGGCGCTTCAACACCCGCGAAGATGTCCGCACGCAGCTCGCAACGATGCTGCGGCGCATGGTGGCCGACGGCACCCCGCCCGACGTCATCACCTTCGCCGGCAACGGCGAACCGACGATGCACCCTGAATTCGAAGCCGTGATCGGCGACACGATCGCCCTGCGCGACGAGCTGTGCCCCTCGGCCAGGGTTTCGGTGCTCTCGAACGCCACGCAGCTCCACCGCGAGGGCGTGCGCCGTGCCCTTCGCAGCGTGGACAACAACATCCTCAAGCTCGATTCGGCCTTCGACGCCACGGCACGCCTGATAAACAATCCCCAGAGCCCGGCCTATTCCGTACGGAGGGTCGTCGATCAGATGAAAGGCTTCGACGGGCACCTGACCGTGCAGACGATGTTCCTGCGCGGGGAGTTCGACGGGCAGCGGGTCGACAACACCACCGAAGAGGAGGTCGCGGCATGGCTGCGCCTGATCGGCGAAATCCGCCCGCGGCAGGTCATGGTCTACTCGCTCGACCGCGACACCCCGTGCCGGACGCTCGAAAAGGTGCCGCGCGAGGAGTTGCGGGCCATCGCCGCCCGCGTCGAGGCGCTCGGCATCCCCTGTTCCGTAGCATAAACCGCACCGCACCATGAAACGCTTCCTGCTGCTCCTGTCGCTTGCGGCCGGCTGTACGGCCGCCGCACAGAGGCGCCCCGCAACGGGCGAACTGTCCGCTTTACAGGACAGCATCTGGCAGTGGGCGGCAGACAACAAGGCGACCGATCCGGTCGCAAACGCCATCTACGCATCGGCGGTCAACGAACCGGACGGGGTTGTAGACGTACACATGATCCGTGCCGACACGGCGATGAAAGCCCGCTTCCGCCGCTGCGTGCACGACAGCCCCCTGATCCGGCTCCACGGGTTCGACCCCGACACGACACCCTATCCGCCCGCACCCGAAGGGGCAGCCCCGCCGGATGGGCTCACGATGGAGGCCGAATACGCATTTTATCCCGCCTGCACCGAACATATCCGGCTCACAATCCGCCACAAAGGCGATTCGACGGTATATTTCGGGAGCGACTACACCGTCTGCCGCTTCCAGCACGGACGGTGGGAAACGCTGCCCGTCGTCAATGCGTGGAACTCACTGCTGACCGGCATCGGGCCAAACAACCTGTCCCGCACCGAAGTACCGCATCCGGCACCGACCGCCGAATACACCTACGGGTTCACAGCCCGGCTCGCACCCCGCATCTACCCGGCCCGGTATGCGCGTTACCGTATCTGCAAACAGGTGTACAAGACCTGCCCATACCGTCCATACCTGCTCACGGCCGAGTTCACGGTGACGCCGTTCGTCCCGTTCACCCGCTTTGCGGAGCCGGCAGAGGGGCAGGACATCCAATTTTGATCCACAGCCATGCAAATACTCCTTTCCTGCGCCAAAACGATGGCCGAAAACAAGCCGGCCGAAATCCCCCGAACGACCCTGCCGCGTTACGCCCGCGAGGCCGCGGAGCTGGCCCTGCAGCTGGCGACGCTCAGCACCGAAGAGCTGGAACGCATGCTGCGCACCAACCGGCAGATCGCCGCGACCAACCGCCGGCGTTACCGGCAGTTCCACGGCGAAGAGGCCCTCCCCGCGCTGCTGGCCTACACGGGCGTCGTATTCAGGCATATCGCCCCGGAGCGATTCACCCCCGGGGATTTCGAATACGCACAGCAGCACCTCAACATCACGTCGTTCCTCTACGGGCTGCTCCGGCCGCTGGACGCAATCCGCCGCTACCGGCTGGAAGGGGACGCCGTATTGCCGGGGCACGACGACCAAACGATGTTCGGGTACTGGCAGGGACGGCTGACGGAGGCCTTCCTCGAAAAAATCCATGCCGACGACGGCATCCTGGTCAACCTCGCCAGCAGCGAGATGAAGCGCCTGTTCGACTGGAAACGCATCCGCCGCGAAGCGCGTATCATCACGCCCGAATTCCGCATCCGCGAGGGCGACCGTCTGAAAACCATCGTGGTCTACACGAAAATGTGCCGCGGAGAGATGACGCGCCACCTCATCAGAAACCGGATTACGGATCCGGAAATGCTCAAAGAATTCGAATGGGAAGGGTTCCGGTTCGACGCCGCGCTCAGCCGGGGCGACGACTGGACGTTCACGATGTAACACGGCCGCAGGAAACCGAAGAAGAACCCCTCCGGCTCAGTTTCATTGCCCCTGGTCGACGAACAGGAGCCTGTCCGTCCGGTAACCGCGTCGTTCGGCCAGCCCCCGTTCGAACGAATGGTCGTAGCGGGCGACCTCCTGCCAAGAGCCCATGTAGCACGCCTGATCGAACGACGGCACCGGAGTGCGGTCGGTACGGTCGGCGGCACGGCCGTATGCCACGCCGATGACAAGCAGCGCAGAGACCAATAATACGATCGCGATTTTCACTTCCCGAACGGTTTTCAGGGAGCATGTGACAGATTTTATGCCGCAGCACGGCAAACAGGGCTAGACGGTTTTATTTCCCCGCGGCGAGCAGCGCCCGCAGGATACCCTCCTCGTCGTAATCGCAGAGGGCGTAGAGCTGAGCCGGGGTTCCGTGCTCGACCCACTCGTCGCCGATGCCCAGCGAGTGTACGGCCACCTCGCAGCCGCGGGCATTGAAAAATGCCGTGACGGCCTCGCCGACGCCCCCGCGCAGGGAACCATCCTCGACCGTGACCACATGGCGGAACTTGGCACCGACCTCGGCCAGCAGGGCTTCGTCGAGCGGTTTGGCGAAGCGCAGGTCGTAATGCGCCACGCTCACGCCCTTCTCCGCGGCGCGTTCCGCGGCACGGTCGGCAGCGTTGCCGACCGTCCCGACCGTCACCAGCGCCACGTCCGTACCTTCGCGGAGCCTCCGGCCCCGGCCGACGGGCAGCGCCTCGAAGGGAACGCCCCGCCACAGACGTCCCGCACCGTTGCCGCGCGGGTAGCGGATCATGAAGGGATGGCCGTATTGCAGGCCGGTATACATCATGTTGCGGAGTTCCAGTTCATCCATCGGCGCAGCGATCGTAAGTCCCGGCACGGCACCGAATGCAGCCATGTCGAAGACCCCGTGGTGGGTCACGCCGTCCTCGCCCACGATGCCGCCCCGGTCGAGGCACATCACCACGGGCAAATCCTGAATCGCGACGTCGTGGATCACATTGTCGTAAGCCCGCTGCATGAAAGACGAATAGATGTTGCAGAAAGGCACCATGCCCGCAGCGGCCATCCCGGCCGAGAAGGTCACGGCATGGCCCTCGGCGATACCCACGTCGAAGCAACGCGACGGCATGGCGTGCATGAGCATGTTCATCGAACAACCCGACGGCATGGCAGGCGTGACGCCCACGACCCGCGGGTCGAGCCCGGCCAGTTCGACGAGCGTCTCGCCGAAGACATCCTGGTAGCGCGCCGCAGCGCCCGGCGAGGCGATCCGCTCGCCCGTATCGGGATTGAAACGTCCGGGGGCATGCCACGTGGACTGGTCGTGCTCGGCAGGCAGGTAGCCCTTGCCCTTCACGGTCATGACATGCAGCAACTTGGGCCCTTCGATGTCGCGCAATGCCCGAAGCGTGCACACCAACTCCTTGAGGTTGTGGCCGTCGACGGGGCCGAAATAGCGGAAATTGAAGCTCTCGAAGAGGTTGCTCTTGTTCAGCACACCCTGTTTCACGGCGTTGCCCGCCTTCTGGCAGAGGCGCAGCAGGCGCGGCGTATGCGAAAGGATGCCCCACAACCGCTGCTTGAAACGGTTGTAGTGCACCGATGTGGAGATTTTGAGCAGGTAGTTCTTCAATGCGCCGGTGGCCTGGTCGATGGCCATGTTGTTGTCATTGAGGATCACCAGGATATTGGTGCGTTTGCTGGCCCCGGCGTTGTTGAGCCCTTCGAACGCGAGGCCGCCGGTCATCGAACCGTCGCCGATGACAGCCACGACCTGATGCCTCTCGCCCCGCATCTCGGCAGCCTTGGCCATGCCGAACGCCGCCGAAATCGATACCGAGGCATGCCCGCCCCCGAAAGCGTCGTAGGGGCTCTCGGACATGCGCGGGAAACCGCTGATGCCGCCCAGCAGGCGCTTGGTCTTGAACGCCTCGCGGCGCCCGGTGATAATCTTGTGGGCATAGGTCTGGTGCCCTACGTCCCAGACGATCTTGTCCGCGGGCGTATCGAAAACGTAGTGGAGTGCGGCGGCGAGTTCCACGCAGCCGAGGCTCGACGCCAGATGCCCGGGATTTACCGAGCACTCGTCGATGATATAGCTGCGCAGCTCGTCGCAGTAGGTGCGCAGTTCCTCCGCCGAGAGTTGCTTGAGGTCGCGGGGGGAATTTATTTTTCGGAGTAATTTGTATTCATCCAACGTCATGGCAGCACAAAGATAGCGCAAGGAGCGCGACAAACCAAACTTGTTTGAGTTTGTCCGAACCGAAGCCTATCTGAAACGAGGTTAAAGATAGCACAAGCCGAGCACAATGCCAAATTTATTCGGACATTGCCAAGGCGAAGCCTGTGTTCCGTAAAACAGCTCAGACCGGACATGGCGCCGTTTTTTCCTGCATAGCCGCCATACCGCCTATTTTCTGTAAAGATAGTCATTCTTGCGTTTTTTTCAATAAAAATTTTTATCTTCGCGTTACGGTAAACCCCATCGTACAATGAAATATAAGCGAATACTACTGAAACTGAGCGGCGAATCGCTGCAAGGTTCGCAGAAATACGGGCTCTCCCCCGAAGTACTCCAGTCTTATGCCGAACAAATCAGGGCGGCTGCGGCCACAAGCGTTCAGATCGGCATCGTCATCGGCGGCGGCAACATTTTCCGCGGCCTCACGGGCGCAAAGAAAGGCTTCGACCGCGTGAAAGGCGACCAGATGGGCATGCTCGCCACGATCATCAACTCGCTGGCCCTGCAATCGGCCCTGGAGGACAACGGCGTGAAGGCCAAAGTCCTGACCTCGATCCGCATGGAGCCCATCGGCGAATACTACTCCAAGGCGCGTGCCATCGAATACCTCGAGGCGGGGTATGTGGTCATCATCGGCGGAGGCACGTCGAACCCCTATTTCACGACCGACTCGGCTTCGGCGCTGCGCGGCATCGAAATCGAGGCGGACGTGATGCTGAAGGGCACCCGCGTGGACGGCGTATATACGGCCGACCCCGAAAAAGACCCTGCGGCCGTCAAATTCGACGAAATAAGCTTCGAAGAGGTGCTCGATCGCCGGCTGAAAGTCATGGATCTCACGGCATTCACGCTCTGCCGCGAGAACGGACTGCAGATCATTGTCTTCGACATGGACACGCCGGGCAACCTCGGCAAGGTGCTTGCCGGGGAGAGGATCGGGACACTTGTAAAAAAATAAGATTATGGCCACAAAAAAGAGCAACAAGCAGCTATGGATCATGCTGGCGCTGATCGCAGTGATCATCGCCGCAATCCTGTTACTGCCCTCGTGCGGCAGCCGCGGCGGCAAAGCCGAGGCGGATACCGAATCGACCACGCTGGTCAAGGCGGGCGACAAAGCCCCCGACTTCACCGTGGAGATGTTCGACGGCACAAAAACCTCCCTCGCAGAACTCAAAGGCAAAGTCGTGTTACTGAACTTTTGGGCCACCTGGTGCCCGCCCTGCCGGCAGGAACTGACCCGCGTGCAGAAGGACATCATCGACCGTTTCGCCGGCCGCAACTTCGTATTCCTGCCCATATCGCGCGGCGAAAAGCGGGAAGACGTGGCGGCGTTCCGCGAAAAGACGGGCTATACGTTCCCGATGGGCCTCGACCCCTCGCAGGCCATTTACGACCGTTATGCCTCGAATTACATCCCGCGGAATTTCCTGATCGGCGCCGATGGTAAAGTCGTGCTGGCAACGGTAGGCTACGACGCCGAAGAGTTCGACGAAATGATCAAAACCATCGAAAAAATACTCGAATAATATGGATACCAAGACGATTCTCAACGATGCCTCCGGACGTATGCAGAAGGCCATCGACCACCTCGAAGAGGAACTTTTGAACGTGCGCGCGGGAAAAGCGTCGCCCAATGCCCTGAACGGCGTAATGGTCGATTATTTCGGCTCGCAGGTGCCCGTATCGGGCGCCGCCAGCGTCACCGTACCCGACGCCAAGACGATCCTGATCCAGCCGTGGGACAAGAACATGCTGCGTGCGATCGAAAAGGCCATCATCGACTCGAACATCGGGCTGACGCCTTCGAACAACGGCGAGCAGATCCGCCTGTCGATCCCGCCCCTGACCGAGGAGCGCCGCAAGGAGTTGGTGAAACAAATCCGCAACGAGGCCGAAACCGCCCGCATCAGCCTGCGCAATGCCCGCCGCGACGCGGTCGAGGCATTCAAGAAAGCCCAGAAAGAAGGTATGCCCGAGGATGAGTCGAAGGACGGCGAAGCACAGGCCCAGAAATTGCTGGAGAAATTCACCAAGACCCTCGACGAGGCGCTCCAGAAAAAGGAGAAGGAGATCATGACGGTATAAATCCGTCCGCCCCATAGTTAAAATCCGGCCAGCACAGTATGTTGGCCGGATTTTTTCATATCTTTGTCCGTTGTAACGATCCGCCTATGAAAAACATCCGCTTCGGGCTTTGCATCCCGGCATTCCTGTTCGCGCTGTTCTGCACGCAGCAGGCATCCCCGCAGGGATATGTCAAGCTCAATGTCCCCTATGCTCTGGTGGGCGTGGTGAATCCCGCCGTGGAGTTCGCCATCTCGCCCAAATCGACCTTGCAGACCGACATCGTCATCTCGCCGTGGAAGTCGATCAACGAAAAGCACATGCTCTTCGCCATCTTCATGGGCGAATACCGCCGCTATTTCAAGGAGCATAACCGGGGCTGGTACCTAGGGGCAAATATCGGCATGATGGCCTTCGACATGTCGAAACCTTACATCGAAGGGTGGAAACTGAAATTCGAAGACCGTTACTGCAAAGGATACGGCATGATGATCGGCCTCTGCGTGGGTTATGAATACCAGTTCGGGAAACGCTGGCTGCTCGACGCTTTCCTGGGTTGGGCATGGATGGACAGCCATTACAACGGATACAGTTTCGACGGCCAGGTCGACATGTACCCCCACCGCCCCGTACAACCCGAACACCCCGACCCGTTCAACGGCTCTTCGGAGTGGTATCCCAACAAGATCGGCGTCTCGATCGGGTATCGCATCTTCACGCCCCGCAACAAACAGCGGACAGCGGACGTGCGCTAAACAGCAGTTGCAGACTGCGGCAGGCAGCCATGCACGGAAAGTCCGCAACTCCGGAACCAAAGGGAGCAGCACTCCCGGAATACGGGCAACCGGAAATAGCGGCCGACCCGTCAACCTGAACCCGGAGCAAATTGCCCCCGAATCCTTCCGAGGCACACCCGCCACAACCCCGCCCCGGTCAGGCGGCAACCCGGAATCGCGGCAGGCAGCAACCCGCCCCGCGGGAAACAGGATCCGAGCCCTTCCGAGGATACGGAAGCCCCTCCCATCGCAGCATACGCAATGCCGCAAAATAAAGAACCCCGCACCTTCCGGCGCGGGGTTCTACCATTCAAAACTTTATTCAGAGATTATTTCACTTTCGGGCCGGCGGCTACGAGCTTCTTACCCTCTTCGTTACCCGTGAACTTCACGAAATTCTTCACGAAGCGGTTGGCGAGGTCTTCGGCCTTGACGTCCCAATCCTTGGCGTTCTTGTAGGTATCGCGCGGGTCGAGGATCTTGGTATCTACGCCCGGCAGCTCCGTCGGGATCGTGAAGTCGAAGATAGGCAGCGTCTTGGTCGGAGCCTTGTCGATCGAACCGTCGAGGATGGCGTCGATAATACCGCGCGTATCCTTGATCGAGATACGTTTGCCGGTACCGTTCCAGCCCGTGTTCACCAGGTATGCCTTGGCACCGGCCTTCTTCATCTTCTTCACCAGTTCCTCACCGTACTTGGTGGGGTGCAGCGAAAGGAATGCCGCGCCGAAGCAAGCCGAGAAAGTCGGGGTCGGCTCGGTGATACCGCGCTCGGTACCCGCCAGCTTGGCGGTGAAGCCCGACAGGAAATAGTATTTGGTCTGCTCGGCATTGAGGATCGAAACCGGGGGCAGCACGCCGAATGCGTCGGCCGAAAGGAAGATCACCTTCTTGGCAGCCGGGGCTTTCGATACGGGTTTCACGATATTCTCGATGTGGAAGATCGGGTACGAAACGCGGGTGTTCTCGGTTACCGACTTGTCGGCATAGTCGATCTTGCCCTTCTTGTCTACCGTCACGTTCTCCAGCAGCGCGTTGCGGCGGATGGCGTTCCAGATGTCGGGCTCGTTCTCCTGCGAGAGGTTGATGACCTTGGCGTAGCAGCCACCCTCGAAGTTGAATACGCCGTCGTCGTCCCAGCCGTGCTCGTCGTCGCCGATCAGCTGACGCTTCGGGTCGGTCGAAAGCGTGGTCTTGCCGGTGCCCGACAGGCCGAAGAAGATAGCGGTCTCGCCCTTGGCATTGGTGTTGGCCGAGCAGTGCATCGAAGCCATGCCCTTGAGCGGAAGCAGGTAGTTCATGTAGGAGAACATACCCTTCTTCATCTCGCCGCCGTACCATGTGTTCAGGATAACCTGCTCCTTGGTAGTCACGTTGAAGACAACGGCTGTCTCAGAGTTCAGACCGAGCTCAGCATAGTTCTCTACCTTAGCCTTAGAAGCATTGTACACAATGAAGTCGGGCTCCTGGTCGAGTTCTTCCTGGTTTACGGGCTTGATGAACATGTTTGTCACGAAATGAGCCTGCCAAGCCACCTCTACGATGAAGCGAATCTTCATGCGAGTATCCTTGTTGGCGCCGCAGAAGCCGTCAACAACGAACAGGCGCTTGTTGGAAAGCTCCTTCTTGGCCAGCTGGTTTACCACGGCCCAAGCCTCTTTAGAAGCCTTCTTGTTGTCGTTCTTATATTCGTCTGATGTCCACCATACAGTATCGTGAGAGTTCTCATCGTCAACGATGAACTTATCCTTAGGAGAGCGGCCAGTATAGATACCAGTCATTACGTTAACTGCACCCAGTTCTGTTACCTGACCTTTTTCGAAACCTTCGAGACCAGCTTTGGTCTCCTCCTCGAACAACACCTCATAAGAAGGGTTGTAAACTACTTCTGTAGTACCTGTGATACCGTACTTTTCCAGTACTGATTTGTCAAACTTTGCCATTTTGTAAAATGTATTTAAGTTGTGAAAAGTGATATATATCCTTACTTAATGGCCACAAAGTTAGCAAAAAGTGTGTAGGTGAACAAGGTTTACACTTGTTTTTTCCTATTGCTAAATCCTTTTTAGGTTAAAGAAATTAAAATCTAATCGCACTCCGATATATTTGTAAATTAGACTTTGCAAAAATTAGAACTTTTTCCTACTTTTGCATGATGAAAAATACATTCTGTTAAAGATATATGGAAATTATCAACTTCAGCGAGCACAATTCCATCATCAACCAGTATATGGCTGAGATGCGAGACAAGGTGTATCAGAAGAATCGGTTGCTGTTTCGCAACAACATCATGCGCATAGGCGAGTTTGAGGCCTTCGAGATTTCGAAGACCTTTAATTATGAAGCCAAGGAGGTGGAGACACCGCTGGGTGTGTCGACCGTGAACGTGCCTACCGACAAGATTGTGATTGCCACCATCTTCCGCGCCGGACTGCCGTTCCACAATGGATTCCTCAACATCTTCGACCACGCCGGAAACGCCTTTGTGAGTGCCTATCGCGAGTATGTAGACGACGCGCATCACCAGGTGGGCATCCATGTGGAATACCTCGCTACGCCGAGTATCGAGAACAAGAACCTCATCATTGTAGACCCGATGCTCGCCACCGGAGGCAGCATGGAACTGGGCTACAAGGCTTTTCTCACCAAGGGAACGCCCAAGCGCATCCACGTGGCCTGCGTCATTGCCTCGCCCGAGGGCATAGAGCACATCAAAAAAACCTTCCCCGAAGACAAGACTACTATCTGGTGCGCTGCCATCGACCCGGGAATGAACGAGTTCAAATATATCGTTCCGGGCTTCGGCGATGCCGGCGACCTCTGCTACGGAGAGAAGTTGTAGGCCATAAAACCATCGTTCCCTCGCGCTTCCCCCACTCTTCGATTCAGGCGGAAAGCCGCTGGAACCTTCCCTTTTCCAATCCAGCCCATTGGGTTAAACATGATTCCGTGCAACAAGGCTCACCGCACGCCGGAATCAGATTTACCCCAAGGGACTCGATTTTTTCCTTTTCGCCACCGCGAAGACCATTTTTCTGTTCAGACATTATTATATAATTACCTTATATATAATAGATAATTCTGTAAACATTTTTGTTCCGTTTTTATTCTAATCCCACGTTTTCGCACTGCTCAACGCATTGCGCAGAGGCCTGTTTGCGCAATCGTTTGTACACAAAAAACGGCATTTTTATTCCAAACTGCAATTATTTATAGATAGCATTAAATTAATTTTGCAATTAGGAACCTACGAGAAAATTTACGTTGTAAATATTTATTCGACAGAATCACCTACTTTTCTGTCCTATATCTATGACCGACTCCGATATCATTAAGCCTAAAAACCATCCTTATGAGAACAAGAATTCTGGGACTATTAGTGCTCCTTCAATGCGTCATATCCATGTATGGTGCGAGCAGCTATGTAGACAATTTCACCGGTGGACGTACGGATTTCCGCGACGAAACCATCTATTTCATGATCACCACGCGCTTCTACGACGGCGATCCGAGCAACAATGTGCTGTGTTGGGATAACCAAACAGCCCAAATCAGCACCGGAGACCCATGCTGGCGCGGCGATTTCAAGGGTGTGATAGACAAACTCGACTATATCAAAGCACTCGGATTCACTGCCATCTGGATTACACCGGTGGTGCAAAACGCCTCCGGCTACGACTATCATGGTTATCACGCCATGGACTTCAGTAAGGTGGACACCCGCTATGAGAGCCAGGACGTGAACTTCCAGACGCTCATCGACAAGGCCCACGAGAAGGGAATCAAGATCATTCTCGACATCGTGCTCAACCATACCGGCAACTTCGGCGAGGCCAACCTGTGCCCGGAGTTCACCCGCAGCACCAACATCCTCAACCAGGCAAGCATCGACGCCTGCATGCAACCCAACACCAGCATCCTCGGTTCCGACTATGCCTCGCTGGCTTCGGGCAGTCAGTATGCCCGCCGACTGGCCATGATGAAGAACACCGACGGCGTGAACCACGACAAAAACAACTATTGGCACCACTTCGGAAACTTCAACTGGGACAACGAGACGCGCTGGTGGGCACAGATTGCAGGCGACTGTGTGGACCTCAACACGGAGAATCCCATCGTGTACAACTACCTCGTGAAATGCTACGGAGAGTTTATCAAGATGGGCGTCGACGGCTTCCGCATCGACACTTCCGGCCACATTGCCCGCCTAACGTTCAATCATGCCTTCATCCCCGCATTCCAGAAGCTCGGCGAGCAGTATGCCTCGAAGCGACTCAACGGTGCGCCGTTCTATATGTTTGGCGAGGTTTGTGCCCGCTATGGTGGCGTGATCTATCGCGAGCAAGACGCCCTCTCGCCCTTCTTCTATACCTGGACCAGTCCGTCAAAGTACGCATGGAGCGAGGATACCACCGAGTGGGTGGGCAAGGAATACCCGATTTCCGAAGGCACCAACTTCACCAACACCAACATGGCGGCCTGCGAAGCCGAGTATGCCGACTACAGTTCGTCTAACACGGCCGACTTCCAGTCGAGCAATGCCTTCCTCAACGGCAACACCTACCATACCCCCGACTACAGCAATGCCTCGGGATTCAACGTCATCGACTTCCCCATGCACTACAATTTCACCAGTGCAGGCAGTGCAGTGGGTATCGCCAAGAGCGGCGACAACCTCTATAACGACGCCAGCTGGAACGTGGTTTATGTAGACTCTCACGACTACGGACCGCAGCCGAGCGACAACATCCGCTTCAGCGGTGGCACCTCACAGTGGGCCGAGAACCTCAGTCTGATGTTCACCTTCCGCGGCATTCCCTGCATCTACTATGGCTCCGAGATTGAGTTTCGTGCCGGAAAGGTCATCGACAACGGCCCCAATGGCGCGCTGAAGGAGACCGGACGCGCCTACTATGGTGGCTACATCACGGGCGACGTGAGTGCCACCGATTTCGGCCAATACACCGCATCGGGCAACGTGGCCGCCACGCTCAATCAAGATCTGGCGCAGCATATCCGCCGTCTCAACCTCATTCGCAAGGCCGTGCCCGCCCTCCGCAAGGGCCAGTATAGCTGGGATGGATGCTCGTCCAACGGCGGTTACGCCTTCAAACGCCGCTACACCAGCGGCAGCATAGACAGCTATGCCCTCGTGGCATTGAACGCAGGTGCCACCTTCACGGGCGTGCTCAACGGCACTTACACCGATTGTATCACCGGAAACACCATCAATGTGAGCAACGGAACCCTCACCACCGACGGCTTCTCGGGCCAAGGCAACCTGCGCGTCTACGTGCTCAACGGCCCCGGCAAGATAGGCGAGGACGGCAAATTCCTCTATGGCAGCAGCTCGTCGAGCAAGGCTTCGCTCGTCTCCTACGACGGCAACCAGGAGGCTGGAACCACCTCTTACATCACGCCTGACGACGCAGTGAAAGACGCCGCGGTGACCTTCTCGCCCGCAGGAAGCACGTTTAAGACCGAAACCACCGACATTACCGCCACACTCAACGCCTCGGCCGTGAGTGGATGGTATCAGGTGGGCAGTGGCGCCAAGGTGAATATCAGTCAGACGGGCACCTTCACCATCGGTGCCAACATGGCCTACAACGACGAAGTGACCGTGAACTGGGGCGCCACCGGCGCCGACGGCGTGGAGCACACCGGCTCTGAGACCTACAAGAAAGTAGACCCCAATGCCACCATCACCATCTATGTGAAGTCGTCTACCGCCCCCAAACTCTATGCATGGAATGTGACCAATGGCACCACAAACGTGCTCAACGGAGGCTGGCCCGGCACCACCATGACTCAAACCACGACCATCGGCACCGACACTTACTATATGCAGTCCTTCTCCAACGTGGAGACTCTCAACGTAATCTTCAACAACGGCTCTGCCCAAACCGCCGACATCACCGGCATCACGGCCGACACCTACTTCTCATGGGATGGTACAACGGGCTACAGCATCCTGCCCACGCCCAGTCCAGTGACCGACGACTCCCTTTCGCTCGCGCTCTCTACGCCCTGGGCTACGTTCAGCAGCAGCCGCGACGTGAGCTTTGCCAACGTGTCGGGACTCAAGGCTTATGTCATCTCGGGCTACTATCGCGTGGACGGTAACCTCTCGATGCTGCTCACCAAGGTGACCGACGTGCCTGCAGGAACTGGACTTCTGCTTGCAGGAGCCGCAGGCACGACCTATAAGATTCCCTATGGCTGCAACACCGCCGGCTATCAGAACTATCTCGTGGCCTGCACCACCGACCAGACCATCAGCGCTACCGACGGCAGCTACACCAACTTCGTGCTGGTCAACAACAGCAGCAACTATCAGTTTGGCTACCTCTCATCCAGCCGCACCATGCAGGCAGGCAAGGCCTATCTGCAGTTGCCCACATCCATCGTACCGGCTGGAGCCAAATACATCTCGTTTGTCGAAGACACCGCCACGGGCATCAACGAACTGTCGGCTAATGCCAGCGACGATGCCTACTATTCGCTTTCGGGCGTCCGAGTGGCCCAGCCCGCCAAGGGAGTGTATATCAAAAACGGCAAGAAGTATATCTTCAAATAATTAGAATCAACCTTTTATTAATAACTATTTTAATTTAAAAAGTCATGTTTTCAGTATCTAAGAGAGTGTATGTTTGCCCCAGTATCAAATATAAGTCTATGGAGGGCGAAGCGTTTATGGCAGCCTCTACCTTATCTGGCACATCAGGTATGGAAGTTGGCGAATCCACAACCGTTGGTGTTTCGACCACCCCTGCCACCGATGATCAGCCCGCTTTGGCCAAGAGTTCCTCCTCCTATAACGTTTGGGCCGAATAAACGGTAACTCCAGACAACAGGGAAACACCCCTTTTCCCTATGCAATTTACTATACCTGACCCTTCAAACGACATGTGTAAGACTATTCTAAAACAACTGACATACCGGGCACTGATGCTTGTCTTCGCCATCACGGCCTTGCATCCGGCGTGCGCCGACAATGCCTACAGGCTTCCCGAAAAGATACAGCAGGGAGTGATTCTCCACTGCTTCGACTGGAAATATAGCGACATCACCGCCAACCTGTCTAACATCGCGGCTGCAGGATTCACGGCCGTACAGACCTCTCCCGCCCAGACCAACTACACGGGCACCACCAGCTGGAGCACACTCTATAGACCACGCGATACCCAGATTGGGGCCAACACGCTGGGCACGGAGACCGACCTCGCCTCGCTCTGCACCGAAGCCCATAAGCTCGGCATCAAGGTCATTGTCGATGTGGTGGCCAATCACACCGACGGCACCCTCGACTGGGTGGCCGATTTCTGGAAGAACACCGACCTCTACCACTCCTACGGCGCCGTTTCCAACTGGCAAGACCGCTACCAGGTGACCCACGGAGAGATTGGAATGAAAGACCTCAAGACCGAGGACAGTCGGGTGCAGGATAAGTTTAAGACCTATATCCAGGCGCTCAAGGCCATCGGCGTGGACGGATGCCGCTTCGATGCAGCCAAGCATATCGGTCTGCCCTCGGAGGGAGACAACTTCTGGCCGGCCGTCATCGATACCACAATGTTCAACTATGGCGAGATCCTCGACAACACTGGAGGCGACGACGCCACCCTGATGCCCGAATACCTGAAGTATATGAGCGTCACCGATAGCCCCTACGGCACCAACAACGTGCTCGGGTCGGCCAAGAACGGACAGGCTTCCACCAGCGGAGGCGGCAACTATGCCTTCACCTACAACACCTCCCATCTGGTGTATTGGGGCGAGAGCCACGACACCTACTGCAATTCTGGCGGCATGAGCGACGGCGTGAGCCAAGAGGTGGTAGACCGCGCCTATGCCGTGGCAGCCAGCCACAACAGCATTCCGGCACTCTATTTCTCGCGCCCCACCAGCTCTTCGGGCGCAGCCGCACAGGCCGGAGTGATGGGCAGCACCCACTACACCTCCTCCAGCGTGGCCGAGGTGAACAAGTTTCACAATGCCATGAACGGCAAGGCCGACTACTACACGGCCAGCGGCAGCGTGGCCTCCATCTCGCGCAAGGATGGTGGCGCCATCGTGGTCAACTTCGCAGGCAGCGGCTCGGTGAGCGTTGCCAATGGCGGAGCATATGCCACTCCGGGTACCTACACCGACCGCGTGTCGGGCAATACCTTCACCATCACCGCGTCGACAATTAGCGGAACCACCAACAGCACGGGCATCGCGGTGCTCTACAACGATGTGGCGACCACTCCATCGGTAACCCTCAGCCAGGACGGTGGCATCTTCAAGGCCGAAAGTCTCTCGCTCACAGCCACGCTCAGCAATGCCACTGCCGGATGGTATCAGGTGGGCACAGGCACCAAGACCACCTTCACCTCTACGGCCACATTCACCATTGGCACCGACGCTGCCTACGGCGACACCATCGTGGTGAACTGGGGAGCCACCGCAAGCGATGGCACCGAGGTCACCGGTAGCGCCACCTATTATAAGATAGACCCCAACGCCAAGGTGTATGTCTACTACAACAACCCCAACAGCTGGTCGAGCGTGAGCTGTTATCTCTATACCGCTACGGTCAACAACGCATGGCCCGGCACCATCATGACCTACGATTCGAGCCTCAGCATCAACGGCAAGACGGGCTGGTGGTACATGGAAGTGCCCACGGCCTATGTCAACGGCTATGCCATGTTCACCGACGGACAGGCCAGCGGCACCCAGCAGTATCCCGGAGCCAACCAGACAGGCATCGCCATCGAGGGCAGCTCACTCTATGTAGACGGCACCACGACGGGCCACACCACGGCGATTCCCGGCGACAGCGCTACCCCAACGCCCACACCCACCCCATCGACGGGCATCACCATCTATGTGAAAGCCTCTACCGCTCCCTACCTCTACGCATGGGACGACAGCGAGGTGGCACTCAATGCCAAATGGCCCGGCACCCAGATGTCTGCCCAGACCACCATCAACGGCATGGCCTATTACTACCAGACATTCACTGCTTCGCCCCTGAACATCATCTTCAACAACGGCCAAGGACAGCAGACCGCCGACATCAAAGGCATCACCGGCTCTACATTCTACAGCTACGACGGCACCACGGGCTACGAGGTGCTGACGGTAGACACCACTTCGACCGACAGCGATACTACCACGGTGACCTCGCAGACCATCAACCTCGGCACATCTGTAGCCACCTACTGCAGTGCCTACGACCTCGATTTCACCCATGTGCAAGGCCTGAGCGCCTACATCGCCTCAGGCTATCGCCTCATCGATGGTGTCATAGACATCGTGCTCACGCAGGTCGACTATGTTCCTGCAGGCACCGGACTGATGCTCATGGGTACGGCAGGCACAGCCTACACGGTGCCCGTGCAGACCATGGAAGCCGGCTATCGCAACTATCTGAAGGGCGTGACCACCGACACCACTGTCGAGGCCACCGACGGCATCTATACCAACCTCGTGCTGGTGGCCAACAACTCGTCCTATCAGTTTGCGGCCATCTCCGCCTCACGCACCATCGTCGGCAGCAAGGCCTACCTTCAGTTGCCCACAAGCGTGGTATCCACCTCGTCGGCCAAGTATTTCAATTATGTCATCGACGACCCCACCACGGGCATCAGCAAGATACAGCAGCATTCCGCCATAGACCGTGAGGCCTATTACAGCATGACCGGAGTCAAGACCTATCGACCCACTCCGGGAATCTATATTCACCAAGGTAAAAAGATTGTAGTGAGATAACGAGCATTGTTTGACTCAATAGGTAGTATCCGCCGGATAGCTCAGGTCATTCCTATTTCCCCTGAGCGTCCGGCGGTTTATCGTTTCAGGGTGGGGAGAAGAGATAGCCATGCCCACAAAGCCTCTCCCCCAACCCCTCCCCCGAAGGGAGGGGAGTGATATGCTGGATAAACAAAAACTCCGTAGGGACATGCCCCGTGCATGTCCGCACCGCCGCATGGAGTCCATAGAGTAGCCCTTTCATCGCGATGCGATGAAAGGGCTACTCTATGGA
>NZ_DCKA01000002.1:0-118060 GCF_002320215.1 Alistipes sp. UBA1686
GTCCAACTTTTGGGGTGCAGTTCAGAAAGAATCCCCTTTTTTTGTGCCCGGTTTTCCCGGCCCGGCCGGAATCCTGCGAAGGGGTGGCGGTGCCTTGCAGCCGCTTCTGACGACAGGCAGTTGCGGCTTGTTTATTATTTCTGACATGTGCCGCGTTTTTTCATAATTATGGTTATATTTGTGTAGTTTTGATTTTTACGGGTTTCAATTGTGCCTCGACTTAATCTCAAATTTAGAATTATGAAAAAACTGATCGGCATCGTTGCCGCGCTGGCGGTGTTCTTTGCCCTGCAGGCGTGCGGAGAGGGCGACGACCCCGCTCCCGGAATACGGTTATCTACGGAAACCCTCGATTTCCCGGCCGGGAAATCGACCCTCGACCTGGTGGTTTCCTGCCCGCAGCAATGGCGCCTCCGGGTCAGTGCCGAGTGGTGTTACGTGCTGGGCGCGGATGTCCTGAACGAGCCGTGCGAGGGAAAGACCTTTAAGGTCGGCGTGGATGGCAACAACTCCCTCGAGGGCCGTGAGGCACTGATTACGTTGACGGGGGCGGACGGGACGGTGAAAACCGTTACGGTGACGCAGGGGGCCGCGGAAGAACTCTCGCCCGTCATCAAGTCGTTCCGGTTCCGGACGGCGGCGAATGCGGCGAAATTGCCGCAGGATGTGGTGCTGGAGGTCGGTGACGGCATTATTTCCGGCAGGACTTCATTCGTGGTGGAGAACAAGGTGCTCGTCCCCGAGTTCGAATTCGAAGGCGAGGGGGTTTATATGGGGTCGCAGGAGATCGCCAGCGGAGAAACCGAGGTGGATTTTTCGGGCCCGGTCGTGCTGACGGTCAGGAACAAAGGCGGCGAGGAGCGGGAATACAGGGTCAGCCTGGTCAGCTTCACGGGGCTGCCCGTGGTTTATATCGACACCGGCGGAATACCGGTCGTCTCGAAGGAGGAATATGTGGCCGCGTCGCTTAAAGTCGTGGATAACAACGGGCTCCGTCCGTCGGGTGTTTTCAGGGGCGATGTCAATATCAAAGGGCGCGGGAACAGTACGTGGGGCATGCCGAAGAAACCTTACCGGCTGAAGTTCGGCAAGAAACAGTCCCTGTTGGGCGAACCCAAGGACAAGTCGTGGTGCTGCTGGCCAACTATATGGACAACGCCTGCGGGATACGCAATGCGACGGCCTATGCGATCGGCCGCCTGAGCTGTCTGGAGTTTACGCCGACCACCCATTTCGTCGATGTTTTCCTCAATGACCGTTACAACGGCACCTACCAGCTTTGCGAGCACATGAAGATCTCCGAAGACCGGGTGAACGTGACCGACGAGGGATACCTGCTCGAGGCCGACCAGCTCGACCGCCTGGATCCGGACGACGTTTATTTCCGCACGGAGCGTATCCTGATGAATATCAAAGACCCCGACGTGGAGCCCGGGAGCCCGCAATACGAATGGATCAGGAATTACGTCAACGAAGCGGAGAATGCCCTCTATGGTGCGGATTTCGCCGATCCCGAAACGGGGTATGCCAAGTACCTGAACGTCGATACGTATGTGGACTGGTACGTGATCAGCGAGATCACCAAGACCAACGACGCGTCGCTCTATACGAGCTGCTATATGAATATCGCGCCCGGCGGGAAGCTGAACATGGGGCCGATCTGGGATTTCGACATCTGCATGGGCAATACGAAGTGGAACGGTACGGACGGGCGCGGCCCCGAAGGGTACTGGAACCGCGAATCGCCGTGGTTCGAGCGGATGCTGCAGGATCCGGCCTTCGTGCGGAAAGTCAAGGAACGCATCGGCTATTTCAAGTCCAACCTCGCCGTCATCCTGGCGCAGGTGGACGGCGAGGCCGCCTATGCCGAGGCTTCGGTCGTCGAAGATAACCGGCTGTGGCATAACCTGAAACCGGAGGGAGCGGCGGACAGCGAGGTGAAAACCGCGTTCCGGCAGGAGGTTCGGGCGATGAAGGAGTGGCTGACGGCGCGCCTCGACTGGCTCGACCGGGCCTCTTTTCAGGATTAGGGCAACGGACAGGGCGGCACAGGATGCCGCCCTGTTTTTCCCGGGGCATTCCGGCTGCGGAATGCTGCCTGTGGGTGCCCCCCCCCTCTCCCGATGCGCAGGGTGCGATATGCCGGGCGGACTCCGGGCGGGGAGTCCCGTCCGGCAGGGAACATGCAGCGGTGTATGTTATGCCAAAAAAACTATCTTTGCATGGACACAAACATTACCACTATGAAAGTATTGCTTATAAACGGCAGCCCCCACAGGGAGGGGAACACTTTTATCGCCTTGTCCGAGGTTGCCCGGACGCTCGAAGCCCAAGGCATTGGGACGGAGATCGTCCACATCGGGACGAGGGCCATGCAGGGTTGTATCGCCTGCGGGAAATGTGCGGAACTGGGGCATTGCGTCTTTTCCGATGCCGTGTATACCGCCGTGCGGGAGAAGCTTGCCGAGGCCGACGGCCTTGTGGTCGGCTCGCCGGTCTATTATGCCGGGCCGAACGGTTCGCTTTGCGCGCTGCTCGACCGCGTGTTTTATTCGTGCGGCCGCGATCTGGCCTACAAGCCTGCCGCAGCCGTGGCTGTCTGTCGCCGTGGCGGGGCGAGTGCGACGTTCGATCGCCTGAACAAGTATTTTACGATTTCGAATATGCCCGTCGTGTCGTCGCAATATTGGAACAGCGTGCACGGACGGGTGCCGGGCGAGGCGCACGAAGATGCCGAAGGCTTGCAGACGATGCGGGTGCTGGCGAGGAACATGGCGCAACTGCTGAAGGCCGGTGTCGGCCCCCGTCTGGCCCCGGAGCCCGAAGAACGGGAGTGGACGCATTTCATCCGCTGACCGCCGCGGGGCTGGATTTCAGGATGGAGCAGAGTGCACAGAAAAGGAATTGGCAACGACCGTTAGTCGTTGCCAATTCCTTTTTTATGATATAGTTGTCGAGGATTGCCTGGCCGGCAATGTTGGTTTCCATCTTCTAATAGGCTGTTATGACCCGGCTCGTTTCGCTCGTCGTCGTACCGCTGGCACCCGTCGCCTGGCACTTTACATAATAGGTCGTCCCGGCTTTCAGGCCGCTGATCGTCGCTTTGATGAGGCTGCCGGTTACGGTGGCGCTTTTGCCCCTCGTCGGATCGGATGTGGTGCCGTAATATATCTTGGCGTCCGAAACCTTCGCTTCATCCTTGTTGTAAATCTTATAGGTTACGGTTACCGAGGTTTTGGTCGCCGTAAAATCGTAAAACCCGATATCGGGCTTTTCTGCCGGGGAGCCCGGATCCGATCCGCTTCCGGAAGTTGACACATAATAGAAATAGTTGCTATACGTGTCGTAGTCGGCTATCATTATCAGTTCCGAGTCCGTCATTTTTCCGATGCGGCTGTGTCCGAAGCCGAAGGCCGTGCTGTATGCTCCGTTCGTCTTGGGGTCTCCCGTGTCCCATTGGCAACGGATCATTTCCCCGTCGATCCACCACCAGCCTGAATGGGTGTTGTTCAGGTACAGGTAGTGCCATGCGCGGTCGGTTGCGCCCGAAAATGTTATTGTATTCAATACGTAGGGGTTATTCAGAACCTTTTCAGTGCCGTCTTCTACTTTGGTTTCCCTGGCCAGTTTCCAATGTGTGTCCAGGAGTTGCCGTTCGAGTTCATGGCCGGTTGCCTGCGGCCCATTGCCGCTTTCTCTACCTTCGTCGCTGCTGCACGATACAAGCATGACGTATCCGATTACCAATATGGATCTGGCAATATTGATTAGTTTCATCGGTTCCGTTTGTTTATGATTTCCCGGGTGTTTGAGTCGTTGGGTTTTCTATTTACGATAAATTGTTACATTGTTTCGGAGCTTCGGCCCGGAATTATTCCCCTGCCGCTTCCGGGGGCGGCAGGGGATGGGGCCAAACATCCGGCTGTTGTCGTACGTATCAGAAATAGTAATTGAATGCGATCGTCGCGCCGACGTTCAGGGCGAGCGAGAAGTCCCGATTGGATACTTTGTTGTCGCCGTCTTGTTTGATAACGGTGGTCTTCGTACTGGACGAACTCCACGAAAGCGATCCGGAAACGAGCATGTCGCCGCGTTCTTGTGCACATAGTGTCGATGCCATTCCCACCAGTGCGAAACAAAGAAATAGTTTTTTCATAATAAACTGAATTTAGGTAGATAATGGATGTTTTTGTTTGCGATGCTAATATATTGTTTATCCGTTCGTTTGGAACGGAGGGTTTTCTGTTCATTTCAGGCTGCCGTATGTGTTTTGTGCGGGAACGACGTCGGACGGATCGGTAGTCTGACAGGTCTGAAATGAAAAATCGCCTCTATTACAGATTTCTATCATCTGTAATAGAGGCGATTTTATAAAAGCACAGACTTGCCGGTCGGTCTTTGTCTGTCGATCCTGCGGTCAGGCGGATCATCCTGCGGAGAGGAGGGGATTCGAACCCCTGAAACCCTTTAGGGGTTTACTCGCTTTCCAGGCGGGCCAGTTCAACCACTCCTGCACCTCTCCTTTCGGTTCGCAAAGGTAATAATTATTTTCAGATTTTACCAAAAATTGCCGTTTTTCCTTCAGGGGGCAAGCGCCCGGTTCCGGGGCGGGTGCAACGCGGCGGTTTGCCCGCAGCCGGCCGAACCAGCAGGAGGTTATCGCATTCAGCCGGTTTCCGTTGGCCGCCATCGGCAGGCATATCATCGTGGAAAATGAAAACGGGACTGTCTAAACTTGTTAGGCAGTCCCTTGCGACACACTATCGAAAACAAATTGCGTTGTTAACGATTGTCCTGCGATTTTTTCGTGTACTGGTTATGGCCTTCGGGATTGTTGCTGCGCGAAGTACGCCCTGAACCGGACGACTGGCTGCTTGCGGTTCCCCGGCTCGCCGAGCTGGTGCGCGAAGTGGTCGTACGCGACGACTTTTCCGCCGATTTACTTTGTCCGGACTGTGTATGGCCGGAGGTTTTGTTGTTAGACTCTTTCATGACTTTTAAAGAATTAAGTGAGACATAAATGCTGCCCGCCAGCCGAAGGGCCGAAGCCATGCGGTTGAAAGCCAGCCTGTACCGCATCTCCCCGCCGGGATGTACGGTATAGCTGACAACACAAAATAGATACCGAATATTTACGGAATATTTACCGGAGCCCGAAGTGGATGATGCTCAGCCGGGAAATGCTATGCGAATCAATCCTTTTTTCGTACCCAAACGGCTAATTTGCCTCCGTGTACTTTGAAAAGGGCCTTCCCGTCGTCGCCGATGGTCAGTTCGTCGTCGTAGCTTCCGGTGATCTCATGCCACGTTTCGTTGGCATGCATTACGCCTACGGACATCACTTTTTCGCCGTCCTCGCCGTTGGAAAGGAGCAGTGCCAGGCCGGAATCCGGATGTTGTGCGTCGCCCGAGCGGGTGAAACCTACCGTATTGGGATGGTCGAAATAATCCGTCTGTTCGCCGAAGGCGCGGGAGCGACGTGCATCGAGCAGAATATCGAGGATGGGACGGTGGGGCGACCCTTCGCCTTTCATGCTGTAATAATCGCCGTAGAAGACGCAGGGGTACCCCTCTTTCATCAGCAGGATCAGTCCGTACGCCAGCGGTTTGAACCACGATTTGACCTGCGATTCGAGCGAGCTGCCGCGCTGCGAGTCGTGGTTGTCCACGAACGTCACGGCCAGCGTGGGGTATTTCTGCACGAGCGTGTCGTCGAGCAGCGTCCGCATGTCGAAGTCGCGGCCCTGCTGCGATGCCGTGAAAAGTTTGAAGTGAAGCGGCGCGTCGAACAGGTCGATCTGGTGGTCTACGGCGTCGAGGTAGGCCTCCAGCGACTCGAAATCGCCGCTCCAGTACTCACCGACGGCGTAGAACTCTTTGCCCCGCGAAGCCCGGACGTTGTGCATGAAGTCGGCGATGAAGGCATTCTTGATGTGTTTGAGCGCGTCGAGGCGCATGCCGTCCGCGTCGAGCGTTTGGGCGATCCATACGCCCCAGCGTTTCATTTCTTCGACCACCTCGGGATGGTCGAAGTCCACGTCGTTGAAGATCAGGAAATCGTAGTTCCCGTTCTCGCCGTCGACGCCTTCGCTCCACTTCTTGCCTTCGCCCTGGATGAGGTAGATGGCCCGTTTGCCGGTCTCGTAAACCTGGTCGGTTCCCGAGAAGTGGTACCAGTGCCATTTGAAGGGAGAATATTTGTCGCCGCGCCCCGGAAAGGAATAACCCGTCCATCCTTCGACTTCGACGGGTGCGCCGATCACTTGCTCGCGGTTCTCGGGATCGACCTCGCAGGCCATGAACTTCTCGGTATAGTCGGCGCCGGTCTTCTGATTCATCACCGTGTCGAGGTAGACGGCTATCCCGTTCTCGTGGAGCGCCGCGACCGCTTCTTCCAGTTCGTGCCGCGTGCCGTACTTGGTGCGGACGGTGCCTTTCTGGTCGAACTCCCCCAAGTCGTAGAGGTCGTATACGGCGTATCCCTCGTCCTGTTGTTCGTCGGCCTTGTAAGCCGGCGGTATCCAGACCGACGTGATGCCGATGTCGTGCAGGTGTTTGGCATCCTCTTTCAGGTGCACCCATAATTTACCGTCGTTGGGCAGATTCCATTCGAAATACTGCATCATTACTCCGTTTTTCATAAAGCCGATATATGTTTAATATTTACGCGTTTTCGTTGCAAAGTACATGCTAAACAGGATGAACGCCCCGGAATTTCCCCGGGGCGTTCTGACCTGCAAGCCGGCGGTGGCGTCAATCCTGTCCGACCGGCTGGCGCCGGGGCGCTTTCGTGTCCTGCGAATCGTACTGGCTCCACTGGAGGTTTTTCTCCGGCGTAGCCTTGCGGATTTCGCTGCTGCGCTGCTTGCTGAGCTTCTTGTCCGCGCTGCGCACCGAAGCCTCCGTGCGGGGTGTGCCCTGCGGTTCGAGTTCGGTGAGCCCGTCGGTTTCGAGTACCTGCTGGCGCGGATTTTCGACATACAGCCACTCTTCGCCCAGGCCGATGCTTTCGCCTTCGTTCCACGGCCCGCGGGCATCCTCGCCCATCGAGTGGTTGGAGTAGATATTGCTGTAGCGGGGGTCGCTTTGCAGCACACCGGGCGGGAAATTGGGCTGGATGGTGTCCAGTGCCGCCTCGAACTGCTGGAAATGCGCCACTTCGCGTGTCATCAGGAAATTGAGTGTCGCGAGCACGTCCTTGTCGTCGGTGAACTGCATCAGGTATTCGTAGACGATCTTGGCACGCGATTCGGCGGCGATGTCCGAGCGCAGGTCGACCGTCAGGTCGCTGTTGGCATTGACATAGGAGCCTTGCCAGGGGACGCCGTTGCTGTCGGTGAGGCGTGGCCCGCCGCCCGTCAGCACGCCGAACTGCGGGTTGACCGAAAAGGCCGAATGGATGAAGTCGTCCTTCGAAATGCCTTCGCCGAAGACGTCGTTTCGCTCGGCCGCATCTTTGAGGTTGCCGTTTACGCCTGCGAGGAGCATCTGGATCGTGGCCCCGACGATTTCGAGGTGTCCCAGCTCCTCGGTGGCGATATCCATCAGCATATCGTACTTGTCCGGATAGGGGTTATGGCAGGCGAAGGCCTGCACGAAATACTGCATCGCAGCTTTCAGCTCGCCGTTGCCGCCGCCGAATTGTTCGAGCAGCAGCCGTGCGAAGCGGGGATCGGGTTTCGATACCCGCGCTTTGAACTGGAGTTCTTTGGAGTGGTAAAACATAGATTCGTTGTTTTAAGTTGAACATGCCGGAGGCCGGGTTTCCCCGGGAGGTTCGTCGCAGAGGCCTCCACTCCCGGTCGTATTTCCCGGGGACGGGCCTTCTGCGGACGTCCCGTTGCGGCCGGCCGCATTGCCGGCGTAATTAGTGCCTTTTGTCCGGATTTTGTCCGTTCATCCGGTTTTCGGCGCTCTGTTCCCTGTCGGAACCTTTCTCTTCCCAGTACGAACCCGTCTTGGAGCCGTATTGCGACGAATTCTCCGGCTGCTGCCGCTGGTAGGAACTCCCTTGGCTACCGCCGGCGTGCATGCCGCTGTTGTCGCCGCTGTTGCTCCGGCTGTCCAGATCGTTCGTGTTGGCGTTGGTTCTGGGATTGTTCTGCATTTCGTTTTCCTGCTCACGGCTCTCGCCGTACATGTTGTCATTCTTATTCATAATAGTAATTTTTAATGATTCGGTTTAATAGGTGATTTGGTGGCCGATCCGTCGTGCCCTTCGGTCTTGACGAGCTTGTTGTAAAGCCCCATGATCAGCAGCGGGGCGGCCCACTGTCCGACCAGCAGCGCGGTGGATTTCCGGCCGCGGCACATCATGCAGGCGGAGGCTGCCAATGCGCTCAGCCCGGCACACAGATAGACCATCGAGGGAATTTTGGACGTCTTTTTTTCTACGGCAACAGTGGCGTTGCCTTCTTGCGGTTGATTGTTCGACATGGTTTTGCTGGTTTAAAAACCGGAGCAGGGAACTGCTCCGGTTGTAATTGACACTTAAGACGATCCTTTAATAGATCGTTATCTTGACGATCCCTTCCACGGCGGGAACCGGGAAGGTGTCGCCCACAGCGCTGATGGCTTTGTCCTCGGGCATCCGGGTGCCGCCGAATACGAACTGGGCGTTGCCGGCTCCGGGATACTGGCTTACGGCCGTGCCGTCGTCAAGCAGGACGGTCTTGCTCGTCACCTCGCCTTTGGTCAGGGCATTGAGTTCGGGGCCGTTTGCAAAGAACCAGTCGTTGGAATAACCGAACATCGTTGCGAACGCCACTTTTTCGTTGGCCGCAGCCTCATAGGTGCATTCCATGCTCTTGCCCGGCAGGACGGTGTCCGTAAGCGTGTAGATCTTGCGTACCTGCGGGACTTTTTCGAGCGAAGCTTTCAGCTGCGCCGGATCGCCGCGCTGTGCGAGCGCTGCAAGACCCAGCTGCGCATCTTTCTGTCCCAACTGGTAGATCGGGTTGGTGTTGCCCGCGTAAACCACTACGATGGCGCCGTGCAGCGTGGTGATGATTCCCGTTTGGTCGGCGACAAGCGATTTGAGGGGGTCGACATTGCCTGCTTCGGCCAGCTTGGTCAGCTCCACGCCTGATTTCTGGTCGACGCTGAAGAACGGTTTGTCCATCACCAGGTCGCCGTCGAGCAGGTTCGATACGACGAATACACCGCCCGAGAACGGGGTCTCATTCGCCGTGCCGGCAGAAATATTGGAGATCGTACAGGTGAACAGCGACTGTGCGGCATCGAAGGTCAGGCTCACCTGGAGCAGGCTCGATGCGGCCAGATAGTTGTGTCCTTCGGAGTCCGTGCCCTTCACTTCGGTTACCACGCCGGCCTGGGCTACGCCCGGATGATTGACATCGGGGCCGGGCTGTTCGTTTACGCGGGTTCCGTTGTCCCAGAGTTTCACGGCATCGGCAATGATGCCGGTATAAGGTACTCCCGAATCGTTGAAGAGCTGGATGCCCGGATTCTCCGGGGCGAAGAACAGGTCGTTGGAATTGGAATACATGGCGGCGAACATCAGGCGCTGCCCTTTGGCTGCGTGGAATGTGAACGACGTCGTTTGCCCGGGGGCCACGGCGGCGAACGTGCCGCTCTGGACGTAATTCTTCGTCGGGATGACGTTTTCGAACTTGATCGTCGGCTTCGTGCCGGGAGCGCTGTTGTCGTCATCGTCGTCGCAGGCGGTAAAAGCGAATCCTGCGAAAAGCAGCGCCGCAGCGAATGCGGTGCAAAAGTACTTTTTTTTCATAGTGGAATTGATAATTAAATAAAGTTAACAATCGGTTAAACCATAAGTGTTTTTTATATTAAGGTATGTGCTCGTATTTGTTGTCCGGCACCCTTTACAGTGCAGTTCCGTGCATCATTTATGCCATGAAAAATACTTTTGGATGGATTGGAAAAGCGGGAGGATGGATATTCCTGCAAAACACGCAGTAAGGCGAGGGTGGATTTTTTTTCGACCTCGTCCGCCGGGGTAAAACCTTCTTCCTGCGGTGGTTCGGGCGCTGTTTCGGCAGATTTTTTGCGGATTCGGGATTGTAACGTCCGCCACTCCCGGTGCCGGAGGCTTTGGGCGGAATAACCACGCAAATATGGATGCAACGGCAAAAAACCTTTTGAACCTTCAACGGGAGGAGGCCACCTTGTGCGAAGTCTACCGCCGGCTGGCCGAACTGGAAAAAGACCCGGTTCGCCGGCAGACCCTGGTGCGTATCATGCACGACGAAAGACGGCATTGCGCGATCCTGAAGCGCAGGACGGGACGCGAAATGGCTCCCGATCCGAAACGGGTTTTCTGGTATGTGTGGATAATGCGGGTGCTGGGGCCGGCTTTTGTCGTCCGGCAGATGGAGCTGTGTGAAAAAGGCACGGAGGCGAGTTATTCCCTGTATGCCGAGCGGGAGGAGTTCATTCGGATCGCTTCGGAGGAAAAGCGCCACGGGGAGGATCTGACCAACCTGGCCGGCGGAATGCGGCTGTCCTATATGAGTTCGGTGGTATTGGGCCTGAACGACGCTCTGGTCGAATTCACGGGCGCGCTGGCCGGGTTCACGCTTGCGCTGAACGAACCGCGGCTCGTTGCGCTTACGGGCAGCATCACCGGTATCGCCGCGGCCCTTTCGATGGCCGCTTCCGAATACCTTTCGACCAAATCAGACGCTACGGGGGAGAAACATCCGCTGCGGGCCGCCCTCTGTACCGGAACCGCCTACCTCGTGACGGTCGCCATTCTGATAATTCCCTATCTGCTTTTTTCGAATGCCGTCATGGCATTGAGCGTCATGCTTCTGGCCGCATTGACCGTGATAGCCCTGTTCAATTACTATTACGCCGTGGTGCGCAGCGAAAGTTTCAGGCAGCGTTTTTTTGAAATGGCGCTTCTGAGTTTCGGCATCGCCGGGATCAGTTTTCTGATCGGCTACGGGCTCAAATATTTTACGGGCATAGAGATGTAGAATAACCGTGCGCCGATAAAAGCCGGCCGGTTCGGACTCAGGATGCCGGACTGTACGGCAAATCCATTAAATATATGATTTCCAATATGAAGATTATTTTTTCGATAAATTCAACCTCAATGGAATATCATTTGCAAGTATTCCGTATGTCAATCATCACTTAAATTCTTTATATTATGAAAAAAATTCTTTTACTCATCGCATCCGCGGCAATCGCTTTGGCCGTGAATGCTGCTCCCCAGAAGGTGGATTTCGGTAAGTTGCCGAAGAATTCGCAGGAATTCATTCAGAAAAACTTCCCGGGCGAAAAAGTGAAGGCCGTGGAAATGGATCGCGAGGCGTCGTGGGACAAATACACCGTCTATTTCAACAGCGGCAACCAGGTCTCCTTCGAAGGCGGCAGCGGAGATTGCAGCCAGATTATCATGAAGAACGGTTCGGTTCCGATGTCCGTGATTCCCGCCAAGGTCAAAACCTATGCAGGCAATACTTACCCGGGGCAGCGAATCGTCATGATGGAAACGACGGCCGACGGCTACAAAGTAGCGCTTTCGGACAAGACGGTTCTCGATTTCGACAAGGACGGTAACTTCACGAAAGCGACGAAATAACTTTTGCAGTGTGAAAATCGCAGGGAGTGCCCGCAGTTGTGCTCCCTGCTTTTTTTTGCTGTCGGCCCAGCGGGCCGTAACAGGATAAACCAGCGTGTGCCATGTGTTATCATATCTCCCTTGCTGCCGGAGCCGAAGAACTGGCCCGGCGTTTCGGCCGTAAAACCGATCTGGTCAGAAAATTCCGACCTGCATACCATGTATGTGCCTTTTCGCACCTCCCGTATCCGGTAGTTACCAGAGACGAGCAGATACAGTATTTCCGCTGGGGGCTGATCCCGTATTGGATCGGGAAGGCCGCCCAGACCGTGACGATCCGCAATCAGACGGTCGTCGCGTGTGCGGAAACTATTTTTGAAAACGCTTCGTTCCGGGTTCCGATCCGCCGGCGGAGGTGCCTGATCCCGGTGAGCGGATTTTTCGGGTGGCACCACGGGCAGGCGCAGAAGACTCCCTACTACGTGACGGTAAAGGATCGGCCTGTCATCGCCCTTGCGGGCGTTTTCGACTGCTGGATCGACCGCGATTCGGACGAGGTCGTAATGACGTATTCGGTCATAACCACCGAGGCGAATCCGATGATGCGCCACGTCAACAACAGGGATTGCCGGATGCCGGTTATCCTGCATGACGGCGACGAGGAGCGCTGGCTGCATCCGGAACTGTCCGACGGGCAGATCGCCGCGTTGCTGAAACCCTATCCGGAGCAGATGATGGTCTGCGAACCCGCGCAGCCCGATTTCATGCGCAAAGTTTCCGGCGATTCGGGCATTCTCATGCCGGCATAGGTTCCCGGTGGCGGCCTTTCCCCGAAATATTGCGGCAAAAAAAGAGAAGTCTCAGACTTCTCTTTTTCGATGTCGGGCCACCGGGCTCAGTGTACCTTCTCCTTGATCCGGTTGGAGGCCTGTGTGGCCGTCTCCTTTACTTTGTGTGCGGCTTTGGTCATGCCCTCTTTGGCCGCATTTTTGACCTTCGTGCCGGCTTCTTCAATTTTGCCGGCCATTTTGCGGACACCCGTCTTTGCCTCGTTTTCCGCCTCGATGGCGGTCTCCTGGGCGTCGTCCTTCAGCTTCTGCATGTTTTCCTGCAGATTGTGCCTGGCCTTTTGGCCGTGTTCTTCCGCCTTGTGGACTGCTTTTTCGGCGTGTTCCCGATACGTTTCGTTCTCTTTTGTCGAATACTTTTCCATAATTACATTGTTTTAACGGTTTTGTGCCGTGTGAACAGCGATACGATCCACAGCAGGACGATGGCGCCGATGACGGAGGAGAGGAAAGTCCCCCAGGTGCCCGTCGGCACCCATCCGAACAGCGAAACGAGCCAGCCGCCCAGAATGCCGCCGACAAGGCCGACGATCAGATTGACCAGCAATCCGGAGCCGCTGCCTTTGAAGATCAGGCTGGCGATCCATCCGGCCGCCAGGCCGATGAGTAAATACCATAAGAAATACATATGTTTTTTAATTTTGGTTGACAATCAGGATAATACAAATTCTGTACCCGGGAGGATGAACGGCCCGGAAATTATTCGCGGTATGCGATAATGGCCGAAGAGGGCGCTATCCGGACAATGCCCCCGGGCATGCGGTCGCGGCTGCCGGGATCGATCCGGCCGTCGCGGCAGACTACGGTCCAGTCCGCTTCGGGAATGTGGAACTCGGCCTGGTGGCGGTTGCCGTTATAGGCCACAAGAATCTCTTTCCACGCATCGCCGTTCGCATATTCGCCCAGCGTATAGGCGATCACTCCCGAGTCGCCCGTGTCGAGGAAATGAAGCCCCTGCTGCAGCCCTTCTGCCGTCGGGATACGGAATGCCGGATGGGCTTTCCGGAGTGCGATCAGTCCCCGGACATAATCGAACAGATCCCGGTTTTTGGCTTTCAGGGCCCAGTCGATCCGGTTGACGGCGTCGGGCGAACGGAAACTGTTCGGTTCCCCCTGTTTGTCCTGCATCATCTCTTCGCCGGCGCGGATGAAAGGAACCCCCTGTGCCGTGAGCAAAATCGTGTGTATCAGTTTGTCGATAGGCGGCAGCTCGTCGTCGGCATGGTCGCCCTTGACGGAAAGTCTCAGTTTGTCGATCACCGTGTAGCCGTCGTGGCTGGCGACGAAATTGACTGCCTGCGAAGGGGCGGATGCATATGGCACAGAGCTGTATAACAGGCCGTTATAATCCACTTGCGGATGCTGCGTGGCGCCCGCGATCCCGAATTTTACGGGCTCGTAATGCCCGACGATATTCCCGGAGGCATACCCGGCGGCCTGTTCGTCGAACGTGCTGCCGCGCACGGCGTCGCGGAAATCGTCGCAGAAAACGGCGATGCCCTCCATTTGGCCGACATGATCCCGCACGGCCCGTTTTTCCGGAGGCAGGGGCGAGTCGGCCGCAAGCCAGCCTTCGCCGTATATAAAGATCGTCGGGTCGATCTTCGACAGTTCTTCCCGGATGCGGTTCATCGTTTCGATGTCGTGTATTCCCATCAGGTCGAACCGGAATCCGTCGATATGGTACTCCTGCGCCCAGAATTTGACGGATTCGACGATGTAATGCCGTACCATTTCGCGTTCCGAAGCCGTCTCATTGCCGCAGCCCGAGGCGTCCGAGTAGGAACCGTCGGCATTCTGGCGGTAAAAGTAACCGGGGACGGTAAGGTTGAAGTTCGAACGGTCGACCGAGGCCGTGTGGTTGTAGACCACGTCGAGGACGACGCGCATCCCGTTCCGATGCAGGCTTTTCACCATCTCCTTGAACTCGCGGATGCGTGTCACGGGGTTGGCCGGATCGGTGGAGTAACTGCCTTCCGGAACGTTGTAGTTCTTCGGGTCGTATCCCCAGTTGTAGGTCTTGTCCGCCAGCCTCGTCTCGTCCACCGTCGCATAGTCGAAGGAGGGGAGGATGTGTATATGCGTTACGCCCAGTTCCTTGAGATGATCCAGACCGGATGCCTGCCCTTCGGGGGTTTTGGTGCCGGTTTCGGTCAGGGCCAGAAATTTGCCCTTGTTGCGGATTCCGGAATCCGGGGCGATGCTGAAATCGCGGTGGTGCAGTTCGTAGAGAATAATGTCGGAATACATTTTCAATTCGGGCGCACGATCCGATTCCCAGCCTTCCGGATTGGTCTGGTTCCAGTCGATCACGGCCGCCCGGTCGCCGTTTATGCCGACCGCCTTCGCCAAGATGCCGGGTGTTTCGGCGAGCCATTTCCCCTCTTTTTCTATCTGGAAGGTATAGAAGGAGCCATTCAGGTCGCGTTCGACGGCAATGCGCCAGGTTCCGTCGTCCGAGGGCTCCATTTCCAATTGCTCCTCCGGATTGCCTCCCTCGCCCGAGGAGTAGATATTGAGCCGGGTTTTGCTCGCGGTGGGCGCCCAGAGCGTAAAGACGGAGCGTTGGGGCGTATACGCCAGTTCGAGGTCTTGGCCGTAGTACGGCGGATATTTGTCGAACGAATCCAACTGGTCGGGTGCGGGGTGGTTTTTGATATTTTCCATGGTGGTCGTATTTTATGAATTGGGCGTTTGCGGGGCGTCGCCGGGTGCGGGTTCGTGCGCGGTTTTGCCGTCCTCCCCGCCCCGTTGCACGAGCAGCGTGCGTGTCGGGAAGGCGAAATTGAGCCCGGCCTTATTGAAGGAGGCCAGTATGGCCAGGTTCATGTCCGAGGTCACTTTCAGAATATCCCCCTGTTTTTCGATGTAATAGTAAAATGTGATGACCAGCGCCGAATCGGTGTAGTCCGAAAAGTAGGCCGTGATGTCCGACGGATTTTCGGAAACGTCCTTTACCTTCGCCGGGAGGCCCCTCAAAATATCCAGCGCTTCGTTCATCTTGTCTGCGCCGGTGTCGTAGGTCAGCCCCACCTTAACCATGGCGCGGCGCATCGGTTCCGAAGAGATGTTGACGATCGAGGCGTCCGTAATTTTGTAATTCGGATAACTGGTGATGCGCCGGTCGTAGCCCATGATTCGCGTACTGCGCATGCCCACGTCGACCACCGTCCCTTCGAAGCCGTTCACGTTGATCGTGTCGCCGATGCCGAAGGGCTTGTCCGTGAAGATGGTGAACGCGCCGAAGATATTCTTCACGGTATCCTGCGCCGCCAGGGCGAAGGCGATACCGCCGATGCCCAGCGTGCCCCATAACGCATTGATGTCGACCCCTACATTGCTCAGGGCAGTTACCAGACCGATGATCCAGATCAGAACCAGGATCGTCCGCCTGACTACCGGCATCATTTTCAGCGCATGGCCGTCCGACCGCTGCCCCCAATATTGCTGGAGCAGGGCCGTGGAGAGGCGGGCCAGAACCCAGGTTATGTCCAGTATGATCAGTATGCTGTAAGCGTTGTCGACGTATTTTACCAGATGATCCGGGTAGACCAGCCGATGGATGGCGATCCAGATGCCCAGCAGCATCACGGCGAATTTCAGGGGCGATTCCAGGGAATAGTATAGGATGTCGTCCACCCGGTTGCTTGTGCGGCCGATAAAGGGTTTTATAACCTTCCTGCCCAGCAGCGACAGCAGTTTTACGACGATAAACGCTCCTGCTATGATAAGTAGGGAGACGATCCATGTCTGGACGCTGTTTCCCCAGATTTCGTAATCTAACATTTTCCGGTTGTTTTTTAATTATACATTTGTTATTTGTGTTTCCTCTTTTGCCATCCTGTTTTTAACATCGGCGCATAATGCGAGGTTTTTTTCTTATCCCGGCTTTCAAATTCTATGCCTTTGGAGAAGAATTTGCACGATCCCGAAATGAAAAATCAGGTTGAGGATGAAGATGATAGTGCATAAATCCAGGAAAAAGGCGGTGTGTATCACCGTCGCGGGATTCCTTGCCGGGATCGCCGGCGGGCTTATCCTGTACTATGTCCGCGATGCGGTTCTTGGCTGGTGTTTCGTGGCGACGGCGGGTTTTACCCTTTTATACGGTATCGGCTCGCTGTACGACCGCCGACCCTATATCGTACTTACCGAAGACGGCATTACCGAGATGTTCACGATCCGCGGGCAGATCGAATGGGAGGCCATCCGTTATGCGGACGACTTCTATTTCCGGGGGCAATACTGGGTGCGGTTGCTGCTCGAGAGCAACTACAAGCCGCAGCTCATACGGCCGGCCTGGTTCTGGCGCTTCGACCGCCTTTACGAATCGAAGGGCGTAAAGGCGGTCTATCTGCGTACGATGGGGTTGGAGATGGATTCCATGCAACTGGTCGCCCTGATCCGGCGGATGAAGGAAGCGGATGTGCCCGGAAGGATCGAGCTGCTGAACGGCTGCCTATTGAAATAAAAACCGCCGCAGGAGCACCGCGCCCCGGCATTCCGTTCGCGGCCGTCGGCGGGCGTTCTGCCGTGTCTTTTCCAGGGTAAGCACAGCGCCCCGGCCGCACGGGATGGGCGGGCAGGGAACATGCTGCGTGTCATCGTATGATTTCGCCCCCGCCTTCGTTGGCTCCGTCCCATGTCGTGTCGACGTCGACCGAGAACTCGATTTCTCCCCGGAAATCGCCCTCTTCGAAACGTGCCGTAAGGTCGATCAACTGGTTGCATTCGATCCGCAGGGTGTCGGTGACCACCCGGTCGTAGAGCGGTGCGTCGTCCTCGCCGTAGAGTCTGAGCCGCCACGATGTCCTTACGCCCGGCAGCGTGCAGAACGTGCCGAGCGTGAACGACCCGGCGGGGCGTGTCCTCAGCTGCGCTGCGGGGACGCGTTTGGAAACCTCGCACGCCAGGTCGGGTTCCCCGCAGAGCGGCATGCGTTGGCCGACGTTGTCGAGCACCACTTCGACGGAGGCGATTCGGGCGGGAATATTCTCGAACCGGAAGCGGGTTATGCCGTGTACGCGCTGAAGTACGGCTTCGAATTCATTGCGGCAGGGGCAGGTCACTTCGAACGGCACGTCGGCGCGGAAATGGTCGTCGCCGTTCTTTTCTCCCTGGTAAACGATGTAACGTGCCTCCGGAGCGTCCATCGTTCCTGTCATCATGCGCGGCGTGACATTCGCCACGAACGCCAGGCGGTATGTCCCGAACGGAAGCGTGTCGATGCGGAAGAGGTAATCCCCGCCGGAGGCGGTATGTAGGTCGTCCGCGCGGCCCTGCCCGACCAGCTGCCCGCCGGCATAGAGCAGATAGTCGAGCGAATGGATGCGTTTCCCGAATTCCTGTTCGAAATCCGACGGACGGTAGGGCGGCCGGGCCTGGAATTTCTCGACCCGGAGTGCGACCGTAACTTCTCCTCCCTGGGGCGGACACGGGTCGAGTTTCTCTTCGATGCACGACGTTGCCGACAGCAGGCACAGGAACGCGAACGGTATGTAAGGTGATTTTTTCATGACTTCGTAATTTTAGTAGGACGAGGCGTTCCACTCGTAAAAAGGATCGAAGAGCGCCGCCGCGTTTTCGGGGTTTCCCGCGTCGTCCGTCGCCTCGACGACCTCGATCCGGATTTGCGACGAGGAGTCGTCATAGGTGTCGGTGGTTTCGAAAACGATGCCGGAGATTTTGCTTGCGGCGAGCGTGCGTGCGAACGTCTGGTCGGTTTTATACGTATATCCGCCGCTGGCGCCGGAAATGTCGATATCCACGATCCCGATAGGCAGTTCCGAGGCCGGGTCGGCGAAGACGAAGGGCGAAAAGACCGTCGAATTGGTTTGGCACATCTGGTAGCGCTCCGTACCCGAGGAATGGAAATCTCCCATCGTCGACATGCAGCACGGCAGTTCATAGAGCCCGGGATCGCCGTAATACATCCCTCCGAGTGCGTCGATGCCTTCGGCAAAAGGTTTGGTCTTGGACGTGAAAAGCATCCGGACGGTATGAGCTGTCTTGTCGAACGAAAAACCGTTGACGGGCGAAGGTTTGTCTTTGAGCAGCACGCGGAACTTCGCCACGCGCCGTTCGGCCTGCAGGGTTACCGGCGGAACGCCTGCCGAATGGAGATCGCCGCTTTTGGGCACCGGGAAATCGGCCACGGCGACAAAAACTTCGCGGCTCAGCTGCCGGTAACCGTTGTTCATCCAGTGCGTCGAGATCGTGTAGGTGAGCAGCGGCGGCGTGCGCAGCGAGCCGTCGGCTTCATCGGAGACGACTTTCCCCGGAATCAGATCGTTGTTCCAGTCGGCCGACCCCCAGTTGATTACGGCTACGATCCGGTAATCGCCCGGCCGCAGTTCGAGATTGAACGGGCACGGCGGAAGATCCCCGGCGATCTTCAGTTCGGCCCATGGCCCCGACTGTGCGTCGAGCAGGACGGTTTGCGTCGTGTCCACGATCCAGCGGGTGTCCGCCTTTTTCAGGATCAGCAGCCGGGCCGTGTTCCTGAACCACTGCGTGTAGGAGGTGGCGCGCGTCATGGGTTCGAGCGAGACGTCCGTGCCGACGGCTTCCAGCCGGAAACAGACTTCGACGCGGGATTTTTCCTCCGCGGACGGATGCCCGAAAGGTTCCCCTTCCGAGCAGCCGCCCGTCAGGAAGGCCGCCATTACGAATAAGACTGAAAGTTTTTTCATAATCGTACGTTTTTTGCCGTTTCACAACCAGTCGAAATTCGTTTCGATGCCCCCTCCGACCGGAATGTCGATGATCCGGTCGCAGCGCAGACCCGCCCGGTTGACCGTGAAGCAGTCCGCAGCCACCGGAAGCCCCGCCGCGGCATCGGTCGCCGGAAGGGCGAGGGTCAGCTGCCGCTGCGGGAAACAGGCTGCGGAATGGACACCCGTGTGGCCGTTGCCGCAGGCAGGCGTCGTGTCGTAGTAGGTGAAGAGCAGCTTCACCCGCAGCTTCGAATCGGACGGCAGCAGGAAAGCTCCTTCCATGCGCAGGCTGCCGCGCACCCCGTCGTCGTATATGCCGAGTCCCTTGTCCGCCTGGGGCAGTGGAACCTTGAAATCCGTCATCTGAGGCAGAATGCTTTGCGCCAGCGGTTCCGAAGCATAGGCTGCGGGAATCAGCGTCCCGTTTTCATCGAAGCGCAGCTCGGTCGTCGGATTCTCATAGGAGATTTCGATCCGTGCGATCCGGTCGATCACCGACTCCACATCGGGCGATAGGATGCTTTCGGGCTCTAAGAGCGAGCCTCCCGTGCGGTAGATGTCGAAGAGCACCTGCCCTGCGATGCGTGTCAGCGTGAGGCGGATAGTCCCGTCGCGGAGAATGTCCGCGCCGCTCAGGTCTGTATAGCCGCTGTAACCGTCTGCCGCAGCCGCGCCCGAGGCGCATCCCAGCCGCAGGTCTTCCCAAGCTACTCCCGGGACGAACTGCGTCCCGGCCGCTGTGGACAGCGACAGCCATTGCGTGCCGCCGGGCTGGGCGACCATCAGAAAACGGTAGTCGTAGGCTTTCAGCTCGGCGAGCGGAAGTTTCAGCGTCGCACCGTCGGCGACCGAAGCGTAACTGCGGTCGAAAACATATCCGTCCTGCGTTCGCGCCGCCCGGCGGAAAAGGTAGAGCGGGGTTGGGTATCCCGATACGGGAAGCGTGCCCTCCAGGCGAAGTTCGGTGTAGCGGAACTTATTGCCGGGAAAGACCTCTTCCTGCGCCTCCAGTCCGCAGGCTGCGGAGAACGAAAGCAAAAACAGCATTCCGTAAATTCGATATAGGTATTTTCTTTTCATCACGTTCAATCTTTTATTCCCAAATGCCCGTATCGCCGTCCTGTTCCTCGGTGATCGGGGTCGTTTGTATTTCTACTCCGATAACGGGGTAATCCGACGTGATCCAGAGCGTAATGTCGAGTTGCTTGTTACGTTCGGCTTTACCCGTCAGGCGCAGCTGCACCGGTTGCAGGGCGGCTCCCGCCGCGGGGACGACCGTGATATCCAGGCCGACCTCCCCGCCGTCGGCGGGCGGAATGACGAAAGGCCCTTCGAGCCGGACAAATCCCCCGTCGGTAAGTTCCGCATAATCCGCCGCTGTGAGTGTCGCCGTCACCGTGGCCGTTCCGCTGCTTCCGCCGGGATTCACGCGCAGGCCCGTGTGGTCGGCCGAGAGTTCGATGCGGCCGATCTGGTCGAGCACGGATTGCGGTTTGGCATAGGGAACCTCGACGTATCGCGTGCCGTCGTGGTAACCTCGCTTGACGGTGACCGAGATCCGGCAAACAGCGCGCGTGAGCCGGGCGCGAACCGTTTGTGCCGCGCCGTCGATCGTGTAGACCGTATTGGCGTCGGATGCGGGATATTGCAGGAACAGTTCGTCGGCAGGGAAACAGGTGCCGGGCACGGCTGTGTTTTCACGCAAGACGAAGGCCGCCTCTTCCCATGAAGTTTGCCGCGTTAACGGAGCGGGTTGCAGGGCGATCCGGTCGGCCGCCCCGCTGGCGAACAGGAATTTGTAGTGGCCGTTCGGCATGCGTACCGACAGTTTGCCGTCGGGTGTCCATCCTTCGCGAAACAGCGTGTCGAAAAGGAAAACCGCTCCCTGCCGGCGAAAGGCGTAAACCGAGACATCCGCGGCCCCTTCGCGCACCAGCATGATACGCGAGGTTTCCGTGGCCGGAACGATATCTGCTCGCTCCGACCCCGAACAGGCTGCGAAAGCGGCGGCTGCCAGGATGATGGTCGTATGAATCCGATTATTCATGATTCTGTCTCCCTGGCTTTTGTCAGTCGATTTCTCCGTCCACGAAGTTCGATCCGTCCCAGACGGTATCGACCTCGACCTCGAAATCGACACCCGTGGTGAAGACGTTTTCGCCCAATACGTAAATCCGGATCAGTGTCGCCTTGTTGCGTTCGACGGGTATCTTGTCCCGCAGGGCGATGGTGCGTGCCGATCCTTCGCCCGAGGTGAGCTGCATCGAAAATCCGGTCGCGGCCGTATTGTCGGGATTGGGGATCAGGTAGGTGCCTTTCAGATGCGCGGAGCCGGAGATGATGTCGGCGGGCTGTACGTTCTCGAAATCGTATTTGTCGGCACCGACGACCGTCGATTCGCCCGTGCCCATCGTGACCACGTCCGCAGGGGTGTCGATCGTGTGGGACACGTCGGTAAGACCGGACACTTTCTCGCCCGAAAGCCCCAGACGGCTGTTGGCGCCGGTGTAAGCCAGTTTCACCCCGGCCAGTTTCTCGGGGCCGAAAACGTCACCGCCCGCTTTTTCGGTATAGACGCCCGTTGCGGCATCCTTCTCTGCGCGGATGAAGAGCACGTCCACGCGCGAAACGGCACGGCGGAGCGTGGCGCTCACCGTCTGCTGAGGGCCGTCGAGCGAGATGGTGTAGGACGGAACCGCATCGAGCGGTGTGTTGAGCATGAACGCCGCCGGGAAATTCTCCCCGGTATGGGTCACGTAGAGCGCATCGGAGAGGGTGGCGTTCGTGAAGTCCGGCCACGAGTAGTTGCCCGGTGTTACCAGCCCGTAGGAGGGCAGGAACTTATAGTCGCCTGCGGGAAGCTGCACCGTGCCGGTGAGCGCCGTGCCGTCGAAATTCATGCCGCCGAGCGGAATGTCCTGTATATAGACATAATCCGGGCCGGTGTTTTTGAATGCCAGGATCCGGAATTCCCCGGTGCGGTAGATCGGCCCGCGGCCCGCAGCCGCCTGGGGCGTCCGCGTGATGATTTGCAGGTTCCCGGCGGCAGGGCCGGCAACATCCGTTTTCTCTTCGTCGCTGGAGCAAGCTGCGAGGCCGGCGGCAAGAACCGTAAATAAGAGCAAGTTGTAGATTTTTTTCATGGTTTTATTTTTTTATAATATTATTTGGAATATGAAGTCGTTTTTACCATTCGCAACTCAATTCGTCGAAATGCGCCAGGTTGTATGCCGCCTCCCCGGAGCCGTCTTCCGCGGCGAGCGAGAAGCAGTAACGCGCCTTTTCCGAATCGCCGTCGATCAGGCACAGGATGCCGAGGTTGTTCAGTGTGCAGGGATCCCCGGCGCAGCGGTTCAGGCATTGACGGGCCGTTTGTATGTCGCCGCAGCGCAGGGCTAGTGCCGCCATGTTGTTGCAGGCGTACGGATCGTCGGGGTAAAACTCCAGCGCGGTTGCACAGACATAGGCTCTTTCGGGTGAGTCGACGGGATAGCATTCCGCCAGCCGGCACATTTCGCCCAGGCTCAGCCATTCGGGACGGGAGTCGATCAGTTCGCGGCTCTGGCCCACGGTGAACGGGGGCAGTGTATAACTGATGCGGTAATCCACGCGCCGCAGCTGCGGATAAACTTCATGCAGCAGCCTGAGGTAGGTTGCGCCGTTGTCGATTTGCCGGATGCCGGCATCGCGGGCATCGGGATCGGACACGGTGTCGATCACGGCCAGCACCTCGTTCCTTGCGGGCAGGTCGGACAGGACGACCCAACGCCGCAGGCTGTCCCAGTCCTCCGGCTCGGTCGCGGTGATGAAGACCGCGCTGTCCAGTCCGAAGTTCTCTTGCAGGTAGTTGCGGATCGACCGTACGCGGTTTGCGGAAAGACGGGTGTTATAGGGATAGGTGTCCTCGGGCGAGGCATATCCTTTCAGGTAGACGTTCTCTATCGAAAGGCCGTCGTTTCCCAGCAACCGTGCAGTCAGGCTGTCGATGCGCGCCAGTTGGCTGCTATTGTCGGCGAATCCGCGCAGCAGTACCGAACGGCCCTGCGGGAAGTGTATGACAGCCGTGATCTGTTCGCTGCGGCGTTTGGGTTCGTCTGCGGGAACGAGGAACGACAGCCGCGGTTGTACGGCAGGGGCGATCTCGGCGGCGACCAGCGGCGGAAGGGCCGTCCGGTGTTGGGCACATCCCTCCAGGTCGCGGTAAAGGACGATCCGTGCGCCCGCCATCCACGGCTCGTAAGGAATATCACCTTCGAAAAGAACCGCATTTGCCGACGAATTTTTCCGGCTGCGGCGGATGACCATATTGCTGAAAGCACCTTCGGTAACAGCCGGTATGCCGTAAAGCCGTTCCCGGCGTTCGTTGACTTTCTCCCGGATGCGTCCCGTGAAAACGACGGGAGCCAGTTGTATTTGGTTTTCGCCGTCGCTGACGACCGGCGTGACGGTCAGTTGTCCGTTGGCCGGGAGGTCGATGCCGGCGGTGATCGGGAGTCTTACGCAAAGCCGGTCGCCGCTCCTGTAAGCGGCCGGATTCCCTTCGCGACCGTAGACTGCCGCGGTAAAGGTCAGGCATACGGCCAGTAAGCCGGTTATGCGTTGCTTTGTATGGCGTTTCATATCCTGCTGTGTTATTTAATGATAAAGATGAGTGCGAGGCCGATTTTTGTCGGCCCGAAATAGTTGCGTGACCGGGTGCGGATCACTTCGCCGCATTCGGCGATCGGATATTTCCGATCCCACAAACGGGCGTACCCCAGGCCGACGGTGGCTTCGAGGTTCCACCGCTTGCCGATCAGCCACTGATAACCGTAGGATAAACCCGCACCGTAGAGGTGTCCCTGATAGCGGTTGCGGTGGAAGTCGGCGTTGAAATTGATCCCTCCCGCATTGTATTCGGCGTAATGGGCGTGCAGGCCGAAAAAGTGGCCGTTGAAGCTCTCGCAAAGCCAGTAGCGTACTTCGGGTTGTATCAGCCAATGTTTCCACCGGGCGTCGCCGAACTCCCACGGATTGTAGTTGCCCGATATGTCGAGCGTTACGCGGGGGCCGAGCGCCGCTTCGACACCCAGGTTGATCGTCGCGGTGGCATCGTAGAGCAAGTTGCTCTTGACGGCCCATTTCTGGGCCAGGGATGAATTTACCGATGCCAGCAGGATTGCCAGCATGAAATAAATTTTATTCATTACCATATTTTTTTATTGTCCCGAAAGTGTCCGGATGAAATCGATACGTCCGGTGTCCGCCTTGAAGAGGATGGTACTCAAAAGGCGCGGCTATGGCTCGTGCGTGCAAATGATTTGCCAGAAATGGATGAACTCTTAACGCTTAGGTTCAACGGTTTGTATCATAATATGATAAAAAATATAGCAGAGACGGGTAGAGGATGAGAGACAGTTGGGCTTTCATCACCCAATCCATGGCATTACCGAATCAGGTACGGCGGGCAGGCCGCGGCTGACCTGCATTGCATCGCTTTTCAATGCCTCTGGACTAAACGCACGAAACCCTGCAAATTAAATCTTTGCAGGGTTTCGCTGGCGGAGAGAGAGGGATTCGAACCCCCGGTACAGTTGCCCGTACACCGCATTTCGAGTGCGGCCCGATCGACCACTCCGGCATCTCTCCAGTACATTCCGCACGGAAAAACCTTCCGTTTGGGACTGCAAATATAGACATATTTTTTGTTTCTCGGCATTTTCGTGCGAAAATTTTTTCTTCCGGTAGGGAAAAAGCGGCTATATCCGGCTCTTTTCGTGCTTTTCCCAAATAATTCCTATCTTTGTATCTGGAGGAAGAATGCAGTATCGGTGCCGCCTGTCCGTTTATATAGATGAGAAACGATACTAAATTCGGTACGGTTTTCGTTTACTGATGGAAGAGGAACTAACGCAAACACACTGTGCGCTATGAAAAAGTTGAAAATTTTAATCGGAACCCTTGTCCTGTCTGCGGGGCTGGCCGGCTGTTCGTCGGCCTATTACGCATCGTCGGGATACGCCAACGACGATTTGTACTCGCTGCACGATAAGACCGCCATCGCCCGGAAACAACAGGCGAAGGCCGAAGCCGAAAAGGCCGCCGCCGAGGCCCGCCGGGCCGAATGGGAGGCGCGTATCGCGGAGGCGCAGGCCGCCGCTGCGGAGAACCAATATTACGAATACAGTTCGAACCCCTACGAGGATATCGTAGCCGATACGTACGAAAGCGCCTATGCACGGCGCCTGAGGGGCTTCGAGTCGCCGACATACAGGATGCCGTCGAGTTACTATAATTTCCGCTATGGCGGCAGTTTCACCTATGCTACGGCCTACGACCCGGCATTCTACAACATCATCATTTCCGGTGACCAGGTCTGGGTGGAACCCAAGTACATCACTTCGATGTTCGGGACATGGGGCGGATCGGTTTATGTAGACCCGTGGTATTACGGCTGGACACGTCCCTACTGGGGAGCATGGGGCCCGTCGTTCTCGTTCGGCAGCTGGGGCTGGAGCTTCGGCTTCAACGGCTGGTACAATCCCTGGTACGACCCGTGGTGGGGGCCGGGATGGCGTCCGGGCTGGGGCCCGGGTTGGGGGCCCGGATGGCACGGCGGACATCACTGGGCATACAGGCCGCATAATTACCGCCTCGACGGCGGCGGGCGCCCCTCGCGCTATGTCCCGGGGAATGTCGCTTCGGGCAGCCGTTACCGCGGGACCAACAATTCGGGCTACCGTACCGGTACGACCACTTCGCGCGGGGGCAACTCGGGCAGCGGCAGGACGTATTACCAGAGCGGCGGCCGCAATAACAGCAACAGTTCGGTTTACAACGGCGGCAGTAACCGCAATAACAACAATAACTCCTGGAACAACAACTCGTGGAATAACAACCGCAACAACAGCAACTCGGGGCGTTCGTCCTACGACAGCGGGTCGCGCAGCAGCAGTTATAACAGCGGCAGCAGCTTCGGCGGTTCGCGCGGCGGTTCGTCGGGAGGCGGTTACAGCGGTGGCGGCGGTTCGCGCGGCGGCAGTTCATCGGGCGGAAGCCGCGGTTACGGCGGGCGTTAGTCAACGATAAAACAGAGATAGTGTATGAAACGTAAGATCATAATATTGCTTGCGGCCTGTGTGGCCGCAGCGCCGTTGCAGGCCCAGAACCTCGAATTCGGGGGACTGACGTACAACAATGACCTGATGATGTCTACCGATTTCGCCGCGCTTTCCCGATCGCATCCGTTCGGTACGGCGCGCGTGATGGGGATGGGCGGGGCTTTCACTTCGCTGGGCGCCGACCTTTCGTCGATGTCGATCAACCCGGCCGGGTTGGGCATGTACCGCCGCAACGAGTTCTCGCTCACACCGCTGCTGTCGGTCGCCCATGGCCAAACGCAGGGCGCGCCGTCGTGGGTGGGCAATAACAAGACCCGCTTCGCTTTTGCCAACGTCGGTGTGGCGCTCAATGTTTTCGAGAGTCCGGCCAGCCCGCTCACGAGCCTTACGCTCGGTATCGGCATGAACCGTATCGCGGATTTCAATACCCGCTATTCGTTCTCCTCGGAGTCGCGTTACGACCCTTCGAAGCCCGACCAGCTGATGCCGACCATCGCCGATGTCTTCGGGCAGCAGCTCGGGCAGGATGGTATTTTCCCCGATGATAAGGGCAATCTGGGATATAACTGGAATCCCTGGTACTGGCCGGCCATTCTCGGCTATAATGGCTACCTGATCAGCGACGTAGGCGGGCAGTGGGTGCCCGACTGCATTGGCCGTAACGCTTCGGTGGTGCACTCGATGGATGTCGTGAGCCAGGGCTCGATCAACGAATTCGCCGTTTCGATGGGGGCCAATTTCAACAACGTCGTCTATGTCGGAGCCACGATCGGCATACGCAGCGTCTACAAGAAGGTGGGCATGACCTATCAGGAAGAGTACGGTTATTTCGATGCCAACGGCCATGCGACCCCTGCGGTCGATAAGAACGGTACCCCGCTCAATGCGCAGCTCGATTACATGAGCCTCTATCAGGAATCGAAGATCGACGGCAGCGGCGTGGATTTCAAACTGGGTGTCATCGTGCGCCCCGTGGCCGGCCTGCGCGTGGGTGTGGCGTTCCACACTCCGACCTACTACTGGCTCGACCGCAGTTACCGTGCCGACATCGAATCGCACCTGATCAATAATAAAACGGAAGACGATCAGTATAATTTCGATTCTACGCCGCGGCAGGACGATATCGGCGGCAACAGCTGGGATTTCGTGTCGCCTTCGCGGCTGTTGTTCGGCGCTTCGTACACGTTCGGCAACCTGGCCATCGTGTCGGTCGACTATGAACGCGAGTGGTACAACGGTATCCGTGTGAAGAACGTGCCCGAAGGCGCCGATTTCCACCCCGAAGCGTACAAGGCTGAGTTCAAGAATAATTACAAAGGTACGAATACCCTGCGGGCAGGCGTCGAAGTGCGTCCCCTGCCGATCTTTGCCGTGCGCCTGGGCGGCGGTTACACCGATTCGATGTTCAAGGACAGGCAGCAGTATTACAATTCGCCGAGCGTCTACGAGAGCTACTACATTACGGGCGGCCTCGGGATCAACCTCGGGCGTAATACGGTGCTGGACGTGGCCTACCAGAACGTGACTGAGAAACAGACGCCCTACGAGCTTTTCTTTAGCAAATACCAGAACGGCGGCGAGATGAAGACTTACAGCGGCCTGTACGATACCAAACAGACGCGTCATTATATCTCGATGACGCTCGGCTTCCGCTTCTGAGGCTTTGCCTGCCAATATAAAGGTTCGTCCGTGTGACGAACCTTTATTTTTTTATTATATTTGCAGGCTGATACAAAATAAAAAACAAAGATATATGGCAAAGGAACTCAAAGACCTCACGAAGTCGGACGAGAACTACTCGCAATGGTACAACGACCTGGTCGTGAAGGCCGGGCTGGCCGAAAACTCGGCCGTACGCGGATGTATGGTCATCAAACCCTACGGCTATGCCATTTGGGAGAAGATGCACGATGCGCTGGACAAGATGTTCAAGGATACGGGGCATCAGAACGCCTATTTCCCGCTGTTCATCCCCAAGTCCTTCTTCTCGAAGGAGGCGCACCATGTCGAGGGCTTTGCCAAGGAGTGCGCCGTGGTGACGCACTACCGCCTGAAGAACGATCCCGAAGGCAAAGGCGTCGTGGTAGACCCCGATGCCAAGCTCGAAGAGGAGCTGATCGTGCGTCCCACGTCGGAGACCATCATCTGGAACACCTATAAAAACTGGATCCAATCGTACCGCGACCTGCCGATCCTCTGCAACCAGTGGGCGAACGTCGTGCGCTGGGAGATGCGTACGCGCCTGTTCCTGCGTACCGCCGAGTTCCTGTGGCAGGAGGGTCATACGGCGCATGCCACGCGCGAGGAGGCCGTCGAGGAGGCCGAAAAGATGATCCACGTATACCAGAAATTCGCCGAAGAGTGGATGTCGGTTCCCGTCATCGTCGGCCACAAGTCGCCCAACGAGCGTTTCGCGGGTGCCGAGGATACGCTGACCATCGAGGCGCTGATGCAGGACGGCAAGGCGTTGCAGAGCGGTACGTCGCATTTCCTGGGGCAGAATTTCGCCAAGGCGTTCGACGTGCAGTATGTCAACAAGGAGGGCAAGCTCGAATATGTGTGGGCGACCTCGTGGGGTGTTTCGACCCGCCTGATGGGTGCGCTCATCATGGCCCATTCGGACAACAACGGCCTCGTGCTGCCGCCGAAACTGGCGCCGATCCAGGTGGTGATGGTGCCCATCTACAAGGGCGAAGACCAGCTGGCCGAAATCCGTACGCGCTTCGGGGCCATTGCGGAGCAACTCAAGGCCAGGGGTATCAGCGTGAAGGTCGATGACCGCGACAACGTGCGCTCGGGTTTCAAGTTCGCGGAGTACGAACTGAAGGGCGTCCCCGTGCGTCTGGCGATGGGGCCGCGCGATATGGAGAACGGTACGATCGAATTGGTGCGCCGGGACACGCTCGAAAAGGAGACCGTCCCGCAGGAAGGGCTCGTGGAGCGCATCGAAGGGCTGATGTCCGAAATCCAGCAAAATATTTTCAGCAAGGCGCTGGCCTACCGCGAGTCGATGATTACCAGGGTCGACACGTGGGAGGAGTTCAAGGAGGTGCTCGACAAAAAGGGCGGTTTCGTGCTCGCGCATTGGGACGGGACTGTCGAAACCGAGGTGGCGATCAAGGATGCCACGAAGGCTACGATCCGGTGCATTCCGTTCGATGCGCCCGACGAGGAGGGTACGTGCGTCTTCTCGGGCAAGCCGTCGCACCGCCGGGTGCTCTTCGCCCGCAGTTATTAGGGCCGGATTCGGACGGGCGTTTCCGCCGGTAACGGGCGAATGGGTGCCGAGGCAGTCCGTTCGCCCTTTTTTGTGCCTTCCCCAAAAGCGGGCGGGCTTCCGTAATTTGCGGGGCGTGCCCCGGTAATACTATAAACGATTGGACGTATGCGATATTCTGTATGTTTGTGCGCGGTGTGGCTGCTGGGTTTCTGTGCCGCCGTGTGCCCGGCCTATGCCGGGGACGGGGATCATCCGCTGCCGGTTGCGGGTACCCAGTGGAAGGGACGGAAAGTCGCTTTCATGGGCGATTCGATCACCGACAAGGCGCATGTCGGTACGACGAAGAACTATTGGCAGTATTTGCAGGAGATGCTCGGCCTCGTGCCGTTCGTCTACGGGATCAACGGCCAGCAGTGGCGGGACGTGCCGGGGCAGTGCGAGAAACTCAGGGCCGAGCGCGGCGGCGACATCGATGCGATCCTGATCTTTGCCGGGACGAACGATTTCAATTCCGGGACGCCCCTGGGTGAGTGGTATACGACCGGTGAGGTACCTGTCGAGGTGTCCGGCCCCCGGTCGGAGATCCGGACAAGGAGGACGTTGTCGATGGACGGGGATACTTTCTGCGGCCGTATCAATATCGCGATGTCCTACCTGAAGGCGAATTTCCCGGACAAGCAGGTGATCCTGCTGACCCCCATCCACCGGGGATATGCCCGTTTCGGGGACAACAACATCCAGCCCGACGAATCCTATCCCAACAGCCTCGGCCTCTATGCGGATGCCTATGTGGATGCGGTCAAAGAGGCTGCGAACGTCTGGGCCGTCCCCGTCATCGACCTGAACAGCATCTGCGGGCTTTATCCCAATGCGGATTCCCATGCCCGCTATTTCCACGACGCGCGGAGCGACCGTCTCCATCCCAATGCCGAGGGGCATTACCGGATGGCGAAGGCGCTGGCATATCAATTGTCTTCTTATCCTGCAAATTTCGAATAGTGCCATGTCCTGTGAAGCCGAAGCACGCAAGCGCGTGATTTACCGCGTGACCTTCGTCGGGTTCGTGGTCAACCTCGTCCTCACGGCGATGAAGTTCGCGGCGGGGATCGTGGGCCGAAGCGGGGCGATGGTCGCCGACGCGGTGCACTCCTGTTCCGACATGGCTACCGACGTGGTGGTGATCGCCTTCGCGAAGATCTCCGCCAAACCCAGGGACGACGGGCACGACTACGGGCACGGGAAATACGAGACGCTGGCTACGATCATCATCAGCCTGGCGCTGGCGGCCGTGGGCGCCGGTATTTTGCTCAGCAGCATCCGGGCCATCCGCATCGTCGTCGATGGCGGGGAGTTGCCCCGCCCGGGCGCTGTAGCTCTGGCCGCGGCGGTGGTGTCGATCGTCATCAAGGAGATATTATACCGATATACGGTGCGTGAGGGGCGTCGGGTCGAAAGCCCGAGCATGGTCGCCAATGCCTGGCATCACCGCAGCGACGCCCTTTCGTCGCTGGGGACGCTGGCGGGTATCGGATGTGCCTATTTCCTCGGGCAGCGGTGGCGCATCGCCGATCCCATCGCAGCGTTGGTCGTCGCAGTCTTTATCTTCAAGGTTGCTTTCGACCTGATCCGCACGGGGCTCGGGGAGTTGCTCGAGCGTTCGTTGCCCGACGAGACGGAGCAGGAGATTTTGGGAATCGTTACGGCCGATCCCGAGGTGGGGGAGCCGCACAACCTGCGAACGCGCCGTATCGGGGCCGCGATTGCCGTCGAAGTGCATGTTAGGGTGGACGGGGCGATGAGCGTCGCCCGTTCGCACGAGCTGACGGTCGATATCGAACGCCGCCTGCGGGCGCGTTTCGGCCAGGGGACGATCATCTCGATCCATGTGGAACCCGTGAAATGTCCCGCCGAAGCCGGAATCCCGGGCGGCGACCCGCCTTCCTGCCCCTGACGGCCCCGGAAAATGTATCTCCTGTCCGCGATTTTTTCCTTGTTATTCCGCTTTTTTTGCTGATAACTAACGGGATACGGCTGCGGCCGATTCCGGCACGGAATTTGTAAATTCAGCAACCGGAAAAACAGCGGGGATTTCCCCCGGCGGAGTAGAAAGAAATTTGGTTTTTCGGAAAAAAGTATTTATCTTGCCGCCGTAAAGGCTCCGGAAACCATCGTTTCAAAAGCCCGAACACACGAAACTGACGCGCATACAACATTAAAAGGATAGCCTATCGGGAAAAATTCTACTCTTTATAACTATAATTAGGAGAAAAGAGTATGAACGTACAAGCATTAAGTGACCAGGTATTGCTTAATCATTACCTTTCAGGTGACCAGGGTGCCATATCCAAGCTCATCGAACGCCACAGCCGCCGTGTGCGGGACTACATCAATATGATGGTCAAAGACCGTGACGTTGCCGAGGACATCTTTCAGGAAACATTCATCAAAGCCGTGCGGGTTATCGACGACGGCCGTTATACGGACAACGGGAAATTTCTCTCGTGGATACTTCGTATTGCGCATAATCAGGTGATCGACCACTTCCGCGCTCAGCGGCAGAACAAGACCGTCACCGAGGCTGAGGCGGGTTATGACGTACTGGGGTCGCTGCGTTTCGCCGAACGGAACGTGGAGGACGCGATGGTCAGCGAGCAGATCGAGCGCGACGTGCGTGCTTTGGTCGAGCTGCTGCCTCCGGAACAGCGCGAGGTGGTGATGATGCGTTACTTTTCCGGTCTGAGTTTCAAGGATATCGCGGAACAAACCGACGTGAGTATAAATACCGCGTTGGGGCGTATGCGCTATGCGCTTATCAACCTGCGACGGATGATCAAAGAAAAAAATATGGTTTTGTGCTGATTCCGCACAATATTTCCATGGGGCGGGCGTTTAGTTAGTACAAAGCAAAATATTAGATGCCTATGGAGGATATTGACAAAAACGAGGTTTCAGACGAAGGCATCTCTGATGACGAAGATCTTATGATGCGGGAGGTTGTCCAGGGTGACGCAGATCTTTTCTTTTTACACCATTACCTCTCGGAGGTTTTCCGAAATGGAGATAATTTTTAAGGGTTAATTTTTGATGGGGAAGGGCGCCGGGAGGCGCCCTTCATTTTAATGCCCTGCATCCGGTGCGGGCTTTGCGGAAATCCTGTCCGGAATGTTTTTTGCGACGTCCGGGTAAAAACCGATCGTTATGACACGGATACGTATCAAGCGGGTTTACGAACCCGAGGCTCCGGAGGACGGCTACCGGGTGCTGGTCGATAAATTGTGGCCGCGGGGCATCCGCAAGGAGGCGCTCCGCTATGACCTGTGGGCCAAGGAGATCGCCCCGACCCCCGGGCTGCGGACATGGTTCCATGCCGCCCCTGAAGAGCGGTGGGAGGAATTCCGCCGCAGGTATACCGGGGAATTACGCTCCTCGCCGGCCGTGCGCGACTTCGTCCGCCGGATCGCCGGTAAGGATACGGTCACGCTGCTGTACGCTTCGAAGAATGCGGCCGGGAACCATGCGCTGATCCTGCAGGAATACCTCGCCCGCGCCACGGCTGCGGCCGGGGTTACAAACGCCCGCTACTCGTAATGCGGGTTGCACCCTGCCCGGGCAGCGGCCGGTAGACGGTGTCTTCCTGCCTTGGAAGCCTGCGGATCACGGGTGGCGGGCATGGCGGTTCCGTCCGGGCGATGGTTCGTGTCCGCTACGGATGAAAAAAGCACCTCGACGGTGCTTTTTCACGCGGCCCTGCCCGTGTTCCCGGAATTTTTATACCGGTCTTATTTGCGGCCGACCTCCATCCTGAATTTCGGATTAGCGGGTTCGGTATGCGAAGCCGAAACGAATTGCCACATCCGGTCGATGATCTCGGGATGCTGTGCGGCAAGGTCGTGTTCCTCGCGGGGATCGTCACTGAGGTTGAATAATTCAAAGCGGTCGTTCCCCTCCTTCACACGGCGCAGCAAACCTTTCCATTCGCCCCAGCGGACGGCTACCCAGCCTTTGCTGCCGGGGAACTCCCAATAGAGATATTCGTGCTGCGGTTGTCTGCGCCCTTCGAGGGCCGGCAGGAACGAAATGCCGTCGGTCGCGGGGGGCTCGACCCCGGCCAATTCGCAAAGGGTCGGCATCACATCGGGGAAATAACCGACATGGTCGCTCACCTGCGGGCGGAGTTTGCCGCCCCACGCCACGATGAAGGGCATCCGGATACCGCCCTCGCGCAACGACGACTTGCCCCAGCCCTTGCCGCTGCGGAACGGGTGGGCGCTGTCGAACCACTCGCTCGACGAGCAGGAGTTCGACGCCGGGCCGTTGTCGCTCGTAATGACGATTACCGTATTTTCCCAGATGCCGAGCCGTTTGAGTTCGGCGACCAGCCCGCCTATCTGGCGGTCGAAGTAGGTGATCATCGCGGCATAGGTCGCCCGCGGCCACCGCGAGGGGAAATAACCCTTGCCCTCGATGGGTTGTTCGTCGCCGAATTTACGCACGTAGTACTGTACGTCGGCATCGGGCGCCTGCATCGGGCTGTGGGGGATCGGCGTCGTCCACATCAGGAAGAACGGCCGCTCCTTGTTGGCATTCACGAATTCGAGCACCTGGTCGTACATGGCGTCGGGGCTGTATGTGCGCTGCGTGTATTTGTCGTAGCTGCGCGGGTCGTAGGGGTCGGCCCCTGCGTCGAGCGGCGTGCCCGGCGGCAGCAGTTCGTTGTCGAGGTAGACGCGCCGGTCGTTTTGCCACAGGAAGGGCGGGTAGTAGGTGTGCGCCTGTCGCTGGCAAATGCAGCCGTAATAGGTGCCGAAGCCCATTTTATTGGGCGTACCCTCCGTCGCGGGGCCTCCGACGCCCCATTTGCCGATCATGGCCGTGGCGTATCCGGCCTGCTGCATGACCGAGCCGAGCGTCGGGGTGCCGGCTTCGAGCGGAGCCTGTCCTTCGAGCGTCGAATCGCGCAGCATTGCCTCGTGGTTCCAGACGTCGCCCCGCCATTCCATCTCGTCGTTGGCGCGGATCTGAGCATGGCCGGCGTGACGCCCCGTCAGCAGGCCGCAGCGTGCCGGCGAAGAGAGCGGTGCCGCAGAGTACATGTCCGTGAAGCGGACGCCGAGTTCGCTCAGGGCGTCGATGTTGGGGGTCTCGATCTTTTGCTGTCCGTAGCAACCGAAGTCGCCGTAGCCTGCGTCGTCCATCAGGATGAAGATCACGTTGGGGCGCGGAGCCGGGTTTTCCGTACACCCCGCTGCGGCCAGTGCGGGAATGGCCGTCAGCAATGTCCGGGGGATTGATGTTTTCATGGATTGCTTTTTGGGTTGTTTTTTGCTGTTAGATGCAAAAATAATAAAATAAGAATAAAAAAAAGATCGCAAAAAAGAAAGTTTTTGCGGTCTATCTCTGGTCGAAGAAACTCCCCTTTGTTTATCGGGGCGGTCGGGGAGGGGTGTTTTCGGGCGGTGATCGGCTGCCCTGTTCCCCTTGGTGTTTCAGGATTTTGCAGGGCCGGGTACGAAAAAGCCCCTGCCGCGGCAGGGGCTTTTGGGTGATATGTCGTGGCCGCTTTAGCGGTCGCCGAGGCAGCGGTGCGCCCGGTGGAGCTGGAGCGAGAGCGAACAGGCGGCGACCCCGGCGAAGAGCAGCGAGATGCCGACCCATACGATGACGGCCGTGGTGCCGAATACGAGCGGCTGGAAAAGAATCCAGAGCGAACAGAGCAGCAGCAGGATGCCGCTGAAAATTGTCCAGCCCGACCCGGCGATCTGCATGGCGCCCATGTCGCTGCCGAGCCCGATGGCACCGAACGCACGCAGCATGAGCCAGAACCCGAGGAATATCGGGAGCGTAGCGGCCGAAAGCGCGACGTTGAAGATCAGGATGATGCCCAGCACGATCTCGATGATGCCGCCCGCCAGCATCCAGCCGCGTCCGGTGATGAAATGTTTGTTGACTGACGAGAGTACGACTTCGAGGATGCCCGAAATCAGCATCAGCCACCCGAACAGGAGCGACATGCCCAGGTAACTTTGTGTGGGGTAGACGAATACGAGGATGCCGACTACGAACAGGGCGATGCCGATGATAAGCAGCAGCCACCAATAGCGCACGGCGCGTTTCGAATTTTCGATCAGGGTTGAAAAATTTTCCATAGCATACGGATTTTCCCTTCCTTAAAGCAATTTACATACCAGAGTTCCCGACGGTTCGATCGGCGGACGGTTGGTCTGGGATGTACGCCCTATATTCCTTTCGCGGCAGGCGGGCGCCTGTCTGCGGGGCTGGGCGTTCTGCCCTGCGGGCGGCCGGGAAATAGGAATGCCCGTTACCGGCCGGAATGCCGGGCTCCGGTTGCCGGGCTCAGGGTACGGGGACGGCTGCGGGTGCATTCCGCAACGGGACTACTTCGCCGATCTGGGGGCGCAGTACATGCAGTGCGGTGTCTGCGGCCAGTGCCGCTTCGGTCGCCAGCGGTTCGTCCCAGCGGTGTTTAGCGAGGGCGAACTTGGAGTGGTGGACGGTCATGACCTGCTTGGCTCCAAGCTCTTTGGCCGCCCGGGAAAGTTGGTCGGGCATCGTGTGGATGTATTTCCATGCTTCGTTGTACTGTCCGTTTTCGAGGATCGCCAGGTCGATGGCGGGGAACTGCCGGCCGATCTGCGCGAAATGGCTGCCGTAACCGCCGTCGCCGCCCATGTAGACCTGCCGTGCAGGGGTTTCCAGCAGGAACGATGCCCACAACGTCCGGTTGGGATTGAGTCCGCGTCCCGAAAAGTGCCGCGACGGCAGGCAGTGCACCGCGAACCCGTCGCCGAGCGCAGCCGTTTCGAGCCAGTCGAGTTCGATGATTTTCTCCGGGTCAAACCCCCAGTATTCGAAATGCTCTCCGACGCCGAGCGGACAGACGACCTTCCCGATCCGGGATTTGAGTTCGGTGACCGTGCGGTAGTCGAGGTGATCCCAGTGGTCATGCGTGATGACGAGCAAATCCACGTCGGGCATGTCGCCTGGACGGTAGATGTCGGTGCCCTTGAAAGGCCTGTTGAGGAAGGAGAACGGTGCGGCGGCCCGGAATACGGGGTCGACGAGCACACGCCGCCTTTCGGCCTGGAGCAGGTAGGAGGAGTGCCCGAACCACACCAGCAGGTTGCTGTCCCGATCCAGTGCGCGCAGGTCGGTCTTGAGGGCCGGGACGGCCGCGTCGGGGCGCAACCCCTCCTTTTTGCGGAACAGGAATTCGAGCAGGCCCCGCAGGCGGCTTTTGTCGCCCGTCATCATCGGGCTTGCTTCCAGGTTGCGGAACTGCCCGTCGCGGTAGTTCGGCGATTGCAGGATGCGTTCGAGCCGGCTGCCCCGCGGCAGGCGTCCGAAGGCCGGGAGGTTGAGGGTTATCAGGCCGGCGATCGCGGCGGCGAGTATGATTCCTGTCAGGATTCCCATTATGCGTCTTATTTTCGTGCTGGACATATCGTTTCCCACTGGTTGTACGGTGCAAAGATACCGTTTCCTGCGGAATTGCGGTTATACGGATTCCGGTTTGGGTTACCATAATCCCCGAAATCTTCGCCGGCATCCGGAGGGCATCCTGGAAATGCCCCGCTGCATTTTGTTGTGCAAAGGGGGATTCCGGGCTGTTTTGAATGCCGGATAGTCGGAATAGTTGTTGAAATTTCCATTTATTATACGATTTATATGCCAATTTTTATAATTTTGTACTTAATTGTTCCATAATAGTGATGCCTTTTACGTATTGTCTGAGAAAATTGTGGCCGCTGCACAGGGGATGGAAGTGCATGGCGGCCCTGCTTGCCTGCCTGTGCCTGTTGCCGGACATGGCGGCGCATGCCCAGTCCCCGCCCCGGAAGGTGGTTGTCAACGGCCGTGTCACCGACGAGTCGGGCGATCCTGTCGCCGGGGCTACCATTGTCGAACGGGGTACTTCGAACGGGGTGGCGACCCTTTCCGAAGGCGAATTCTCGATCGCCGTCCTGCCCGGTGCCGTGCTCGATGTTTCGTGTCTGGGGTATATCGCCCAGAGTATCGGGACGGGAACCCGTACCGAATTCGAAATCGTGTTGCAGGAGGATGTGAAGGCGATCGCCGAGGTGATCGTGACGGCGCTGGGGCTCGAACGCAACTATGCCGACCTGACCTATTCGGCCGATAAAATCAAGGGGTCGCAGCTCACGGCGGTGAAGGCTCCCAACTTGATCCTGTCGCTTTCGGGCAAGTCGGCCGGCGTGCAGGTGAACAAGAACTCCTCGGGTGCGGGCGCTTCGGCCAAGGTAAGCATCCGCGGCGTGCGGTCGGTCGCCAGCGACAACCAGCCGCTCTATGTGGTCGACGGTATGCCCATTCTCAATTCGACCTCGGAGCAGGCCTATTCGGCCATAGGCGGTGTGGCCGATGCCGGGAACCGCGATGGCGGCGACGGCATCTCGAACCTCAACGCCGAGGATATCGAGAGCGTCTCGATCCTCAAGGGTGCCCCGGCCGCCGCCTTGTACGGCAGCCAGGCCGCCAACGGCGTGATCCTCATTACGACCAAAAAGGGCAATGCCCGCAAACAGCAACCCGTGACATTCACCTCGAACCTCACGTTCCAGTCCCCTTTCAGCCTGCCTTCGTTCCAGAACCGCTACGGGGTGAGCGGCGGGGTGGAAAGCTGGGGCGCCCGTGCGCGGATGAAGGCCTACGACAATGCGGGCGACTTTTTCCGGACGGGGATCACGGCGATGAATGCGGTCTCGGTCTCCTCCGGGTCGGAACAGGTGCAGAACTATTTTTCCTATGCCAATACGACCGAGCGGGGGATCACGGGTTCGAACCGCCTGATGCGCCATAACTTCAACCTGCGCACCACGACCGGGCTTTTCCGGCAACGGCTCAAACTCGACGGGAATATCAGTTTCATGCGCCAGGTGGTCGAGGACAAACCCGTGCCGGGCGGTTTCTACATGAACCCGCTGGTCGGGCTTTACCGCTTCCCCCGCGGGGTGGATATCACGCCTTACCGGGAGCATTTCGAGGTCTATGACGCCGGCCGCAAACTCAATGTCCAGGATTGGATCGCCCCGAGCGACGATTTCGAGCAGAACCCCTACTGGATCGTCAACCGCATCCGCAGCAGGAGCCTGCGCAACCGGGTCATGGCCTCGTTTACGGCCGACTGGACGGTGAACGGCTGGCTGCGGCTCAAGGCGCGCGGCAATGTGGACTATGTGAATGACAAGGTGCGGCAGAGATTCTATGCCTCGACGGCGCCTGCGCTGGCCGGTGCCAACGGACGCTATATCGAGAGCAGCTACTCGGAAACCCTGTTCAACGGCGAGGTGCTGGCGATGTTCGACAAACGCCTCTCCCCGGACTGGGAGTTCAGCGCGACCGCAGGTGCGGGGCTGAACGACCGGACGGTCAATTCGCTGCGTATAGATTCCAAGACGGCGTCGCTCTATTTCCCCAACGTGTTCAACGTCGCCAATATCGTCATGAACGGTTCGGCCTATGTCGACGAACAGATCGATGCGCGGCGCCAGACGCAGTCGCTTTTCGCCACGGCGTCGTTCAAGTATGCCGGAAGCCTCAATTTCGAAGTCACGGGACGCAACGACTGGGCATCGACGCTCGCCTACACCTCGCACGAAGGCAGCGGGTTCTTCTATTATTCGGCTGGCGCATCGTGGGTGATCGGCAAGATGTTCGAACTGCCCCGGTGGATTTCGTTCGCCAAGGTGCGCCTGACATGGAGCCGCGTGGGGAACGACATCCCCATGTTCATCACCAATCCTAAGTCGCACGTCACGGCCGGAGGGGGCATCAATGCCGCCGACGCCGCCCCCGGCACCGACCTCAAGCCGGAGATGACCAACGCCCTCGAGGCGGGGCTCGAATGGCGGTTCCTCGACGACAGGCTGGGCATCAACCTGACCTACTACAAGACCAATACGCACAACCAGTTCTTCAAGCTTCCGGCCCTTTCGGGCGAGGCGTACGCCTACCGTTACGAGAATGCGGGCAATATCGAGAACCAGGGCGTCGAGGTGTCGCTGAACGCCTACCCGGTTTACGGAGGTGCGCTGACGTGGCAGTCGACGGTGAACTTCGCACATAACAGGAACCGCGTGATAAAACTCCATGACGAGCTGCGCGAATATGTCTACGGCCCGTCGAGTTTTTCATCGTCCTATGCCATGAAACTCGTCGAGGGCGGTTCGATCAGCGATATTTACGGGCGGGCGTTCGAGCGCGACGCAATGGGGAGGATCGTCTACGAGGCCGAAGGCGATTCCGCCGGGTTGCCCCGCACCGTGGGCGACGGCAATACGGTGAAGGTCGGCAATGCCAATCCCGTGTTCTCGCTCTCCTGGGGCAACACGTTCTCCTATAAGGGCATGTCGCTGTCCGTGCTGCTGGACTGCCGCTATGGCGGACGGCTCCTGTCGCAGACGATGGCCGACCTGGATTCCTACGGGGTGTCGGCCGCAACGGCCGATGCCCGCGACCGGGGCTGCGTGATGCTCGAAGGGCAGCGGATCGACGACGTGAAGGGTTTTTACAAACTGGTCGGCGGCCGCGCAGGTGTGACCGAGTATTACATGTACGATGCGACGAACATCCGGCTCCGCGAACTGGCGGTGTCCTATGCATTGCCGCAGCGTCTGATGCGCCGTACGCGGGTATTCAGCGGCATGACCGTGTCGCTGGTGGCCCGCAACCTCTTCTTTATCTACAATGCCGCGCCGTTCGATCCCGATCTCGTCCTTTCGACGGGCAACGACAACCAGGGGATCGACGTCTACGGCATGCCGACCGTACGGAGCATCGGCTTCAACATAAAACTGGAGTTCTGAGAATCATGAAGCGCTTTTACATATATCTGTTCGCCGCATTCTGCACAACCTTTTGGGGGGCCTGCACGGGGAATTTCCGGGAACTGAACGACGACCTCTCGGGGATTTCGGACGGGGAGCTCGAGGCTGACGACAACGGCTTCGGATACCGCCTGCAGATCGTTTAGCAGGGGATTTATTTCAACTACGATTTCGGCAAGGGCAAGAACTGGCCGTTCCAGATGACGCAGAACCTCAATGCGGATATGTTCTCGGGCTATATGCACGATCCCAAACCGCTGCAGGGCGGCAGCCACAACTCCGATTACAACTTGCAGGACGGCTGGAACAGCGCCATGTGGCAGTTCACCTACTCCTATGTCATGCCCCAGATTTACCGGCTGGAGCAGACGGCACGCGAGAAGATGCCGCCGTTCTATGCCATAGCCAAGATACTTAAAGTCCTGGCCATGCACCGCGTGACGGACTACTACGGGCCGGTGATATACAGCCATTTCGCCGACCGCGGCAGCGAATACGTGCCCGACAGCCAGCAGCAGGTCTACGGCTGCTTCTTCGACGACCTGGACGAGGCGGCGGACATCCTGGCGGCCTGGGGCGGGGGGCAGCCCGAGGCCGGCGAGTTTTCCAGGTTCGACCTGCTGCTCGACGGAAGCTATGCGGCCTGGCTCCGTTTTGCCAACTCCCTGCGCATGCGCCTTGCCGTGCGTATCTCCGTTGCCGCGCCCGAAAAGGCCCGTGCGGAATTCCGGAAGGCGGCGCAGGCGGCCGGAGGGGTGATCGAGACCAGTATGGAGAATGCCGCCGTGAAGACTTCGGGTACCTATTCCAATCCGCTGGGCGAGATCAACCTGAACTGGAACGAGGCGGCCATGAACGCTTCGATGGAATCCGTACTGACCGGGTACGGGGATCCGCGGCTGGAGAAATTTTTCAAGCCCTGCGGCAGCGACGTGGTCATTGCCGGCGATGCGGGCGACGGGACGGTCGTCCTGAAGGGGCAATACCATGGAATCCGTCAGGGGACGGGTTTTTCGCATAATTATTACGCGGCATTTTCCCGCCTTACGGTGGATACGGATACCGATGCCGTCCTGATGACGGCGGCCGAGGTGTGGTTCCTGCGTGCCGAAGCGGCATTGCGCGGCTGGACGGACGAAGATGCGGAGCGCTGTTACCGCAACGGCGTTGCGGCATCGTTCGCGCAATGGCAGCTGTCCGGGGCCGAAAGCTACCTGGGGAGCGACGCCATGGCCGCCGATTACCACGATCCGGTAGATCCGGGGAACGACATTGCCGCCCGGTGCCGCGTGTCGCCCCGCTGGGATGCGACGGCGGACGACGAACTGAAGCTCGAGCGGATCATCACCCAGAAGTGGATCGCCATGTATCCCGAAGGGTGCGAGGCCTGGGCCGAACAGCGGCGGACGGGATATCCGCGCCTGTTCCCCGTACGTCTGAACCATAGCAAGGGCTATATAGATACCGAAACGATGATCCGCCGGCTGCCGTTCCCGGCTGCGCTGGCGACGTCCGATCCCGAGCAGTATGCGTCGCTCGTCGCGGAACTCGGTGGCGAAGACCACGGGGGGACGCGCCTGTGGTGGGACGCGGGGCGTAATTTCTGATCCGGAAGCCCCGGACTGTTTTGCCCGGGCGTTGCGTCGTGCGGCGGTTGTCAGAATTTCCAGCTTGCGCCCAGCAGGATATTGCGCGGGCGGATGGCATAGCGGTAGGAGCTCGAGCTTACTCCGTCGAAGGTCGTATAGGCGTATTCTTCGCGGCCGAAAAGGTTTGCGGCGGTCGCCGTAGCTTCCCATTTCCCGTTTATTTTCCAGCGCAGCGATGCGTCGGCCAGTAGCAGGTGCTTGCTCCGGTCGGCCGAAAGCTGCGAGTAATAGTGCTCCGCCGTGAATTGGATCACCCATTTCTTCGACGGTACGAGGTTTACGGTCAGCCGCTGGTTGAAATCGTGCCGCCCGTCGGGCTCCCGGCTGCGGATGGAGAGTGTCGTATAGCGGTATTCCAGCCGGTATTCGGTGTTTACCCAGGCGGCGAACCGGAAGTTGAAACGCGGCGCGACGGTCAGGGTGGAATTTTCATAGGAGGTCGGCACCTCTTCCAGCAGCAGTTCCGTGCCGCTGAGGTTGTAGCCGACGTTCAGGCCTGCCTGACCGTTGAGGGCGTCGATATTCTGGCTGACGTCGCCCGACAGGTACCATGACCGCACGCGGTTCGAGCTGTGCACGTAGTAGTTTACGATATAGTCGCCGTCGAAGCGCTGCGCAGGCAGGAACGGCAGGTCGTTCCATGAACGTACCGCGAGCAGGCTGGCGAAGAACCCGCCGATCGGGTTCTTGTAGGCGATGCCTGCCGAGAGGCTGCGTTGCAGCGCTTGCCGGTATTCGTTTACGCCGCAGAGCACCGAACGGTAGTTGCGCAGGACGGCGCCGTTGCCTGTGCGGCTGTCGTCCGCCGCGTCGCGGCCGACCGTACCCGATGCCGAAAGCGAAAGGTGTCCCGTGGGGCTCCATTTCACCGCGAAGCGGGGCTTCCAGGTGAAAATGCCCGCCGGGGTTCGGCTGCCGTCGATCCTGTCGTGCAGTCCATAGCGGCGGTAACCTGCCGGCAGGTCGAGCGTCAGCCGCAGCCGCTGCGAGCGGTAGGTGATGCCCGGCTGGAGGTAGACGCCCGCGTAGCCGGCCGAAAGGTCGTTCGCGGTGCCTGTCCCGAGCCCGGTGCCCGTCAGGTCTGTTACGAGCCCCCGGAAGAGTGCCGAAACCCCGCCTTTGAATGCGAAGGCGAACCGCCCGGCCTGTGTGCCGAATGCCGCGTTGTGGTTCATGTAAAAAGCGCGGTCGGCGATCGTCTGCCGCTGGTTGCCCGTTTCGCGCACCACATCGAGCGACTGAGGGCGGGTAAGGTATTTCAGGTAGGAGGTGACGGTGAGCGAACGTGTGCCGGTGCGCCGGATATATTTCAGGTCGTTTTCGATGCCGTAGGCCGGGGCGTCGGCACGCTGGCGGTTGGGGTAGCTGCCCGAGAGCACGGCACGGATGCCGTTCCATGCCAGCGAAGCTTCGAGTTTTTCCTGCATGTAGAACCGCTCGGTGTTGGCTTTTAGTGCGATGCGTGCCGAAAGCTGTTGCCGGCACGAAGCGGCCGACTCCTGCTCGGTGTCCACGCGCGTGCCGTCCGCCAGGTACCAGCTTTGCCGGGCGGCGCGATCCGAGGCCAGGCGGTCGTAACCCCAAGTGAGCGAGCTGCTGAGCTGGTAGTCCTCGGAGAGTTTGTGCAGGTTGTTCAGACTGGCCATGTGCGAGCGGTTGAAGCGCGTGCGTGTATCGTCGAGCGGCGCGGACGAAGTGCCGACCGAAAGGTGTGCGGCGGGATTGTAGTCGTTGGCTCCGCCGTTGAGGATGTCCTCGACCGAAAGCCGTTCGGTCTCGGCCGAGGGGTTTTGCCCTGTGTTGTCGGTTTTGAGGTTGACCATCGACTGCCCCCGGGCACCGATGCGCATGGCGAAGAGCGCGCCGTTCCACAACGCCGGCGACCAGCCCGCACCGCCGCGCAGCGTCCCCGTCCAGCGGGCTTTGGCGTGCGGCTTCAGCCGGAGGTTGATGGCTGCGCGGTCGCTGAATACGATGTCCTTGAGCGCCTTGATCGGCTGGTGGTTCTCCATCACTTCGACGCTCGCCACGTCCTGCGGCGCGATGTTGTTGGTCGCCTGTCCGTAACGGCCGTCGAGCATGTCCAGCCCTTCGATGTAAAAGTTGTTGATCGGCTGGCCGTTGTAGCGTATCTCGCCCGATTTCGCCACCTCGATGCCCGGCATCTTGCGCAGTACGTCGGCGATCGAGCGGTCTTGCGCCTCGGTGAAGCGCGACACGTTGTAGCTTACGGTGTCGCCCCGGAAGCTCAGCCGCGGGGCGCGGATCGTCACCTCGCGGATATCGGTCGTCTCGGGCGTCAGCAGCACGAGCATCCGCCCGGCGTTGGCCGGAACCGACTGCCGGCGGTAGCCCATCGTCGAGAAGTCGAGCTGCGCGGTTGTCCCGCCCCCGCGCGGCCTGAGCACGAAATCGCCCGAGGCCGAGGTCGTCGTGTAACCCAGCGGCTTGCCCAGGGAGTCCCGCGCCGTGACGATGGCCCCGGCGACGGCCGCCCCGTCCTCCTTGTCGGCTACGTGGCCCGTATACTCCTGGGCCTGGGCGGCGATTGCGTCCAGCAACCAAAGCAGGGTCAGCAGGTACTTCATCGCGCCGCGGGGTTATTCTGTTTCCAGCGGATTGTATTCGCGGAGCAGGTCGGCACCCTCGCGCGGCGTCCCGTCCTCGTTCCTTACCGTGATCCTGATGTTCGAATTGGCCTGCATGTAGCCGATCGGGTCGGTCATGAATTTGCGCTCGGTGGCCAGGAATTTTTTGCGCGAAGTTTTCAGGTAGTTCAGGTCGGCCATCGTCACCGGGACTTCGGCGCGGCGGATCCCGGTCGCCTCGAAGCGGATGATGCCCCCGTCGTCGCCCGTGTCGTTCACGGACAGGATCAGTCCGGGCAGCCCGTGGAATTTCCAGGGGCCGGTGGCGAGCGGGAGCTCCTCGGTGTACCAGGCTTCGTAATCGCGCCCGCGGAAGCGGCAGGTCGCGCGGCGGCAACCGTAACCGATGAATTCGCGCGTCCCGTCGCGGAGCGTCCACTCGATTTCGGGCAGCGGCTCGGTGTAGAGCATGTTGTCGCGCGAGATTTTGTCGGTGCAGGTCAGTTCGCCTGCGGGGTAGTTCTGGAATACGACAGCTTCCAGGCCGCCCTTGAAGTTGCCCACGTTGGCCAGCACCTGCTCGGTCGGGGTGATGCGCAGCAGCGAGTCCCGCTGGAGCGTCTTGTAGGAGAAGAATTTCGTAACCTTCCCTCCGGCCTGCAACAGCAGCAGGTCTTGCATCGGCTCCTTGCTGTCGGGGCGCCGCAGCCACTCCATGCGGTAGCTCACTTCGAGCGTGGCGGTGTCCAGCACGGTCTGCCGTACGCTGCCCGTTTCGAGGGCCTGTGCCCCGCCGTCGGTCGAGTAGGAGATGACGGTCTGCGCCCGTCCTGCGGTTGCGGCGGCCAGCGCAGCGGCGATGATAAGGAAGGTGAGTTTTGTTTTCATGGCTTCGGTGTGTTGGTTTACGGTGCAATATTACCCCGAAAAACGAAGGGCGATGGTTAACGCCGCGTTAAGAAGTGTTAAATAATGTTAACGCCGGCGGCAGGAGTGTTTTTATTCGTATTTTTGTGGTATAAACCCCTCGGCCGTGGATAAGAACCGTTTCAGAAATATCTCGTTCTGCGCGATCGGCGCCCTGCTGGCGCTGGCCTTCGTGCAGGCGTGGAGCTTGTGGCGGATGTATGCCGACCGAGCGGAGGAGTTTTCGCGTAAGGTGACCCTCGCTATGAACCGCGCGGCGTACGACGACCTGCTGATGGGCAACCGGCGCCGGACGTCGCAGACCCGGACGTCGGTCGTGACGACGGGCAATATCGACTCCGTTAAGCTGGATATGATCGACACGATCTCTGTGAAAAGCCTTGGGGCGGCCGGCAAGGTGCTTTCCATCCGGTCGAAGGTCGACACGCTGCGGACGAATATCGCCCTGCGCCGCGGCGACAAGACCCGTTATATCTACCAGGAGGTGCGCATGCCTTCGTTCACGGCGCTCCAGTTCAACCTGTCCCGCTACGACTCCCTGCTGACGCGTTACCTGGCCGATTCCGGCATCGGCCTGCCACACAGTGTCGACGTGATCCGGGGCGGGGACGACGGGGATGTTACCGAAATCCGGCTCGACAGCCTGGCGGCGCGGCCAGCGGGTGCGGCGCGGGAGGAGGCGGTCATCGCCTCGCAGAAGGACGCTCCGCGGATACGGAACCCGAAGGTGTTCACCTCGCGCGTCACCACGGACGACAAGCTGCTTTTCCGGGTGAAGATCGAAAACCCCCACCGGGAACTGCTGCGCGAGCTGTTCGGCATCATCCTCACCTCGGTGCTCATGCTGCTCGTCGTCGCGTTCGTGGTCATCTACCTGTTGCGGACGCTGTTCCGGCAGAAGACGCTCGAGGAGATGCGGATGGATTTCACGCACAATATCACCCATGAACTGAAGACCCCGATCGCCGTGGCCTATGCGGCCAACGACGCGCTGGAGAATTTCGGGGCGGCCGACGATGGGGTGCGGCGTGCGAAATACCTGGGTGTGATCCGCAGCCAGCTGACGGCTTTGTCGGAGATGGTCGAGCGCATCCTCACCATGTCGCGCGAGGAACGTGAGGATTTCACGCTCCGCCGCGAGCGTATCCCCCTGGCCGGGATGCTCGGGGCGCTGGCCGAGAAGTTCCGGATGCAGGCAGCCAAACCCGCACGGGTCACGGTGGATGTTTCACCCGAAGGGCTGACTGCCTTCGCCGACCGCTTCCACCTCTCGCATGCCCTGGACAACCTGGTCGACAATGCCCTGAAATATTCCGGCGAGGAGGTGCATATCCGCATTTCGGCCGGGCGGGACGGCGGCCGGGTCGTCCTGCGAGTCGCCGACGACGGCATCGGCATTCCGCGTGCCGCGCAGGCGCATATCTTCGATAAGTTTTACCGCGTGCCTACGGGCGACATTCACAATGTCAAGGGCTTCGGCCTCGGGTTGTACTACGTCGGGCTAATCGCCGCCAAACACGGCGGCTCGGTCGCGGTGGAGAGCACCGAGGGGCACGGTACGACCTTCACCCTGATACTTCCGGACGATGGGCGATAAGATCAGACTGCTGCTCGTAGAGGACGAGCAAACCCTCGCGGGGATCATTGCCGATACCCTTTCCGAAAAGGGGTTCGAGGTGACGGTCGCCCATGACGGCGAGGCCGGGTTGCGGGCGTTCCGCGGGTCGCGCCCCGATGTGGTCGTGTCGGATGTCATGATGCCTTGTATGGACGGGTTCACCTTCGTCGGGCGCCTGCGCCGCGAAGCGCCCGGGGTGCCTGTGCTTTTCCTTTCGGCGCGCTCGGCGGCCGAGGACGTGGTGCGGGGATTCGAGACCGGGGGCAACGATTACCTGCGCAAGCCCTTTGCCATGAGCGAGCTGATCGTGCGGGTCAGGGCGCTTGCCGGGCGTGCGGGCGTCGGGAAAGCGCGTACGGAACGTGTGTTCGAACTGGGGTGTATGCGTTTCGACGCCGAGCGCCAGCGGCTCACGTGCGACGGCGTGGTGACGGAACTTTCGGCCCGCGAATCCGAAGTGCTGCAATACCTCTGCCGGAATGCGGGCGAGATCGTGCCGATGAAAACCCTGCTGGTGAATATCTGGGGCGACGATTCGTTTTTCAATGCCCGCAGCCTGCATGTCTTCATCACCCGCCTGCGCCACCGCCTTGCGGCCGACCCGTCGATCCAGCTGGTGAACGTGCGGGGAGTGGGGTATAAGCTGCTGATGCGCTGAGGCGGGGATTGCCGCACTGTATTGAAACCGGAATTTATTCCCTCTCCGGTTGCCTTTTCCGAAGGGATCCGGTTTACGGCAATGCAAATTCTATGACTAAATTTCCAACCTGATTGTTGGATAGTTTATTTGTGCTAAACCCTAAAGGCGTGATATTCAGCGAGCCGATCTCGTTCACGAATCTTCCGATCAGTTCGCTGCCGCCCGTAACCGTTTGCGGGTTGTTGCCTTTGTCGAAATAGACATAATAGACGAGAAGATCGGCTTTAACCTGAATGTCATCCGCACTCAACTCTTCCTTTTTGATAATTTTATCAACAACGCTTATTGCCTTCGTATATTCCAGGTCTGTCTCAACGAAAAGCAAAGACATTCGGCCAAAGGTCAGGTGGGTAATATAGGACATATCGGGCAGTTGTTCCTCGCTGATTGTTTCTCGGATTAATTTATCAGGATAGTCCATCATAATAGTAAACATTTCCCGGGAATAGTTATAGAAAAACCCCGTCCGTTTCCCCATTTCTTTTTCGGTGTAGGGTTTCCCGCTTAGCAGTTCATCGAGGTTGAGGCCCAGGTTGCCTACCCCCAGCAGGTGCAGATGCCTGTGTGAGTGGTATTGCAAAGGGCCGATATAGTTGAATTGCTGACTTTGAGCTGGTAATTCGGAGGTTATTTGCTGCACCATTTCATTCATACCGTCGAACGAGGGCAGCATTTCTTTTTCATAAAGCGTCCTGTTGACATAGGCGCTTATGTTAATCGGGTTGTAAGTATATTGGTCGTAGACCGTCAATGTCCGGTTGTCAGTATGGCAGTTAATCAAATGTCCCGGATAAACCTGCGTCCTGAACGCCGGGTTTACAAATGACTGTTCGGCCGAAAGCCGATATTTGCGCGTGACATTGTCCGGCAGGAGGTCGTATTTGTTATCGTTGAATTTATTAACTGCGAACGTATGCCACTGCAAAGGGTCGTATTCCGGCTTTTTTTGCCCGGCTTGGGAAACGAACAGGTCGGCGGTTGTCTGTTTGTACCTGTCATGCAGGCAGGCAAGCGTTATTGTTGCCTCGCGCGGATTTTCCGTGTCGTTCGGCAACACCTCTATATCCAGATACTCAGCGTTATCCGCAACGGCCTTTTCGATAATGCACCATTGCGGAATATTTCGGATACTCCAGTCGCAGTTGGCCGAAACTGCTATACGTTGCTGAATCCCGGAATAATCTGCCCTGATTTCATCTTCATCGAGGGTGATGTAATACTTCTGCTCCGGTTCATCGTTGTGACAGGCTGCGCAGCAGAGCGCCAAAAAGAAAAGACCCCAATGTTTCATCCTAAAAAGTGTTTTAGTTAAACGATTGGGGGAAGAGGCAGATTGAAAATATGCGTGTCCCTGCGCGGTGTTGCCCGCATCGGTCATAAGGGTTGGTTTCAGTTTCACCCCCCCCCTCGGATTTCGATTTAAAGGTATGAAATAAACACGCATTTGCAAAATAAATCTGCAATTTCCGCCCAATACGGGGATGGAAGGCTTCTGGGGCCAGATCGGCTTGCGATTCGCATTTGTCCGGCCTGCCGCCCGAAAAAAATCTCCCAAGGAGGCGACTTCGATGTGCGGATAACGGAATACCTGCTTGTCTTTTCAGCAGCCTGAATGTCAGTCTATGCGTTATTTATCTCTTTCGGCAAATGCAGTCCGTCAGGTGATCGTCGATAAATCCTGCCGCCTGCAGGTGGGCGTAACAAATCGTGCTGCCGAAGAATTTGAATCCCCGTTTTTTCATGTCTTTGCTCATGGCATCGGATTGGGGCGATGATGCCGGAATCTCGCTCAACGACCCAAAGGTGTTGGTAATCGGCTTCCGGTCGGGAAAGAACGACAAGGTGTAGTTGTAGAAACTACCGAACTCTTCCTGTATGGCAAGGAATAGCCTTGCGTTTGTGATTGTGGATTTGATTTTCAACCGGTTCCTTACAATGCCGTCGAACCGCATCAGCCGTTCGACATCGCTATCGGTCATTTGTGCCACCTGCACGGCGTCGAAGTTGCAAAAGGCCTTGCGATACCCCTCACGCTTTCTGAGTATCGTTATCCAGCTCAACCCGGCCTGGGCACTCTCCAGGACAAGAAATTCGAACAGCGTCTTGTCGTCGGTCACCAATTTCCCCCACTCCTGGTCATGGTATTTCACATACAGCTCGTCGGTTCCGCACCAGCCGCACCGTCCGTTTATCATGTCCTGCATAGTCATCATGTTTGTAATATGGAGTAAAGATAGCTGATTTCCAGCTTCGTGCCAAATTTTAAGCCCGCTTCGGCCCGCTACAATTTGTCAATATAATAAACGTTGCGATGAAAGAATCCGAATCGGTAGGTGCGGAACGTGCTTTTATCGGAACCACTTTTGCTTTGGCAGAGAATTGTGCTTTCGAGTATAATATACTGACAATCAGCTTAAAATGTGCTTATTTGTAACATTGTGTCCACAAAAAAGTCTCCGAAAGGAGACTTCAATGTGCGGATAAAGGTGCTCCGGCACATTTGTAAGCCTAATGTATATCAGCGATTTGCGACGCTTTTTCGGTTCCGATTCCCGCGTCGCCTACCGTCTTTTTGCATGGTCTTGCGCCCATCTGCCCGGATTGCTTGCGTCACCGCCGTATCTCCTTGTATGACAATGCAAATATAGCGATTTTCGGCGAAAAATCCAAATGCGAAGACTTTTGGAGATGCGGGCGGATTTTCCTATATTTGTTGATATGGACAGAGGAGAAATTATCATATACCAGACAGCCGACGGCGAGACCTGTATAGACGTCCGCATGGAGAACGACAGCGTGTGGCTGACGCAGGCGCAGATGGTCGAATTGTTTAACTCGACCAAACAGAATGTCAGTCTTCATATAAACAATTTGTTCAAAGAAGGCGAACTCGAACGTGAGGCAACTGTCAAGGAATACTTGATAGTTCAACAGGAGGGACATCGCTCCGTGAAGCGTAAAATTACGGCTTATAATCTCGACGTGATTATCTCTGTTGGCTACCGTGTCAAATCGCAACGCGGTACGCAGTTCCGTATCTGGGCGAACAAGGTGCTGAAGGAGTACCTTATAAAAGGTTATGCTATCAATAGCCAAGCGAAGATCGAGCAGTTGGAGGAACTGAAACAGACTGTCCGTCTGCTCTCAAATGTGCTGTCGGCAAAGGCCGTCACGAAATCCGAGGCGGTCGGGTTGCTGCGCGTGATTACGGACTATACTTACGGTCTCGATACGCTTGACCGCTACGATTATCAGCAGTTGGAAGTGTCGGCTACTACGACCGAGGAGCCGTTTCATGCGACCTATGAAAATGCGATGGAGACGTTACAGGTATTGCGCAACAAATTCGGTGGCAGCGAGCTGTTCGCCCATGAGAAGGACGAATCGTTCAAAAGCACGATGGGCGCGATTTACCAGACCTTCGGCGGGCGGGATCTCTATCCGAGCGTCGAGGAAAAGGCGGCTAATCTGCTCTATCTGACGGTCAAGAACCACTCGTTCAGCGACGGAAATAAACGCATCGCCGCTTTCTTGTTCCTGTGGTTTTTGGAGAATAATCGGATTCTTTATCGCGCTGATGGCTCTCGCCTTCTGGATAACAATACACTGGTTGCCCTGACGCTGATGATTGCCGAAAGCCGTACAGAAGAAAAGGATGTGATGACGAAGGTTGTGGTGAACCTGATCAATAAAAACAATTAAAGCATTTATGAATGTGTCGGACTTTTGTTTGCTGATTTCGAGTACGGAGATCCAATAACGCAAGTTATCAATGCCATTGTAGCTATACCATAGAATTTTATTGCTATTTCAGAAGAAACCACCTCGCATTTTTTGCGAGGTGGTTTCTTTTTGTTACCCCTCGTGGCGGAAATTAGCAGGGTAATAAGATATATTATCCAAACTATTTCCCGCTACGATATTTGATGCTAAGTATCAAAGAATTAAAAAATAGAGTATCACCCTAAATTATGTACAAAAGGTAGAATCCAATTTCGTTAAAATTAAGTTTGGTACATTAAAGTATATAATTGGGGAAAATGTTTGTATTATCAATATTTTGACCGGTAGAGATATAAGTTTTTTTCATTCAAGAGCTTTTGCTATATTTGTAGATGAGAATAATTGATCTTATGGAGTGTATAGTTTTTAAATCGAATCAAAGTTATTCTTGCCGAAAAAAGTAGAACCAACAAATGGCTTTCTGAGCAATTAGGAAAAGATTCTGCTATTGTGTCTAAGGGGGGCAATACTACACAACCTAATGTGGAAATGCTTATTCAGATAGCTAAATGTCTTGAGGTAAAAGTAGATGATTTATTAAGGACTGAATAATTATGGGAACGAGTGATGGTTATGTTTATATATTGACCAATCCTAACTTTAAGGAGGACTGGATAAAAATTGGGAAAAGCTCCAGACCGGTAGATGTTAGGTCTAAGGAGCTGGGCAATATAGCTTTCAGTAAGTCGGAATGTGCTGTAATATAACAGATTATCAGGCCGTATATATAGCAGGTTTCTTGACCCGAAGATTGCCGGCAAACGATATAAACAAGCTTACTGCCTCTTTGCAAGATGCGCAGGTGGATCTCACTCCGCATCAGGTTGAGGCGGCTTTGTTTGCATTTAAGTCGCCTTTATCCAAAGGGGCTATACTTGCCGACGAGGTTGGTTTGGGAAAGACTATTGAGGCCGGTATTATCTTATCACAACATTGGTCCGAGCATAAAAGGCGATTGCTGGTTATATGTCCGGCTAACTTGCGAAAACAATGGTCGAGTGAGCTGTTGGAGAAATTCTACCTGCCATCTGTGATTATGGAGACAAAGTCCTTTAATGCCTCCATAGAAAATGGCGCTTTTAATCCGTTTGATACGGAGAATATAGTTATTTCTTCCTTGCAATTTGCAAAGTCCAAAGCCGCTTATATAAAGAGTACGAACTGGGATCTGGTAATTATAGACGAGGCGCACAGGCTGCGTAATGTATATAAACCGCAAAACCGGATTGCCAATACCATTAAAGAGGCTATAGAATCCAGAAAGAAGATATTGATGACGGCAACTCCATTGCAAAACTCTATTCTGGAATTATATGGTTTGGTTTCTATTATCGACGATTATGTGTTTGGGGATATAAAAAGTTTCAAGAGCCAATTTGGTCATAGTTTGACCGATGAAGAGTTCATGGAATTGAGACGTCGACTACAACCCGTTTGCAAGCGCACCCTCAGACGACAGGTTTTGGAATATATCAAGTATACCAAACGGATTGCCATAGTAGAGGAATTCTTCCCGACAGAGAACGAACAACGTCTCTACGATATGGTGACTGATTATTTGAATAAACCGAAACTGTATGCTTTACCTAATAGTCAGCGTCAGCTTATGACTTTGATATTAAGGAAACTGCTTGCATCTTCAACATATGCCATATATGGAACATTCTGCTCTCTTATCAATCGGTTGCAGGATATTATCGCAAAAAACGATAATGTGTTACTCAAGAATCTCGTCATTGAAGAATACGAAGAAGACAACGATGAGTGGGTGGATAATGAAGAGATTGAAGAAGATATCGAGGAGTTGCCTCCGGCCGATATTGAAGGCATAAAGAAAGAAATATCCGAGCTGGAGCAATTTAGAGATATGGCCGAGAAAATTAAAAAGAATAGTAAGGCTGAACATCTGTTTGTCGCGTTGGATAAAGGTTTTGAGCAGTTAAAGCATTTAGGTGCTGCCTCCAAGGCACTTATCTTTACGGAGTCAAAACGTACGCAAGAGTTTCTTTATGGACATCTCGAAAAGAGAGGATATAAGGGTAAGGTTGTTCGATTTAACGGGACTAATACCGATAAAGAATCGACGGCTATCTATCAGGTATGGCTGAAGAAACATAAAGGCACGCCCAAGGTTACGGGATCCCTTACGGCCGACAGGCGGGCGGCTATCGTTGATTATTTTAAGGATGAAGCCACTATCATGATTGCTACCGAAGCTGCCGCCGAGGGTATCAATTTGCAATTCTGCTCTTTGATAGTGAACTATGATATGCCATGGAATCCACAGCGGATCGAACAGCGAATAGGTCGATGCCACCGATATGGACAGAAATTCGATGTCGTAGTTGTGAACTTCCTCAATAAAAGTAATGCGGCCGATATACGTGTGTATGAACTGTTGGATCAGAAGTTCCAGCTCTTCAATGGTGTGTTTGGTGCCAGTGATGAGATTTTGGGCAGCATAGGCAATGGTGTCGATTTTGAAAAACGCATAGCACAAATATACGACGAATGTCGAACGACTGATGAGATAGAGGCTGCATTTGACAGGTTGCAGTCAGAATTGCAGGAGCAAATATCCGAGAAGATGATAAAAGCCCGCTCGGCTTTATTGGAAAATTTCGATGAATCGGTCAAGGAGAAGTTGAGAGACAATCTGGCTCAAAGTCGGAAAAATCTCGACCTGTTTGAAAAACGTCTTTGGCTTCTAACGCGGCATGCGTTGGAGGGAGAGGCCACATTCGATGAAGATCGCTATGCCTTCACGCTTCATATCGACGGGTCGATCTATACTTTGTCGAAAGAGTGTGAAGACGAGCAAGTGCGACCTTATCGTATAAGCAGTCCTTTGGCCAAGGACATTTTGGCCAAGTATCGGGAGCCACTTCACACGCCGGCATATATCGAGTTTGATTATACGCACACGGCAGGGCGAACCAAGCTGCTTGACGACCTCGTAGGCCAAAGCGGTACCATGCGGGTAGAGAAGATATCCATCGATTCTTTTGAGCCGGAGGACCATCTGGTTATTGCCTGCCTTACCGATAGCGGCGATTGGGTCTATCCCGAAATTGCCGAACGGATGCTCCTGCTTCCGGCACGTCTGCTGTCACAAACCGGAGTAGACATTACAACTGCCGATTGTTTGTGCGATAAGGTTGAAGAGCTGAACCATGATATTCTTTCTTCTTCCTCAGACAGAAACAACCGCTTTTTCGATGAAGAGATGGAGAAACTGGATAACTGGGCCGGCGATATGAAGCTCGCTTTGGAGCGCGAAATCTCGGATTTGGATCAGGAGATACGCCTTCGGAAATCGGAAGCCAAAAAGATCGGCCGACTGGAAGAGAAGGTAAAAGCTCAAAGAGCCATCAAGGAGATGGAACGTAAGCGTATCGAGAAGCGACAGAATCTTTTTAATTCTCAAGATGAAATCGATGAAAAAAAAGAGCTACTTTTAAGCCGTATTGAAAAGATGCTGCAACAGAAGGTTCAGCAAACTGAACTGTTTACCATTAAATGGAGAATCATATGAGAGCGAACCTCAAAAAAAGTGGGCCTTGTTCAAGGCGTTCCTCAAAGAATATTGGTGGGCAATCTTAATCAGATTGGGTGCTCCCGTTTTGCTGAATTTTATTATCTTTATACCCGCCTTCTCGCCGATTGTCGGAGGCAGTCCAGATTGGCTGTCGTTTTATGGAAGTTATATTGGTTTAGTAATCGTCAGTTTAATAACATTGTATGTACTATACAAGCAACTGCAACACAATCACGAAGATAACGAAAAAACTCGTCGCGATAATCAAGCCGTTAATGAAAAAATGACAGCTTCAGCTCAAAATATTGAACTACGAACAGGTAAGATCCGCTTGTGTAAATAATATCGATTCAAATAATATACGAGAGATTTGCAATGTGTTCATATTTCAAGAAGATGATATAGCGTCTAAAATCAAAAACGCAATTGATAGTTTGGATCGAACCAATACTTTTTTAGATTTCTTATTGCCTATAAGACATAACAAGAATGTTCGTTATTTAAACAAGCAAAAGTATAAAGCATATAAGGAATATATGTTAATGATCCAAGATATACAAGTCGTAGCGATTTTCTTGAATAACAATTATGAAATGATTCAAGAAGGATTGATTTTAGCTAAACTTTCGCCTCAAATAAAAAATCAAGTAGAGTGTAAAATCGTAACACCTTGTCTTGCTAATCAAGCTGTCTAAGCAATTAGTTTTAATCGCCATTGATAGGTCAGCTATAGCAGATGATATATAAATGAGAGACTCATCATTACAATATATTGAACAAGAGAAAAAAAGAATTAACAAAATATTAACCGATAACAATGGCACAAGATAAGAAATTGCAGAAACTGGAACTGACGTGGATTGGAAAGGATGATTCGCGCGAGCCGATTGAACCGCGAATTCTCATTGAGAATCCCGACTATTCGTATGGTACGGTCGAGACGGGCACCCTGCCCAATGGCAAATCGTGGAACGGCAATATGCTCATCCATGGCGACAATCTGCTTGCCCTCAAAGCCCTTGAACAGAACTATACGGGTGCCGTCAAATGTATCTATATCGATCCGCCCTTTAATACCGGAGCAAGAATTAATGCAGATGGGCAGGAAATAGGATACGATGACGGAATTGAACACTCGATTTGGCTAAATATGATGTATGAAAGATTTGCTATTCTTTACAATCTATTGAGAGATGACGGGGCGATCTTTGTACATCTTGATGATAATGAGGCTGACTATTGTAAAGTAATTCTTGATGAAATTTTTCATCGGGAAAACTTCATGAACAGAATAACCATTGATGCTCGTTCCCCTTCTGCGTTTAGTACAGTCAATCCTGGGATGTTTGTGGCCTCCGAATATATTTTATATTATGTAAAGGATAGAAAAAGGCTTCGAGAAAATCAATTGAGAGCTAAACGAAATCCTGATTATGCATATAATAAATATATTACCAATATAGATGCATCTTATGAAGACTGGATATTTAAACCTGTTGCTCAGGTATTCAGCGAAACACAAAAAACAAGAAGCCTAAATCCAGAAAGTCTAATAAAAAAATATAATGAATTTATCATAAGAAATGCTCATAGAATTTGTAGATATACAGCTATCAGTGATTCTGGAGCAGGTCAGAAAATATTAGATATAAAAGCTGAATCGCTAATCCATAGAGATAAAATCTTCAAACTTAAACGAGAAGATAAGGATGATGTGTATATAATAAATGGACAGCAATTAGCTTTTTACAATAAAAATATATGTAAGATAAATGGAGAAATTTGCGCATCTATGCCATTAACAGATATATGGACAGATATTGCGTGGGAAGGTATTGCAAAAGAAGGAAACGTAACTTTTAAAAAAGGGAAAAAGCCAGAGAAACTTATTCAAAGATGTATTAGTTTAGTAACTGAAGAAGGCGACCTGGTGCTGGACAGTTTCCTCGGGTCGGGAACCACGGCCGCCGTGGCACAGAAGATGGGTCGTCGCTATATCGGGGTCGAGTTGGGGCAGCACGCCTATACGCACTGCGTTCCCCGTCTGAAGATGGTGACTGACGGTACCGATCAGGGCGGAATCTCCAAAGCGCAGAACTGGAAGGGCGGAAACGGCTTCAAATTCTATGAACTGGCACCGAGCCTGCTCAAAGAGGACAAGTTCGGAAACCTCGTCATCAACAAGGAGTACAATGCCGACATGCTGGCGGCGGCAATGGCCAAGCAGGAGGGATTTACCTATGCTCCCTCGACCGATGTCTATTGGAAGCAGGGCTATTCGTCGGAGAGCGACTTCATCTACACTACGACGCAGTTCATGACGGTGGAGGGACTTGCTGCCATACGTGAGACAATGACCGAAGGCGAGAGCTTATTGATATGTTGTACGTCGTTCCAAAAGGAGTGCAAGCAGGCATTTTCTAACATTTCTATAAAGAAGATTCCGCAGATGCTGCTGGGGCGCTGCGAATTTGCCCACGACGACTATTCGCTCAACATCATCGACCTGCCCCACATCGACGACGAGGAAGAGGGGCCGATGGAGGACGAGTTCGAATACGCTACAGATAGCGAGGTGGCCAAAGAAACGATTGAGGGACAATAGGAACTATTTTAATCTATCGGTATGAATACTATTGCAAACACGATAAAACAACGCCTGTCGCTTCGGGAACCGCTGGCCGAAGCACTCGATGTGCTAACTCGCCTTGTAGACAAACTTTCTTTGTCGAAACCCGAACGACAATCGGATAAGGAGGCCGAAGCGGTAGCTTATGAGGTTTATCTAAAAGAGCAATTACAACGTGTAAAGGAAGTCTGCCCATACTGCAAGGATTTTGAACGCGATTTTCCATCGTTTGCATTCTCGATAGCAACCGGTATCGGAAAGACCCGGTTGATGGGGGCTTGTATTGCCTATCTCTATCTGGCAAAAGGCATCAGGCATTTCTTCATTTTGGCACCAAATCTCACGCTTTACGAGAAGTTGATGCGCGATTTTGGCGACCCTTCATATGAAAAATATGTATTTAAGGGGATATCGGAGTTTGTGCATAACGAGCCTTTAATTATAACCGGAGATAATTACAACAAGGCCCGTAACCTGTTTTCAGATAATCAGATACAAATAAGCATCTTCAATATATCGAAGTTTAATACCGAGAGTAAAGAAGGTGGGAAAAAGGGAGCTCCCAAGATGCGCCGCCTATCGGAATATTTGGGGCAGTCATATTTCGATTACCTCTCTTCGTTGGATGACTTGGTTATCCTTATGGATGAAGCGCACCGGTATCATGCCGATGCTTCGAAGAAAGCCATCAATGAATTGCGTCCTATATTGGGTCTCGAAATGACGGCTACGCCTACCGATGAAAAAGGAAAATCGTTTAAGAATATTGTCTATGAATATAATCTGGCTCAAGCGTTGGCCGATGGGAAATATGTGAAGATCCCGACCATCGCCAAGCGAAGGAATTTCAGCCGGGGCAATATGACCGATGAGGAGTTGGATATACTTAAAATCGAAGATGCAGTGAGTGTCCATGAACATACGAAACTGCATTTGGAGATGTATGCCAAAAATAATAATCAGCCTCTGGTAAAACCCTTTATTTTGATCGTTTGCAAAAGTATTCAACATGCCACCGAAACATTCAATAGAATACAGAACGAAATGTTTGACGGGAGGTATGCTGGTAAAGTGCTTCAAATAGACAGCTCGACCAAGAAAGATGAGGAGATAGATAAGCTATTTGTTTCGCTGGAGAAGCCGGACAATAAGATAGAGATCGTTATTCATGTAAATATGCTTAAAGAGGGTTGGGATGTAACCAACCTGTATACCATTGTGCCTTTACGAGCGGCCGATGCGCCTATATTGGTTGAACAGCAGATAGGTCGAGGTCTACGCTTGCCATATGGTGGGAAACGTACGGGATATGCCGATATTGATAAATTGACGGTGATTGCGCATGAAAATTTTGAAGCCGTTATCGCCAAAGCTAATGATCCGAACTCGGTATTGAGTAAGGTCTCTTACGTTGAACTTGATGATGAGGATTTAACTCCCGAGCCCGGTAAAGTGGTTACCGCTGCTACCATAATTGATTTCCAGGAGAAGAAAACCATCGAAGAGGCAAAGACGGAGGTCGAGAAAAAGAATGCAAAGGCTGTAATGGATGCTCAACGAGCTGTTTGGACGGTGATTCCCAAGATGAACAGTTCGGTGCGCTCGGCTAAGGAGTTGTCCAACCCGAAGGTAATAGATGCGATTAAGATCCTTACGCGGAATGAGATAATTAAAAAGGCGAAGGAGACTAATCCGCTTTTTGCTGATGAAGAGGCAAAACCGTTGCTTGCAGAAGTGGATTCAGTTGTGGAGGTTGTTGTAAAGAAATTTATAGACAATATTATAGAAATTCCACGTATGACCATTCAAAAGGAGGCATATAAAGCTGAATTCAAGTGGTTTGATCTTGATACGCGAATGGGATTTGATCTGCCTGCACTGAAAGATGAGATTATTCGAATAAGTGTAGGTGCTGGAGAGAAATCGATGGAAGTGTTGCAAGTGATAACAGGAAGGAAATTTGATACTCCTGTTAATCAGATTGTGAATGCGTTGATCGATCACGAAGAAATCGACTATGACGAAAACTCAGAACTCCTCTATCATTTGGCCGGACAGGCTGTCGAAGCCATAGAGAAGAATGTTGATAACGAGACTGATTTAGCAAAAGTTGTAAATCAATTTAAAGTTGCAATCGCCAACTCTATTTTTGACCAGATGCAGAGGCATTTTGTGATAACGCCGTTGGGATACCTGAAACCGAATGTATTGCCTTTTTCTGGAATAGTCGATCAGCATTTGACAGAATTAGACGGATTTGGACGAATTGATTTCAGAGATTCTGTAAAACCAAGCTTTGTGCGTAAATTCATATTTACCGGTTTCTTGAAATCATATTATACGGAGTGTAAGTTCGACAGCAAAACCGAGCTCGATTTTGCGAATGTGCTGGAGTCGGATAATGATGTATTGAGGTGGTTGCGACCTGCACCTAACCAATTTAACATATATTGGGCAAATGGAGCCAAACGCTATGAACCGGATTTCATAGTCGAAACATCGGAATGTATTTACATGATAGAAACAAAAGCCCTTAAAGATATTTCCGATGAAGATGTGCAGGCAAAAAAGAAAGCTGCCGAGGAATATTGCAAGAATGCAACGGAATATACCTTGAAAAATGGGGGTAAACCTTGGCGGTATCATTTGCTAAGGCATGATGTTGTGGAACGCTCAAGTAGCTTTGAATATTTGATGGCATTGAGTTAGGTGTATTTCTCGCCTGTTCGATGTGAATTGCTCAAAATGATGTGGCCTATTCTGACGAGCGAGTTATTGAATTCGGCTTTATAATGCTGATATATTTTTAATTTATTAATTAAATATTATCCGAACTGTGCTACAATAATGAAAGGATACATTTCATAAGTACACTTTTCCGGATGGGAAGGTATATATTGGACAGACTAGACGAGATCCTCAAATAAGGCATAGGGAACATATCAGTCCCGTGACTGATCCGACAAATGGCGGATTCTGGAGAGCGTATTCGACTTTTAAAAAATGTAAATTTGAGATAGTTCAACAATATGAGAGTAATGATATTGAGAGACTTGTCGATATGTTGAATTACGCCGAAACACAACTTATAGTATACCTACAAAGCTTATGATCCTCAGTATGGCTATAATAAGCAGACTTGGGGACATTCACATACACATTACCTTACAAAAGAAGTAAAGATTATAAAAGCCAAAATAGGCGAACTTTACGAAGCATTTATAAATGAAAGAATGGTTATTTATAACTCCGTATGTGATAAAATATGGGAAACCAAATTGCCTCTAAGTGAGGAAGAAAAAGACTTCGTTAAGAAAAGATGTTTTAATCGAGATTTATTTTGCTTTCCAAACACATTTAATATAGAAGAAATTGGACGGGAATGATCTTGATGACGAGCGAGATGGTTTTGTAATAGAGGAAACTCTTAATTTGGTTAAATTTGATATAGAAGAAGAAACTCAGACGGAATTTCAGGCATTCTTAGATGAAAATGGTTCCGATATTGCAGAACAGGTACTTCATGAATATGCGGCGGAAGTAAATATTATTGTTGCAATAGATGATAATGGTAATGTTGCGAAAGAATTTCATTCATTCGATGAAATAATCTCCTATTTCAATGTTACACGGGCCGATAATGTGAAAAATGCTCTCGCTGGACGTCAGAAGAGTGCATATGGATATGGTTGGAAATATAAAAAAGACTTGAAATAGAGGTGACAGTGAAACCGTGTTGAGTATATTTTTTGAAGTTATTTGGAAATTTACCAAATTTAAAGTTCTATTCTATCTAAAAAGGAGTAAAGGCAAGAGCGTTGAGGCCGACCGCATTGACCGCCATCTGGATAATAATCCGTGCCCAGATCAACCAGCATTATCAGTCCATCAGTGATCGGGATTCGTTCGTCTCGGCTGAGAAGGTCAAGAATGCATATCTGGGCTTCGGAAATAAATACCGTATGCTGTTGGACGCGTTTGAAAAATTTACCAGCGATTATCAAAAGCGCATCGGTATAGACTGTTGTGATGGAGTTTGGAAGCGATACTGCAATACTATCGACCATTTGCGTGTTTTAATGCAAAAGGAGTATCATGTAAGCGATATGCCTTTGTCCGAGTTGGAACAATCTTTTATCGAATAGTTCCACGTCTATCTGAAATCCGATCGGGGCCTTAAACTGATGACGGTTTGCGGGTATCTAAAATGCCTGAAATATGTCGTCAAGATTGCCTTTAACAACGGCTGGATGCCACGTAATCCATTTGCATTATATAGCTATACGGTTCTGAATCCAGACCGGAGTTTCCTGACCGAAGAAGAACTGCATCGCATGATGACAACCCGCCTGCGTTACAAAAGCCAGGATTTTAATCGGGACATGTTCCTCTTCTCGTGCTTTACGGGTATCTGTTATGCTGACATGTCGGCGCTGACCTATGATCAGCTGGAGCAGGATACAAACGGCGATTGGTGGATCAGCGGTAACTGCCAGAAAACCGAGACGAAATATGTCGTCACGCTGTTGCCCTATCCTTTGTTCATTCTGGATAAGTATCGAGGTCTGGCAGGCAATCGCTCTCTTTTTTAAATTCCGTCCCTCGATTCCATCGACGACAGTCTTAAAAATATTGCCCGTGAATGCAGCATAGACAAACAGCTCTCCTTTCACACAAGGAGGCATACCAATGCTACCACGATCTGCCTTCAAAACGGAGTTTTTATGGAGACCCTTTCCAAGATGTTGGGGCATAAGCATATCACAACGACCCAAATCTATGCGAAAATCACTCATCCGATGATCGCTCGGGAAGTCGATATGCTCAAAGAAAAGCTGGTGGGCAAATTTTCGGACGTCTGACTCCTGCTGATCTTAAGCATACTACGATAAATCTCATATCAGTAAGCGGTTACTGATATAAATACCTCATACCTTCGTGCCATTTTTGCAGCAGCAACACTTAGAACAAACCGCTTATGACAAGTATGGAAGAAATGTTCGAAATGCTCAAGGATATCCGTGAGGATATTTCCTATATGAAACGGCATCGTAACATGCTTTGCGGGATGCCGATTCTGGAAGTCGCAGAAGTCTGCGACCTGCTGAAGATGAGCGACCGCCAACTGCGCCGCTATCGGACGAGCGGACAACTTACGGGCTTCCGCTTTGGGCGGCGCCTTCTGTTCTCCTCCTCCGAGATCATGCAGTTTATCGAGCGTACGGAGTTGGATTACCAGCGCCGCAAACAGCTTAAAAAGGCTATCCGTAACATCTAATATCCAATATCATGTCCTCTCAATCCTCTGAAAGAACTTACTATCTGGTGGAGACCGACACTTTTAAAAGCCTACTCCGCACACATTTCGTACTGCTCCAATCTACCTTGCTCTTCGAGCATCTGTGCCGCCAAAGCGACCGTCCGATGTTCCTCTCATCGGATAAAGTTTGTGAGGCTTTGGGGCTCGACCGCAATAAACTGGAGCAATACCGACGTAAGCGCATTATTGGGAAACACGGTAAAATTGTCCCCTAAAAAACGGAGGAAGATGCCCCCCTAAAGTTGCGAAGCAAAAAGAGTAAAAAGTTGTTGTCCGGATTGGGGTCTAAAAGGATGTGATTTTGCCCGGGTTAAACAACATTTTTCTGTAGGTCTTTTATCCCGGTTTATTGCGAGAACCCTACTTAGTTCTCGCCCATAAAACGGTCGGGATTGTGTCGACCGACACTGCAAAGATAACTATTCGCTTTAAAAGAACAAGAGAGTAGTTTTTGCAACCGCAGGCATCTATCCATAGGCATTTTCAGATTTAGATTTTTTTTCTTATCGACTCTCCGAACAACTCGACACGCAGCGAATGGTGTACGATTCGGTCGAGCACGGCATCGGCGATGGTCTTCTCGCCGATCACGTCGTACCAGTCCTTGACGGGGATCTGCGATGTGATCATTGTCGAGCGCCGCTGATGGCGGTCTTCGATAATGTCCATCAGTATGCCGCGTGACCGGGCGTCGAGCGGCTGCATACAGAAGTCGTCGAGGATCAGCATATCGACTCGCTCGATACGTTTCAGGTCGGCCAGTATCGTGCCTTTGGCCTTGGATATTTTGAGCTGGCTCATCAGTTTTGCCGTACTTGCGTACATTACCCGGAAGCCGTCCTGGCAGGCCTTATAACCGAGCGAGGTGGCTAGATAACTCTTACCTGTCCCGGTTGGACCGGTAATGATTAGGTCTTTGTGGTCGCGCACGAACTCCATGGCGGCAAGGCGTTCGACCTGATTACGATCCAATCCCCGTTCGAAGGTGTAGTCGACATCGTCCAGCGTAGCGTTGTAGCGGAACTGGGCAGCCCTGACGGCTCGCTCTACGGCGCGGTTCTTACGGTTGTCGAACTCGCTGTGGCCCAGATGCGAGACGAACTGGTTCTGTGTCATTTTCTCTTTAATGGTGTTCTCCAGCGAGGTTTTAAAAGCGTCGTGCATACCGAACAGGCGCATCTGGCGCAGTTTCTCTAAGGTCTGATTGTTCATTGACTTATTGGTTTTAGTGGATTATTTGTAATACTCTTTACCTCTGATGTTCTCGTGCTCGGGCATATCGGCTGGCTCTTCGGGAAGGTCTATCGCTTCCGATTTGTTCTGGAGTATATCCTGTATCTCCCTGAAACTGTACTTACCATAGCTGTCGGCCAGACGGCAGGCTGCCGCAAGACGTTCCGGCCCGGCTTTACGCGCGAAGTTCAGGATGCCTGAACACATCTTGTTGGCCTGATCCTGATAACGGGTCTTTTCAAGTACCCTGCGGATATAATGCTCTACATCCTCGTGTATGGCAGCGGCTTGCTCGACGAACCGCTCGGGAGACCACTCCATAACTGCACGGTGTTTGGGACAAAGATGTTCGGTGACGGTGGTATAGCGGTAGTTGTGTCGGTCGCGGGTATGATGGGCTATAATATCGTAGTTGTAGCGGATCTCCACGTCGGTAGCGGTATAAGACAACTGCACTTTCTTGCCTATGTAGATGTGCGGGACGCTGTAGTAGTGGATGTCTTCGTGTAGGCGTGCATAGCCATATTTGTCGACCGTAGTGACGATATGCTTCTTCATCTGGTAACGGATCGGGTTCAGAGGGCCGAGGGCTTCCTGTTCCACGTCCTCGAAGTAACTGCGGCGCGAGTAGTTGCGGCGATCCAGGTTCTTGTTGTTGTGCTTTTCAAGAGTTCCGCGGATAGCTACGTTAAGCGACCGAGAGGCTCGATGACCGTAAAGATGTCCTTATACGTCAACTTAACCGCATTCTCCACATGGGCCTTATCCTTGGGACTGCGTGCCCGGGTGGGATAAGCTGTTACCCCATAATGCTCTCCGAACCGTTCGAACTCCGTGTTAAGGATAGCTTCATAACGGCTTGCTTTGGTAACGGCACTCTTAAGGTTGTCCGGAACGATAGCACGGGGAACGCCGCCATAGTAATAGAATGCGTTCTCGCAGGCTGTAATAAAATCTTCCTTGCGTTGACTCTCCACTGCCTCCACATAAGTCAGCAGGCTGCACCCGAGGATAGCCACGAACACTTCCACCTCCCGGGGTTGTCCGCCCGGCGGATAGATCCACAGTTTACTGCCCGTATAGTCCACGAACAACTTATCTCCAGCCTTATGTTTCATACGCATCGACGGGTTACTGATGCGTTCGTAGCGCCGCAAGGCTACCCGGAACTGCGTCAGACTGTAGCCGTCAGGATGGGCCACGCGGTAACGCTCCCATTGCTTATGGCTGGTCATACCCTTACGGGACATCTCTTTGCTCGCTGATGGCATGAAAGCCTCAAGGGCATCTGTGCGGGGATTAGGTTCCTCAGGAACCTCTTCAATGCAGAACAGGGCGTAAAGCTCAGCATCGCTCTTGGCAAGGAACTCCTCGTAGGTAAGGCTCTGAGTGTTCCACTTGTTGACATACTTTTTTACCGTGTTACGCGAAGTACGGGCCATCTCGGCGATAGCCCGTAAGCCCACGCGTTCGGTGTACAGTCGAATAATCGTTCGTAATTTGTTCATTTTCAAAGGTATGTTAGGCATGATCTCTCAGATTTTGGTTTGCTTTTGCTTCAAGCTAACAAAATCCGACTCCTTTTAAGCCTTTGAACAACTACTTTTTACTCAAATCCCCGAAGGGGTCTGTTTGCTCCGTTTTAGGTGGGTCAATTTCGACCGTTTTATAGTGGTCAATTTCATCCGTTTTCAACGGGTCATTTTAAACCGTCGCTACTGGGGCTATTTTACCGTGTTTTCCATCTTGTCTCATGACGTTGAAATTTTGGGGTTAACAAAACGCCTGCAAGAGAGAATTATTACGGTGTAAAACGCAGAAAAACAACGCGGTGCATCTGTATTCGGGAGCAAACTTCGCCGAACGGCCCGTTTTTCGGGGCCGTTCCCTTTCGTGCTCCCGCGAGTTCGCCGCGAACTGCTTTCCGCTTCCGGTTCGGGGAATCGGCCGAAGCCTTTGCAAAATGATGATATACAGTCTGTTTTCCTCTTTTTGCGCCGGACGGGCAACGAAAAAGGAGCCTCGGAAAAAGGCTCCTTTGTGCGGATAAAGGGACTCGAACCCCCACGCCGGTAAGGCATCAGATCCTAAGTCTGACGTGGCTACCAATTACACCATATCCGCTCGCTATGTGCAAAGGTATATAAAAATTCACAATTCACAATCCGGAGCGGGTGATTATAAGCCTTTTTTATTTACTTTTGTAGGCAATTTATCCGCTTATGCCGCAGAATGTCGCACTCGTTTTAACGCCCCGCCAGGCTGCCGACGCGAAGTATTACACTTCGCTTGCCGCGCAGCGTCTGGGTGTGCCGGAGCACGATATTGCCTTGGTGAGGGTCGTCAAACGCTCGATCGACGCCCGGCAGCGGCAACCGAAGGTCAACCTGACGCTGGAGGTCTATGTCGACCGGGAGCCGCAGCCCGCACCCGTGCATTTCGATTATCCCGACGTGTCGGGACATACCGAGGTCGTAGTCGTGGGGTCGGGCCCGGCAGGGCTTTTCGCGGCGCTGCGGCTGATCGAGCTGGGATTGAAGCCCGTTATCCTGGAGCGGGGGCGCGACGTTTCAGCGCGCAAGGTCGACATTGCGCGGATCAACCGCAACGGGGCGGTCGATCCCGATTCGAACTACGCTTTCGGCGAGGGCGGTGCGGGGACTTTCTCGGACGGCAAACTCTTCACGCGCAGCAAGAAGCGCGGTGATTATAACAAGGCGTTGCAGACGCTGGTGTTCCATGGCGCCACGCCCGAAATCCTCTATGAAGCCCATCCGCATATCGGAACCGACAAGTTGCCGCGCATCATGCAGAATATCCGGCAGACGATCCTTGGCTCGGGCGGCCAGTTCGTGTTCGGTAGCCGCGTTACGGATCTTGAAATCCGCAACGGCCGTATCCGGGGCGTGCGGTGCGGCGACACGTTTGTCGAAGGGGCGGCCGTGGTTTTGGCCACGGGACATTCGGCACGCGATATTTACGAGCTGCTTTACCGCAGGGGCGTGCGCGTCGAGGCGAAGGCCTTTGCCATGGGCGTGCGTATCGAGCATCCGCAGGCGTTGATCGACTCGATCCAGTACCACTGCCCGACGCGGGGCGAATACCTTCCGGCGGCGGCTTATTCGCTGGTGAGCCAGGAGGCCGGCCGCGGGGTCTACTCGTTTTGCATGTGCCCCGGCGGGTTCATCGTTCCGGCCATGACCGATGCCGCTCAGTCGGTGGTCAACGGCATGTCGCCCAGCGGCCGCACGTCACCCTATGCCAATTCGGGCATGGTGACCGAAGTGCGGCCCGCAGATTTCGAGCACCTGCGTGCGGAATGGGGCGAGCTGGCCGGGTTGAAGTTCCAGCAGCAGTTCGAAGAGCTGGCCCGGCAGCACGGCGGCGAGCATCAGGTCGCCCCGGCGCAGCGCGTCGCCGATTTCGTGGCGGGGCGCCCCAGTGCGGCCTTGCCGAAAACCTCCTATATCCCCGGTATTATTCCTTCGCGGCTCGATGAGTGGATGCCCCCGTTTATCGGCGAGGGGCTGCGCCGGGGGATCGCCACCTTCGGACGGCGGATGCGGGGGTTCGTGACGAACGAAGCCGTCGTGGTGGGCGTCGAGTCGCGCACCTCGTCGCCCGTCCGGGTTCCGCGCGACCCCGTGACGCTCATGCATCCCCAAACCGCGGGGCTCTTCCCCGCGGGTGAAGGCGCCGGTTATGCCGGGGGCATCATCTCTGCCGCCCTGGACGGCGAACGTATCGCAGAAGCAGTAACAAACTACATAAAATAAATGAACGAATCTCAAAGCAAGTTACCCTCTCCCGAGGTTTCTGTAATCATCCCCGCTTACAATCTGGAAGGGTATCTCGATACGTGCCTGCAATCGGTTTTGACGCAGACGCTCGGGAATTTCGAGGCCATCGTCGTGGACGACGGTTCCACGGATGGTACGCCCGGGCTTCTGCGTCGCTATGCGGAGCGCGATCCGCGGATCATCGTGGTGAGCACCCCGAACCGGGGCGTTGCGCGGGCACGCGAAACGGGTATTGCCCGGGCCCGGGGAAAATACATCGCTTTCCTCGACGGCGACGATTTCTGGGAACCGCGCATGTTGGAGGAGATGACCGCCTCGATCGGGCAGAATGGCGGGTACGATATCGTATGCTGTAATTTCAAACGGGTCTGCAAGACCTATCAGGCGATCTACCGTGAATCCCGGACGGAGGATATGGAAGGGCTCGAGTTCCTCGAGGCGACGCTTCGCCATTCGATCTGGGTGACACTCTGGGGCAAACTCTATCGGCGGGAACTTTTCGATAACGGGCTCAACCACTATCCGTTACGACTGGGTCAGGATACGATGATCAACATCCAGATCGCCTGCCGCCTTCCCCGCGTCCATTTCATCGACTACGTGGGATATGATTACGTGCAGCGGCCGTCGTCGTCCAATCACCGAAACTTCGATTTTGAATACTGCTGCTTATTTTGTAGTATTGTGGAACGGGAGTTACAACGGCACGGCGAATCGCTTCGGGGACATGCCGAATTCTATGCATTGCTGAATAAGGTACGCTGGTATTCGGTCTATGTCTGCAAAAGCCGCAGTCCGTGGGTCGGGAACCAGGCGTTTGTCTGCGACCTGCGCGAATCGGCCGGCCGGTACCGGGACGAGCTGAGGGCGTACTATTCGCGGGCGCGGATGCTGTTGCTGGAGCTCGACCGTTACCGGGCCATGCGCCCGGTCGTCGTCATGCTGACGACAGGATTGCGCTGGCGTACCAGTTTGCGGCGGCGTCTGGCACGATAAAGGAAAATTATACTGAAACATGGATTTTTACGACGGGCCGGCAGCCGGATCGTGAAAGCGGTAAATTGGATTGCATAGATGGAGGAAAGGGAAAAATCAAAGCCCGTGGTATCGGTCATTATTCCGGTTTACAATCTGGAAAACTATCTCGATACCTGCCTCGATTCGGTCGGACGGCAAACGTACGGGGATTTCGAGGCTATTGTCGTCGATGACGGTTCGACGGATGGTTCGCAGGCCGTGGCGCTCAGCCACGCGGAGCGCGATGCGCGCATCGTCGTCATAAGTACTGTAAACCAGGGGGCTGCCAGGGCCCGTGAGACGGGTATCAGGCATGCGCAGGGCGACTACATCTGTTTTCTCGACGGCGACGACGTCTGGGATTCCCGCATGCTGGAGAAACTGGTGGCGGCCATCGGGGAAAACGGCGGGTACGATATCGTATGCTGCGATTACAAACGTATTTGCAAGACCTACGAAGCGCCCAAGCGCGAAATGCGCACGTCGGACATGCAGGGGCTGGATTTCCTTGTTGCATCGCTCTACCACGCTATTTCCGTGACCGTGTGGGGACGGCTCTATCGCCGGGCGTTGTTCGAAAAGGAACTGCGTCATTATCCGCTGCGGCTGGGGGAAGACAGCCTGCTCAACATCCAGATCGGCTGTCAGCAGCCGCGTGTCCGGTTCGTCGATTATGTGGGTTACGGATATGTGCAGCGCGGCGGGTCGGCCAACCGTTCGCCGCTCGATATCGGCTACTGCGTTAAATTCAGCGAGGCGGTGCATGCCGAGCTGGTGAGGCACAGGGATGTTGTTGGCGACCGGCTGGAGTTCTACCTGCTGCTCAATAAAATGCGCTGGTACCTGGTTTACCTGCGCAAAAGCCATAACCCGTGGGCCGGCGACACGGAGTTTGCCCGCGGGATCAATGCGGAGGCGGAACGCTACCGCGCCGAGCTGGAAGGGTTTTTCAGCCGTTGCGACTGGTTGCTGCTGCGGATGGACAGGCGGCGGTGGATGCGCCCCGGGGTGCTCGCCGTCTCGACCCTGATGCGCTGGGGCAAGAGCCTGAAGCGGCGGCTGACACGCTGAATCTGAGTGTTGTAACCTAAACCTGGAACGATGAAAAGATACCTGTTGTACGTTACTTTGCCTTATGCCTATTCAATCCTGAGGCCTTTGGAACATGAAATCCGCCGCCGCGGAGGCGAGGCGGCCTGGTTTGTCGAAGAGGGGTGTCCCGTCGTGCTCGAAGAGGGCGAGGTGCGGTTGGGGACAATCCGGGAGGCGGTCGCTTATAACCCGGTCGCGGTTTTTGCACCGGGCAACTACATCCCCGATTTTATCCCGGGCGTGAAGGTGGCGCTTTTCCACGGCTATGCGATCCAAAAGCGGATCGAGGCCGTCGACGACCACTTCACGGTGCGCGGATGGTTCGACATTTATTGTACGCAGGGGCCGAGCAGTACGCCTTATTTCAAGGAACTGGAAAAGAAATACGGCTTCTTCCGGGTCTACGAGACCGGCTGGCCCAAAGCCGACACCTATTTCTCGCCCGAAGTGCAGCGTAAACCGCAGAATGACCATCCGGTGGTTCTCTACCCCCCGACCTTCACGCGCAATGTCTGTTCGGCGCCCCATCTGATGGCGGAGATCGACCGTCTGGCCAAAACCCATCCGTGGGACTGGGTCATCACGTTCCATCCCAAGCTGACTGACCCCGGGATCATAGCCGGCTATAAACGTATTGCGGAGGAGAACGAGAACGTCATATTCTATGAGGGTTCCGACAAGATGCCGCTTCTGCAGCAGGCCGACGTGATGTTGTGCGACAGCTCGTCGATCATCCTCGAATTCATGTTCCTCGACAAACCGGTCGTGACGTTCCGCAATTCGCATCCGGGGCCCCATCTGATCGACGTCGATACGCCGGAGGCCGTCGGCCCGGCCATCGAGCGTGCGCTGGCGCGGCCTGAGGGGTTAATGGAGGAGATCCGCAGCTACACCATGCACCATGAACCGCACCGCGACTGCCGCTGTTCGGCGCGGGTGCTCGATGCCGTGGACGATTATATCGTGCAGGGGCATGCGGGGCTGAAACGCAAGCCCCTGAACCTGGTGCGCAAATGGAAACTGCGCCGGCAGTTGCATTATTATCCTCTGCTGGAAAAATTCCGCCGCCGATAGAAAACGTGAGTGCCGCCCCGGTCGGGGCGGCACTCACGTTTATGGATGCCGTTTCCTGGGCCGGATGTTTCCGGCCGGGGCTCAATGGCCTGCGCTGGCGGGAACGGGGTTTTTCACCTCGGGTTTGGGGGTGCGGGTCTGATCCGTTTCTCCCAAGTGGCGAGTAAGCCCGATTTCGCAGCGGGTGCGGTGTTCTCGGATGGTTTGCTGGTAACGTTCCTCGTTGGCCGAAAGGCTGTTGCGCTCGCATTTGCCGTGGTGGAGGTGGAAGACCACGCCGCGGAACTTCATGCACCGCTGGCGCACGCCGCTGTTGTCGAGGCGGATCGCCAGTTCGGAATCTTCGCGGCCCCAGCCGCAGAACGATTCGTCGTAACCGTTGACGCGGATCAGGTCGTTGCGCCAGAAGGCCATGTTGCAGCCTTTGACGAAGCGGGTGGGACCCAGCGTCCGGTAGAGGAATGCCATGAGCGGGATGCGGATGGCGTTGTTGCTGTTGCGCACGCCCCGCATCAGTGGTGTGAGCGAGGTGATCTCCCCGCTGAGTACCTTGCGGGTGAGCATTTCGGTGATGATGCCGCGCGACCCGGTGACGTAGCAGCCCCGTTGTGCGAAGATCATGTGATCCTGGATGAAGTTACGTTGGAGGATCAGGTCGCCGTCGATCTGTATGATGTATTCGCAACGGCTCGCCGCGATGGCTTTGTTGCGGATCATGGCAAGGCGGAACCCCTTGTCCTCGTGCCAGATGTGCCGGATGGGGACGGGCGACACCGCCTCGAAATGGCGGACGACATCGCGGGTGCTGATACCCGAGCCGTCGTCGGCGATCAGGATTTCCGTGGGCATGGCCGTTTGTTGCATTACGCTGTCCAGGCACAGGTAGAGGGCCCGCGGCCAGTTGTAGGTGGAGATGATCAGTGATACCGTCATTGGTAAATTAGGGTTTTAGACGTCGTTGTCGCTGCGGCCGTACGCAACCGGCCGCAAAATTCCTGCCGCGGCATCCCGCTGCCGGGATGCTGTATTCTCACGTTCAGGGTAACGCGTAGCTTCTTGTCCATCGTACAAAGGTAGTGATTTATCCCCGCTCAGGGTATGTGCACTCCATTTTTATCGTGTTCCGTTTTATATAAATGTGCGCCGGAGGGGAATACTGCGCAGAATATGAAAAAATATTTTCGATCACCCGGGATAGGCGGTACCCGGCTATCTTGCATGTTTACATGTTATTAGATGACTGAATACATGTGATTTATTAAAAAATATCAAAAAATTCGAAAATTTTTTTAATAAAAACTTGCGCGGCATGTTTTTTCACCTTATCTTTGCAGCAAAGTTTTAAGGTTCATTTAGGTTAGTAGTTTTAGGTTGGTGAGGAAACTGTGGTATTCCATCGGAATACCGGGTTTCCTTTTTTTGTGCCTTTCCGGAATTTTTGTCACGGATGGTTGGTACGGACTTTAGAATTTTGTCATGTGTGCCCGGCGTATTTTTCTGCCTGAATATGCTTTTTATCCCCTGTTTTTTTAGTCTCCGAAGATATGCTGTCTCTTTTGACATTTAGCCCGAATGTTCTTCAAAGGCATCTTGAAGCCTTTTTGACGGCCTAATGTTACGAAATTGTTAAATATATTTAATATATTCGTAAAATATTTGCATAATTCAAAAATGACACGTATCTTTGCAGTGAAGTTTTAAGGTTCATTTAGGTTAGTAGTTTTAGGTTGGTTGAGGAAATCGGCAGGTTGTAGCGGCAATCCGTTACTAAGACTCGAAGGGCGGTGCTCGTCCGAAAGTCGAATACCTCCGATTGTACCTCATTTTTGAAGGGGGTGGTTCCCCGACAAAAGAAAAAGGTCTGAGTCGTGAGACTCCGGCCTTTTTTCTTTTTACGGCCCTGCGGCCGTCTCTTTTCGGGCAATGTTACAGATTCTCCAGCTCTTCGCGGGTCATCGTCACTTCGACGGCCCCCAGTGCATAGCATCCGAGATCATAAGGGTTGTAATAGAACGTGATCCCTTCGGGCGTAACCTGGAAATTCTCCGTAAGGGAGATGTATTCCGGGAAGAATCCCTGAGCGGCCAGCTCTTCGTCGCTGTCGGCTCCGTATTGTTCGTACAGTTTCTTGCGCAGCAGGGTTTCCATGCCGTGCAGCTGCTGTTCGGAAAACAGGTCTGCCGAGGATAGTTCGTCTCCTCCGGCCAGCGAATAGGTATGACATTCCATGCCGTACATGCCGTGCGCCCCTCCCGTGAAACTCCACCGGCTGATAATATAGGTGACGAGCGAGTCCGTGACCGTAACTTCGGCTTCGGCCGAGATCTCGTAGGTTCCCATCGTCTGTTCGACGCTGTCCGGGAGCATCTCCGCGGCGATCTGGCGGATGGCGGAGTCGACCGCCTGGCGCGCCGTGCCGCCGAAATCTTCCAGTTCGAAGAAATACTCGGCATTGGCCGCTTCGATGGAGCGCAGGGCCGGGGATTTCGCTGCGTTGGCGATCGTGGCGAAACGGAATTCGATCTTGCATCCGTTGGCCGGAGTGCCGATGAGGGTGTCGATCGAGAGCATGCTGAATTCGGGAACGACGGGTTTCCGCGTACAGGCTGCGGTCGCTGCGGCCATGCCTGCGATCAGTATGGCGGTTTTAATGTATTTCATAGGCAAAGCGTACTTTGTATTTATCGTAAAGATAACGAAAATACAGGTATATGCGAAACGGGCCAAAAAAAATCATAGAATTTGCAGGAAAATTTTGCAGTTTTGAAAGAAGGCGTTATCTTTGCACCACAAAACCGATACGGTGGATTCATCTAAGGGTTAGGATACGTGCCTCTCACGCACGACATAGGGGTTCGAATCCCCTATCCACTACAAGGCTTCCGAACGGCCGCACGCAGGTGCGGTCGTTTTCCGTTTCCAGCTGCCGGTGCCGTCCGTCTGCAGTCTTTGGGGGTGGGTAGGAGCGAAACGGAATTGCGTTGCAGAACCGCCCGCCGAGCGATGGGTAAGGAGCCGGGGCGGAAATTGCCGGCAGGATGTTGCCGGGCGGGAATCGTCAGCAGGAACCCGTCAGCCGGAGTGCGCCCGCCACAAACCGCCGGGTGGAAAATTACCGCAGCCGCCTCATGAGGGGCGGCTGCGGCTTCGTTTTAGGTTATCGGTTGGTTGGTGGGTTACTTTTCCAGTTTGCCTTTGAATTTGTCCAGCTGGCGCTTGATGGCGTCGATCGCCTCGTCCACCGATTCCTCGAACGATCTGGACTGGTGGCATGCCACCAGGTCTTCGCCCGGCATGTGGAGTGTGACCGTTGCTATCTTGTTTCCCTTTTCAAAGTCTTTATCGAGTCTGAGAATGACCTCGGCACCCGTCGAACGCTCTGCGAAGCGGTCGAGTTTGTCCATCTTGTTCTCGACGAATTCGACCAGCCGTTTGTCGGCGTCGAATTTCACGGATTGAATCTGTACGTTCATAGCCTTACAGTTTATAAAAGTTAATCACTTCCCTCCCTTTTCCCGGGGATGGGCCTTTGCGTATATCTCCCGGAGCCTGGCGATGCTGTTGTGCGTATAGACCTGCGTGGCCTGTAACGAAGCGTGTCCCAGAAGCTCCTGGATCTCGCGCATATCGGCTCCGCCGTTCAGCAGGTGCGTCGCAAACGTATGGCGGAGCACATGGGGGCTTTTCTTGCCCTGTACGCCTGCCCGGGTCAGTTCCGCCCGTACCATGCGGTAAACGACGCTCCGCGATATGCGCTTTCCTTTGTGTGTTAAAAATAGTGCTTTTTCCGCAGAATTGCAAATATTTTGCCTCGCAATTAGGTCGAGGTAACTTAAAATCTTTTCGCGTACGAATTCGAGGATCGGTACCATCCGCTGCTTGTCTCCCTTGCCCCGTACCCGCAGCGAGGCGTAGTCGGCCGAGAAGTCGTCGCGGTCGATGCCGACCAGCTCGGCAAGGCGCAGGCCGCAGGCGTAGAACATCAGGATGACGAGCGAATTGCGTGCCGTTTCGAAATCCCCGTCCGCCTCTTCGCATTTGCTGACGATGTCCGTCATGCGGCTCTCGGGGATGAAAGCCGGCAGGCGGCGCGAGGTCTTGAGCGAGGGGATCGTCCGGCAGATGTCTTTTTCGATGGCCCCCGTGCGGAGCAGCCACCGGAAGAGGGTGCGGATCGAGGCGATTTCGCGGTTCATCGACGCCGCGCCGATCTTGCCTTCCTCCGTGCGGTGGATGATCCATTCGCGCACCTGGTCTGCGGTGATGCTGCGCGGGTCGGAGCGCGCCTCGTCGAAATCCAGCCATGCCAGGAACTGCCCGACGTCGTGTTTGTAATTGCGGACGGTGAGCGGGGAGTAACGCCGTTCGGCGCTGAGGTATCGGATGAATTCCGTTAGCATATGACAAAGATACGTTTTTTTCGTATTTTTGCCTTCACTAAACCCATATACCATGAAACGGATTTTTATTTTTACTTTTTTGCTGTTGCTGGCGGTGCGGGTCGTTTCTGCGGCTACGGTTGACACGCTTGCCGTGCACAGTCCCTCGATGGATCGTGACATACCCGTCGTGGCGATCGTGCCCGAGGGCGTATCCGCCGCTGAGCCCTGCCCGGTGGTCTACCTGCTGCACGGCTACTCGGGCGATGAGACGGCATGGCTGAAGATCAAGCCTTCGCTGCCCGCAATCGCCGACCGAGAGAGGATCGCCTTCATCTGTCCCGGCGTGGGGAACAGTTGGTACCTCGACAGCAAGGTGCGCGAGAAGAGCCTCTACGAAACCTTCATGACACGCGAGTTGCTGCCCGCCGTCGAAGCGCGTTATCCCGTAGCCCGCGACCGCTCGGGACGCGCGATCACGGGCCTGAGCATGGGCGGTTTCGGGGCCATGTCGCTCGCCATAAAGCACAAGGGGCTGTTCGGTGCCGCAGGCAGCACGAGCGGCGGGCTCGACATACGTCCTTTCCCGCAGAACTGGGAGATCCCGCAGTTGCTGGGCGAGATCACGGAGCATCCCGAAGCCTGGGAAGAGGCTACGCCCATCAACCTCGTCCCGCAGCTCGGGAATGGCGACCTGGCGATCGTCTTCGACTGCGGCTACGACGATTTCTTCTTCGAGGTAAACAACGATTTCCACGACGAGTTGCTGCGCCGGGGCATCATGCACGATTTCTATGTCCGCCCCGGCGGGCATACCGGTGCCTATTGGGGCAATGCCATCGACTTTCAGATCGTATTCTTCCGCAATTTCTTTGCGAAGGCTAACTGACGCCGCCGATGAAGGAGAGCTGGAAACCCGGGACGCTGATCTATCCGCTGCCGGCTGTGCTGGTGAGCTGCGGTGCGACGCCCGAAGAGTATAACCTGCTGACCGTGGCGTGGACGGGCACGGTATGCACCAACCCGCCGATGTGCTACATTTCGGTACGCCCCGAACGCCATTCCTACGAAATAATCCGCCGCACGAGGGAGTTCGTCATCAACCTCACGACTCGCGACCTGGCCCGCGCCGCCGACTGGTGCGGGGTGCGGTCGGGGCGCGACTACGACAAATTCCGCGAAATGGGGCTCACGCCTGGGAAGGCCTTGCAGGTCGCGGCGCCGATCGTCGAAGAGGCGCCTGTAAGCATCGAGTGCCGCGTGCGGCAGGTGATGCCCCTCGGTTCGCACGATATGTTTCTGGCCGAGGTGGTCGCCGTGCAGGTCGATGCCGCCTATATCGACCCTGCTACGGGGCGTTTCTGCCTCGAACGCGCCTGCCCGATCGTTTACTCCCACGGCGAATATTTCGCCCTGGGCGAGGCCATCGGCCACTTCGGCTGGTCGGTGCGCAGGAAGCCGCGCCGGACGGCGGGCGCTGCCCCCGCAGTCCCTGCACCTGCCGCAGGGAATATCCCGGCTGCGGAAGTTTCCGAAGCACCCGGGGCAGACCCCGGGGACGGGAAGCCCGCCGCAAAACGTGTCCCTGCGCGAAAACCCGTAGCACCTGCCGCCCGCCGTTCCCGCCGCAAACCCGACGCGAAGAAGCCGCGGCGCTGATGCCGGGCGCGGGGCTGTCCGGCCACTCAGGGCACAAGAAATCGCTCCGGTCACAGGTGTCTGTGGCCGGGGCGATGCCGTTTATGAATTCCGATCCGATAAAGGAAGGCCCCTGCCGAAGCAGGGGCCTTACCGGGTTCAGTCGGTTTCGGGTCGGTGGGTGTCGTGTGTCAGGTCGGTGTTGTGTATGCCCAGCACGGCGCGCCCCGACGGTTCGTTCATGTCGCGGAACGCCTTGTCCCAGGCCAGCGCTTCGGCGGTGCTGCACGCTACCGACGGTACCGACGGTACGCACTGCGCTGCCGTATGCGACGGGAAGTGTTCCTCGAAGATCGTACGGTAATAGTACTCCTCCTTGTTGCGGGGCGGGTTGATCGGGAAACGCTCCGCAGCGTGTTCCATCTCGCGGTCGGAGACCGCCTCTGCGGTCAGCTGCTTGAGCGTGTCGATCCAGTTGTAGCCTACGCCGTCGGAGAACTGTTCTTTCTGACGCCATACGATCTCGGAGGGGAGCATGTCCTCGAACGCCTTGCGCAGGATCCATTTTTCGATATGCCCGTCCTTGGCCATTTTCGCCGCCGGGTTGATGCGCATCGCTACGTCGAGGAACTCCTTGTCGAGGAACGGCACGCGCCCCTCGACACCCCATGCCGAGAGCGACTTGTTGGCGCGCAGGCAGTCGTAGAGGTGCAGCTTACTGATCTTGCGCACGGTTTCCTCGTGGAAGGCACGGGCGTCGGGCGCCTTGTGGAAATAGAGGTAGCCGCCGAAAACCTCGTCGGCACCCTCGCCCGAGAGCACCATCTTGATGCCCATCGACTTGATGACGCGCGCCAGCAGGTACATCGGCGTCGAGGCGCGTACGGTCGTCACGTCGTAGGTCTCGATATAATAGATCACGTCGCGCACGGCATCCAGCCCCTCCTGTACGGTGTAGTTGATTTCGTGGTGTACGGTGCCGATATGGTCGGCGACCTTGCGTGCCGCCGCCAGGTCGGGCGCCCCTTTCAGCCCGATGGCGAACGAGTGGAGCTGCGGCCACCAGGCCCGGTCGCGGTCGTTCGATTCGACGCGCCGGTCGGCGTATTTCTTGGCGACGGCCGAGATGATCGACGAGTCGAGGCCGCCCGACAGCAGTACGCCGTAGGGTACGTCCGACATGAGCTGCCGCTTGACGGCCGATTCCAGCGCCTCGCGCAGCGCCTGTATGTCGGCGCCGTTGTCCTTCACGGCGTCGTACTCGAACCAGTCGCGCTTGTACCAGCGCACCATTTTCCCCTCGCGGCTCGACCAGTAGTGCCCGGGCAGGAACGGCCGGATGGTGCTGCATATCCCTTCGAGGGCTTTCTGTTCCGATGCGACGTAGAATTGCTCGTCGCTGTCCCAGCCGATGTAGAGCGGGATGACGCCGACCGGGTCGCGGGCGATCAGGTATTCGTCCTTTTCGATGTCGTACAGCGCGAAGGCGAAGATGCCGCTGATTTTTTCCAGCAGCCCGACGCCCAGCTTGCGGTAGAGCGGCAGGATCACCTCGCAGTCCGAGCCTGTCCGAAAATCGTATTCGCCGGCCAGCTCGGCGCGGATCTCCTGATGGTTGTATATCTCGCCGTTCACGGCCAGCACCTGTTTCCCGTCGCAGCTGAACAGGGGTTGACCGCCCGACTGGGGGTCGACGATCGAAAGCCGCTCGTGCGAAAGGATCGCCCGCTCGCCGCAGTAGACACCCGACCAGTCGGGGCCCCGGTGCCGTATCTGCTTCGACATTTTCAGTACCTGCCCACGCAGCGCATCCGATTTCCGGCGGATGTCAAATAGTCCTACGAAACCACACATAGATTGATTGTTGTTGTATATTACGTTACAAAACTGTTAATTGCCGGCCGCCTGTGTCCCGCTGCGGGAATCCCGCCGCGTCGCCGCCTCTCAAGTCCCCGCCGGGGCGGGGGCTCGGGGAAGGCCGGATTTACAAGCGGTGCCGGAGGCGGCGGACACGACCCGCCGGAGCGCGAAACAATCTGAAAAATTGCAAGGCCTTCCGGGGGATCAGTTGTTCTCCGGGCGGAGCTTGCGCACCACGGCGCCTGTCTGCCACATCTCGCTTTCACGCATCTCGCGCAGCTCCTCGTTGAGTTTCTCGCGGTAGTCAGGTTTGCTGTTCAGGTCGATCGAGCGCTGCGCCTCGTTGCCGGCGGCCACTTCGCCGTAAAGCTCTTCGAAGACGGGTTTGGTGGCATCGCGGAAGCGTTTCCACCAGTCCAACGCACCGCGTTGTGCCGTGGTCGAGCAGTTGGCGTACATCCAGTCCATGCCGTTCTCGGCCACCAACGGCATGAGCGACTGGGTCAGCTCCTCGACCGTTTCGTTGAAAGCCTCCGAAGGGGTGTGCCCGTGGGCGCGCAGCGTGTCGTACTGGGCCGCGAAAATACCCTGGATGGCACCCATCAGCGTGCCGCGCTCGCCCGTCAGGTCGGAGTAAACCTCCCGCTTGAAGTCGGTTTCGAACAGGTAGCCCGAACCTACGCCGATGCCCAGCGCCACCACGCGTTCGAATGCGCGCCCCGTGGCGTCCTGGAATACGGCGTAGCTCGAATTCAGGCCGCGGCCCTCGAGGAACATGCGGCGCAGCGAAGTCCCCGAGCCTTTCGGGGCGACCAGGATCACGTCTACGTCGGCCGGCGGCACGATGCCCGTGCGCTCCTTGTAGGTGATGCCGAAGCCGTGCGAGAAGTAGAGCGCCTTGCCCGGCGCGAGGTGTTTCTCGATCGTCGGCCATACGGCGATCTGCCCGGCGTCGGAGAGCAGGTACTGGATGATCGTTGCGCGCCGGGCGGCCTCTTCGATCCCGAAGAGCGTCTCGCCCGGTACCCAGCCGTCGGCGACGGCCTTGTCCCAGCTTTTCGAGCCTTCGCGCTGTCCGACGATGACGTTGAATCCGTTGTCCTTGAGGTTGAGCGACTGCCCCGGCCCCTGTACGCCGTAGCCGATTACGGCGATGGTTTCGTCCCTGAGGACTTTGCGTGCTTTTTCCAGGGGAAACTCTTCGCGGGTAACGACCTTCTCTTCTACTCCGCCGAAATTGATCTGTGCCATAGTTGTATGAGTTTTAAAAGTTAAAATGAATCCGTTCTTTGTCTGTTCCTCTCGAGTTCTTCGAGGTATTCGTTGAGCAGCTCGCGCCGCGATTTGATGATGGCCACCGTGCCGCTGCGCACGAACTGCTGCACGCCGAAGGGTTGCAGCAGGCGAAACAACGCCTGCGTCTCGGCCTTATGGCCGGTTTTCTCGACGACGATGTAGTCGTCGTCGATCTCCAGAATGCGGACATTGTGCTCGCGTACGAGTTTCTCGACGTTGCGGCTGCGCGTGACTTTATAAAGGGCGATCTCCTGCTGCACGACTTCGTCCGAGGTGTAGACGAAGACCTTGAGCACGTCGATCTTCTTCTCGACCTGCCGCGCGAGCTTCTCGACCCGGTCGGGGCCGGTGCGGACGACGATCGTGAATTTATGGATGCCCGCGAGCGCCGACTCGGAAGTCGTCAGGCTTTCGATGTTGACGTTGCGGCACGTGAAGACCGTCGTGATCTGGCTCAGCAGCCCGACCTTGTTCTCCGAAAATACGGTGATGATATACTCTTGTTCCATACCTCGTTCGGTTTATTCGAGCCGGATCGCCGACACGGGGGCGCCGGCCGGCACCATCGGGAATACGTTTTCTTCGCTTTCGACGCGCACCTCCAACAGGTAGGCGCCTTTGCAGGCTTTCATCCCGGCCACCGCCCCGGCCAGCTCCTCGCGCCGCTCCACGCAGCGGTAGGCGATGCCGTTGCCGCGGGCGATCAGCCCGAAGTCGGGGTTCGCCAGTTCGGTGAACGAGTAGCGGCGGTCGTAGAAGAGTTCCTGCCACTGCCGTACCATGCCCAGATAGGAGTTGTTGAGCAATACGATCTTTACGGCGACCTGCGACTGGAAGATCGTCCCCAGCTCCTGGATGGTCATCTGCAGCCCGCCGTCGCCCGCGAAGAGGCATACCTCGCGGTCGGGGGCGCCCAGTTTGGCGCCGATGGCGGCCGGAAGCCCGAAGCCCATCGTGCCCAGACCGCCCGAAGTTACCAGGCTGCGGCTGCGGCGGAACCCGAAATAGCGCGCCGCGAACATCTGCTGCTGCCCGACGTCGGTCACCAGCACCGCGTCGTTGTCGTAGGCATGCGCTACGGTGTCGACGACCTCGCCCATGCGGATGCGGCCGCCTTCCGGGCGGATCGCCTTGCGGACGACCGCCTCGTATTCGACTTTGTCGCAGGCGCGGAACCCTTCGATCCAGGCCTTGTGCGCGGCGGGGCGGATCCTTTGGGTGAGCAGCGGGAGCGTCTGTTTCACGTCGCCGATGACGGCCACGTCGGCGTGTACGATCTTGTCGATCTCGGCGGGGTCGATCTCCAGGTGGATTACCTTGGCATTCGCCCCGAAACATTTGGGGTTGCCCGTCACGCGGTCGTCGAAACGCATCCCCACGGCGATGAGCAGGTCGCACTCCTGGTTGCGGATGTTGGGGCCGTAGTTGCCGTGCATGCCCAGCATGCCGACATACTGCGGCGAGGAGGTCGGCACGGCCGACAGCCCCAGCAGGGTCGAGGCGACCGGTATGCCGCTCTTTGCGAGGAAGGCCTGCAATTCTTCTTCGGCGTTTCCGAGCATCACGCCCTGTCCCGCCATCAGCAGCGGCCGTTGTGCGGCGTCGATCAGCCGTACCGCCTCGGCGATGCACTCCTCGGCGGGCGCGGGTGCGGGGACGTAGCTGCGGATGGACGTCAGCCTCTCGTAGCGGAACGGGGCCGTCCCGCACTGGGCGTCCTTGGTGATGTCCACCACCACGGGGCCCGGACGCCCCGAACGGGCGATATAGAACGCCTTGGCAATCGCCCCGGGAATGTCTTCGGTACGCTTGACCTGGCAGTTCCATTTGGTTACGGCCTGCGTGATGCCCACGAAGTTGGTTTCCTGGAAGGCGTCGGTGCCCAGCAACGACGAACCCACCTGTCCGGTCACCAGTACCAGCGGCGTGGAGTCCATCAGCGCGTCGGCCAGTCCGGTCACGGTGTTCGTCGCCCCCGGGCCCGAGGTGACCAGGCAAACCCCTACGCGGCCGCTGACGCGGGCGTAGCCCTGCGCGGCATGTACGGCGCCCTGTTCATGGCGGACAAGGATGTGGCGCAGCCGGTCGCGGTAGTCGAAAAGCGCATCGTAAACGGGGATGATGGCTCCTCCGGGATACCCGAAAAGCGTGTTCACACCCTCGCGCAGGAACGATTCGAGCAGGGCCTGCGACCCTGTGATACAAGGGCCGGGCTGTTGTCCTTCGGTTCTGGTTGTCGTGTTCGTATTCATGGTGTTGTCCGGTTTTATTCTTCTTCGACGATGCGTACGGCCCCTTTGTCGGCCGAGCTGACCAGCTTGGCATAGGCCCTTAGCGACGCGGGTATGCGGCGGTCGCGTGCCGCGGGGCGGAAATGCTGCTGTGCAGCCATGCGCGCGGCGATTTCGTCGTCGCCGGCCATGAGGCGGATCGAGCGCCGCGGGATGTCGATCTCGATCTCGTCGCCCGTGCGGATGACGGCGATCTCCCCGCCCGAAGCCGCTTCGGGCGAGACGTGACCGATCGACAACCCCGACGTTCCGCCCGAGAAGCGGCCGTCGGTAATCAGCGCGCAGGCTTTGTCGAGGTGTCTGGATTTGAGGTACGACGTGGGGTAGAGCATCTCCTGCATCCCGGGGCCGCCCTTGGGGCCTTCATAGCGTATGACAACAACGTCGCCGGCCTGCACCTCGCCGCCGAGGATGCCGCCGATGGCCTGCTCCTGCGATTCGTAGACGCGGGCGCGCCCGCGGAAGACAAACAGCGACGCGTCGACGCCGGCCGTCTTGACGATGCAGCCCCGGCGGGCGATGTTGCCCGTCAGTACGGCCAGCCCGCCGTCGCGGAAATAGGCGTGTTCCAGATCGCGGATGCAGCCTGCCGTGCGGTCGGTGTCCGGTGTGTCGTAATAAGTCCGTTGTGTGCCCAGTTCCCGGCTGTAAAGGCCGGCCGGGGCGCTCAGGTAGCGCTGTTTGGCTTCGCTGCTCGCTGTTTCGCTCCGCAGGTCGAAGGCCGCGATGGCCTGGCCGAGCGTGCGCCCGTCGACCCTCCCGGCCGAGGTGTCGAGCAGTCCGCCGCGGGCGAGTTCGCCCAGGATCGAGAGGATGCCGCCCGCACGGTTGACATCCTGGATATGGTAATGCGAGTTGGGGGCGACCTTGCACAGCACGGGCACCCGGCGCGAAAGGCGGTCGATATCCTGCATCGTGAAATCCACCCCGGCCTCGTGGGCTACGGCCAGCAGGTGCAGCACCGTGTTGGTCGAGCCGCCCATGGCGATGTCGAGCGACATGGCATTCTCGAAGGCTGCCTTCGTGGCCACCGAGCGCGGGAGCACCGAGTCGTCGCCCTCGAAGTAATAGCGTTCGGCATTGCGGACGATCAGCGCTGCGGCCTCTTCGAACAGGCGGCGGCGGTTGACATGCGTGGCCACGACGGTGCCGTTGCCCGGGAGCGAGAGTCCGAGCGCTTCGGTCAGGCAGTTCATCGAGTTGGCGGTGAACATCCCCGAGCACGAACCGCAGCCGGGGCATGCGGCGCGTTCGACGCGCGCCACCTGTTCGTCGCTGCAATTTTCGTCGGCAGCCATTACCATGGCGTCGATCAGGTCGAGCGCCCGCTCGCCGAGATGCCCCGCCTCCATCGGCCCGCCCGATACGAAGACGGTCGGGATGTCGAGCCGCATGGCGGCCATCAGCATGCCCGGGGTGATCTTGTCGCAGTTCGAGATGCAGACCAGTGCGTCGACCCTGTGGGCATTGGCCATATATTCGACGCTGTCGGCAATGATCTCGCGCGAGGGCAGCGAATAGAGCATGCCGTCGTGTCCCATGGCGATGCCGTCGTCGATGGCGATGGTGTTGAATTCCGCGGCGAAACAGCCGAGCGCTTCGATCCGCTGCTTGACGTATTGTCCGATTTCGTGCAGGTGCACGTGTCCCGGAACCAGCTGGGTGAACGAGTTGGCGATGCCGATGACCGGGCGGCCGAACTGCTCTTCGCGCATGCCGTTGGCACGCCACAGGCTCCTGGCTCCGGCCATACGCCGGCCCGTCGTCGTGACGGCACTTCTGAGTGGGTGTTTCATCTTTTTCTTGTTTTCTGCGTATTGCGCCTTTGCCATCTGCCCGGATAATAAAAAACCTTTCTCCATCGGGAGAAAGGCCTTTTTATCATCTTTCGGATATACACATCACCTTTCTCCCGTTATCTTGCCAAAGACGACGAGCAGCAGATTAATGACGTTATTATTCGAATGGTTCTGGGCGTTCATGTCCGGAATTTCCGTATTTGTTCCGTTTCAAAGATAGGGATATAAAATCGTTTCGTCAAAATAATTTTGCAAAAAATTTAATAATGTGATAATCCGGAACCTATTACCCCTCTTGTGCTTTATGACAACCCGGATAGAAGCTTTTTATCTTACAGTTTGAAACCGTATTTTTTGGCCTTTTAACCGCTTTTAGCCCGATTCGGAGGAAAGCAGGCCTTCCGGGAACCCCTAATATCTTACGGTTTGTCGTCAATGCCGATGTTTTCAGCCTTTCCGGAATGCTCCTATATATATAAAGCGGCTGCCGGTGCTTTTTAGGGCGGCTTACGATTTGTTACCCGGATTTGGATATTAAATTTTTTTGTTTTATATTTGTCCCCGATGGATATGAAACGGAACCATACGATGACCGGGGAATGCGGGGCTGCCTGCAGCCCGGTGGCGTGCGCCGTTTCTTTCACCGTCCTTATCTCCGCTACTACCACTACGACAACCCCTGTGGGGGTGTAGTTGTTATTTTTCCGTCACGAGCATACCCGTTATGCATTTTCCGGCCAAGGCTGCCGGAACGGAAAGCCCGGTTCGATCAAAGGTAGTTTCATTCAAAAGGAGATTTTTATCATGCGATATATCAAAGTTTTCGCCCCGGGAACGGTGGCGAACCTGGGTTGCGGCTTCGATGTGATGGGGCTGACGCTCGACGGCGTGGGCGACCTGTTGGAGGTCGGCATCGAAGAAGGTGCCGGGGAGCTCGTTATCCGCAACCGCAGCGGGAAGGAACTTCCCGCCAAAAACGAGGACAACGTGATTACCCCGGCGGTGATGGCACTGCTCGGGGCATACGGAAAACCCGTGCGGGTCGAAGTTACGATCCTCGAAAAGATCGCTCCCGGCAGCGGTATCGGATCAAGTGCGGCTTCGTCGGCCGCAGCGGTCTGGGGTGTGAACGAACTGTTGGGACGTCCCTTTTCAGGGGAGCGGCTCGTGGAGTTCGCGATGATGGGCGAGGCGCTCATCGGCGGTACGCCCCATGCCGACAACGTGGGCCCTGCCGTGCTGGGCGGCGTGGTGCTGATCCGGGGGTACGAACCGCTGGACATTGTGCGCCTGCCCGTCCCCGAGGGCTTTTTCTACGCCGTGGTGCATCCCGACATCGTGGTCAGTACCAAGCAGGCGCGCGAAGTGCTTCCCCGCGAGGTACCCCTGCACGATGCCGTGACGCAGTGGGGCAATGTCGGCGGGCTGGTGGCCGGGTTCGCCCTGGGCGACGTGGCGCTGATCGGCCGGTCGATGCACGACGTGGTGGCGGAGCCTTACCGCAAGGGGTTCATTCCGGGTTACGACCAACTGAAGGAAGGGGTGCTCGCCGAAGGCGCCCTGGCGATGAACATTGCCGGGTCGGGGCCTTCGATCTTCGCCCTGGCTGCCGATGAGGCCGTCGCGCAGCGGGTCGCGCAGCGGATGCAGGCGCATTTCGCCCGCCCCGGTATCGGCTGCAAAATATATGCGGGCCGCGTGTCGAACTGCGGGGCAAGGATTGTGGAATAGTATAAAACGACAAACAGATGAAATATTACAGCACGAAAGACAAAACATGCGCACACGCCTTTTCGCTTCGCGAGGCCGTGCAGGCGGGGCTGGCACCCGACGGCGGGTTGTTCGTTCCGGAACGTATCCCGCAGGCCGATATGGCCGTTGCGGAGCGGCTGGCCGGGGAGTCCTATGCCGCGCTGGCCGGATACCTGGCGGAACTTTTTTTCGGTGACGACATCGACCCCGGCCTCCTGCGGCGGGAGATGGAGCGGATCTACGACTTTCCGCTGCCGCTTCGCCGTGTCGGCAGCCGCTATACGCTGGAGCTCTTCCACGGCCCGACGTTCGCATTCAAGGATTACGGTGCGGGCTTCATGGGGCGGATGATCGGCCTGATGGGCGGTGCCGGCGAAAAACTGGTGATCCTGACGGCTACGTCGGGCGACACGGGCAGCGCCGTGGCGCACGGGTTTTACGGCGTGCCGGGCGTCGAGGTGGTGCTGCTCTATCCCGAAGGGAAGATCAGCCGGCTGCAGGAGTGCCAGATGACCACGCTCGGCGGCAATATCCACCCGCTGCGTGTGGCCGGGACGTTCGACGACTGCCAGCGGCTGGTCAAGGAGCTGTTTGCCGACGCAAAATTCCGTGCGGGGCACCGCGTGTCGTCGGCCAATTCGATCAACCTGCTGCGCTGGATACCGCAGGCATTCTATTATTTCTACGGCTATTGCCTGTGGCGGCAGCAGACGGGCGGCGGGCGACCTGTGGTCGTGGTGCCGAGCGGTAACTACGGAAACCTCTCGGCCGGGATGCTCGCCCGCCGCATGGGGCTCCCCCTCGGCGGATTCGTCGCGGCTTCGAACCGGAACGACGTGGTGCCCGAGTTCCTGCGCAGCGGCGAGTACCGTCCGAGGCCGTCGGTGCGGACGCCGGCCAATGCGATGGACGTCGGAGCGCCGAGCAATTTCGAACGTATGCTGTGGCTCTGCGGCGGTGAGCCGGATGCCCTGCGTGATGAACTGGAGGGATTCCGCTGCGACGATGCCATGATCCGCCGTACGATCGACGGGCTGCACCGCAATTACGGATACCTTTCCGACCCGCACAGCGCCATCGGATATGCCGCTTCCGTAGCGTGCGGGAAACCGGGTTTTTACCTCTCTACGGCGCATCCCGCCAAATTCGGGGAGGTCATCTCCCCCGTCACGGGGGCTGCGGTTCCGCTGCCTCCGCGGCTGGCCCGGCTCGCCTGCCTGCCCCGGGTTTCGGAGCCTATGGCGGCCGACCTGGGGGCACTCGAGCAATTCGTGGCCGGGATATAAACCGGCTGCCGGGCCGTGGCGTTGCTGTCCGGGCGGGGTGCGCCTCGTGGCCTGCACGGAAAAAGGGGTTGCAACCTTTGCGGTTGCAACCCCTTTTTTGCGGATAGGAGCCCCCGGAGCGGGGCGTGCCTAAATATGCGCGGCGATGAAGTCCCCGACCTCGGAGGTCGAGTAGCGGCGTTCGCCCTGTGCGGCGAGGTCTTCGGTGACGACGCCTTCGGTGAGCGCCCGGTCTACGGCGGCCCGCACGGCGCTGCCCTCCGTGTCGAGCCCCAGGTGTTCGAGCAGCATGGCGGCCGAGAGGATCGTGGCCATCGGGTTGGCGATGTTCTTCCCGGCGGCCTGCGGATAGGAGCCGTGGATCGGCTCGAAGAGCGCCACTTCCGACCCGACGCTCGCCGAGGGGAGCATGCCGAGCGAGCCGCTGATGACGCTGGCCTCATCGGTGAGGATGTCGCCGAACATGTTCTCGGTGACGATCACGTCGAAATGGGTCGGCTGGCGTACGATCTGCATCGCGGCGTTGTCCACGAACATGAATTCCATCTCCACCCCGGGGTACCGAGGTGCCATATCCTGCGCGACCTCCCGCCACAGGCGCGAGGTTTCGAGCACGTTGGCCTTGTCCACGACCGTCAGGCGCCGCCGGCGGCTCATGGCGAGCCGGAATGCGACGTCCAGCACACGCTCGATCTCCGTGCGCGTGTAGGTGCAGGTGTCGAAAGCCTCCGTCCCGGCTTCGTTACGCCCCTGCGGTCGGCCGAAATAGATGCCGCTCGTCAGTTCGCGCACGCAAATGAAATCGGTGCCGCGCACCACCTCTGCCTTGAGCGGCGAGCGGTCGGCCAGCGTGTCGAACAATGCGATGGGGCGCAGGTTGGCGAACAGTCCCAGCGATTTGCGCATGCGCAGCAGTCCCTGCTCGGGACGTACCGGGGCCTTGGGGTCGTTGTCGTACTTGGGGTCGCCGATGGCACCGAACAATACGGCGTCGGCAGCCTGGCAGATGGCGTGCGTCTGGTCGGGATAGGGGTCGCCCGTGGCGTCGATGGCGCAGGCGCCCACTAACGCCTCGCGGTAGTCGAATCGGTGTCCGAATTTCGCCGCCACGCGGTCGAGTACTTTCGTGGCCTCGGCAATGATTTCGGGGCCGATGCCGTCGCCGGCTAAAAGAGCTATGTTAACATCCATGGTCGTTGTATGTTGGTTCTATTATGTTCAGCATTTTGATCGTCGCCTTGATGGCGGCTTCGGTCTGGTCGGCATCCAGCCCGCGGGTCTTGAACTCCTTGCCGCCCGTCTCCCACGTGATGATCGTCTGCACGAAGGCATCGGTTCGTCCGCCGGGCGGGATCGAGACGGTGTAGTTGCGCAGCATCGGGAACTCGCGGCCGAGCTGGTGCTTGTAGATCTGCCTGAGCGCCCGCATGAAGGCGTCGTACTGGCCGTCGCCGACCGAGGTCTGCTCGTATTCGCAGCCGTTGATCTCGATCTTGAGCGTAGCGGCCGGGTGCAGCCCCTGTGCCAGCGACAGGCTGTAATTGAGTATCCGCACGGGGTTTTCGACCTGGTCGTAGCGCAGTACGTCGGCGATGATGTAGGGCAGGTCTTCGGCCGTCACCAGCTCCTTCTTGTCGCTCAGCTCGACCACCCGTTCGGTCACCTTGCGCATCGAGGCTTCGTCGAGCTCGATGCCCAGCGCTTCGAGGTTCTTCAGGATGTTGGCCTTGCCCGAGGTCTTGCCCAGGGCGTATTCGCGTACGCGTCCGAAGCGTTCGGGCAGCAGCTCGTTGAAATAGAGGTTGTTCTTGTTGTCGCCGTCGGCATGGATGCCTGCACACTGCGTAAAGACGTTCTCGCCGACGATCGGGCGGTTGCCCGGGATACGGATGCCCGTGTAGGTCTCGACCATGCGGCTGACGTGGTTGATCTTCGTTTCGTCGATGCCCGTGAGGCAGTGCAGCCGGTCGTGCAGCACGGCCACCGTGCTCGACAGGGGTGCGTTTCCTGCGCGTTCGCCCAGCCCGTTTATGGTTACGTGAACCCCGTGGAACCCGGCTTTCACCGCAGCTGCGGTGTTGGCCACGGCCAGGTCGTAATCGTTATGGGCATGGAAGTCGAACCTAAGCTGCGGATAGCGTGTCACCATGTCGCGGCAAAACCGTTCGGTGGCATAGGGGTCGAGGATGCCCAGCGTGTCGGGGCACATGAAGCGCTGCACGGGGGCGTCGGCCAGTCCGTCGAGTATCGTGTAGACGTACCCGGGCGAATCCTGCATACCGTTCGACCAGTCTTCGAGGTAGACGTTCACCTTCATGCCCCGCGCGACGGCCCCGCCGATCGTGGCGCGGATGTCGCAGAGGTGCTCCTGCGGGGTGCGGCGCAGCTGTTCGCGGCAGTGTTTGAGCGACCCCTTCGCCAGCAGGTTCACCACGCGGCACCCGGCCTGGCCGAGCCAGTCGAGCGACACGCCGCCGTCGATGAATCCCAACGCCTCGATGCGGTCGGTATAACCCTTCGCGGCAGCCCATTCGGCGATGCGGCGCACGGCCTCCTGCTCGCCCTGCGAAACCCGCGCCGAGGCGATCTCGATGCGGCTCACGCACAGTTCTTCCAGCAACAGCCGGGCGATGGAGAGTTTTTCGCGGGCGTTGAACGAAACCCCCGACGTCTGCTCGCCGTCGCGCAGCGTGGTATCCATTATTTCTACGCGGGGATACATCGCGCTGCTATTTATGCGCCTGTTCGAACGCTTCGATCTGGGGCGCGATGCTGCGCAGGTAGTCCACGTCGTCGTAGCCGTTCAGCAGGCACCGCTTCTTGTATGCGTCAATCTCGAAGCGCTCGCTGCGGCCCGTGGCGCAGATCGTCAGCGTCTGGTTGTCCAGGTCTACGGTGAATTGCGTCGCAGGGTCGCCGTCGATCGCCGCGAAGACCGCCGCGAGGAACTCTCCGCTTACCGTGATCGGCAGCAGCCCGTTGTTGAGGGCATTGTTGCGGAAGATGTCGGCGAAGAAGCTCGACACCACGACGCGGAACCCGTAGTCGGCGATGGCCCATGCGGCGTGCTCGCGCGAACTGCCGCAGCCGAAATTGCGGCCTGCGACGAGGATTTTGCCCCCATAACGGCTGTCGTTGAGCGGGAACGAGGCGATCCGCTGCCCCTGGGCGTCGTAGCGCCAGTCACGGAAGAGGTTGTCGCCGAATCCTTTGCGCTGGGTGGCTTTCAGGAAACGTGCCGGGATGATCTGGTCGGTATCTATGTTCTCCGTGCTCACGGGCACGGCCCCCGAGGTGAAGGTTTCGAATTTGGGTATGGACATATTGGTTTTGTTTTTTCCGGCATTCGGCAGCGGCCATTTTGCCGCAAAGCGGCATGTAAGCCCCTGCCTGAAGCGGGGGTTTGGGGGTGGGCCGGAATTATAAACGACGCCGAAGGCGGCGGCAACGACCGGCCGATCCAAACCGAAGTTAAAAATTTTTACATTTCAAACACCTTGCGCGGATCCTCGATCCTGCCGCATACCGCGGCCGCGGCGGCTACCGCAATGCCTGCAAGCATGGTGCGCGCACCGGGCCCCTGGCGCCCTTCGAAGTTGCGGTTCGAGGTCGAAACGCTGTATTTGCCTGCCGGGATCTTGTCGGCGTTCATCGCCAGGCACGCCGAGCAGCCCGGCTGCCGGAGCTCGAACCCGGCGGCGGCGAGCACTTTGTCGAGCCCTTCGGCCCGTGCGGCGGCTTCGACGCCTTTCGAACCGGGGACGATCCATGCCGTCACGCCCTGGGCCTTGCGCCGGCCTTCGACCAGCTTGGCGAAGCGCCGCAGGTCTTCGATGCGGCCGTTGGTGCAGCTGCCCACGAAGACATAGTCGACGGGTTTGCCGAGCAGCTTTTCCCCGGCTTTGAATCCCATGTACTCCAATGCCTTGGGGTCGGCCTCGGCCGGGATCTGCGCATCGACGGCCATGCCCATGCCGGGGTTGGTGCCGTAGGTAATCATCGGGGCGATGTCGGCGGCATCGAACCGGTACTCCTTGTCGAATACGGCGTCGGCATCGCTGTAAAGCGCCTCCCAGCGGGCGACGGCCTGGTCGAACGCCGCTCCCTGCGGCGCACGTTCGCGCCCGCGCAGGTAGTCGAACGTCGTCCGGTCGGGGGCGATCATGCCGCCCCGCGCACCGCACTCGATGCTCATGTTGCAGACGGTCATGCGCCCCTCCATCGAGAGCGATCGGATCGCTTCGCCGGCGAACTCGATGAAGTAGCCCGTGCCGCCCGAAGCGGTGAGCTGCGAGATGATGTAGAGCACGACATCCTTGGCTTCGACGCCCGGGCGCAGTGTCCCGTCGACCGTGATGCGCATGCTCCGCGGCTTGGACTGGATGATGCACTGGCTGGCGAAGACCATCTCGACCTCCGAAGTGCCAACGCCGAATGCCACGGCGCCCAGTGCCCCGTGCGTCGAGGTGTGGCTGTCGCCGCAGACGATGGTCATGCCCGGCTGTGTGAATCCCAGTTCGGGGCCGATGATGTGCACGATGCCCTGGCGCGGGTTTCCCACGCCGAAATGTTCGATGCCGAATTTGGCGCAGTTGGCCTCCAGCGCCTCGACCTGGCGCCGCGATTCGGCCTCGGCGATCGGCAGGTGCTGGTCGACGGTCGGGATGTTGTGGTCGGCCGTGGCGGTGATTTGTGCCGGGCGTGCCACGCCGATGCCGCGCCGTTCCAGGCCTGCGAAAGCCACGGGCGACGTCACCTCGTGGATGTACTGGCGGTCGATGTAGAGCACCGAGCGTCCGCCGTCTTCGGTGCGCACGGTGTGCGCATCCCATATCTTGTCCAGAAGTGTCCTGCCCATCTTACTCCTCCTTTTCCTTGCGTTCGGTTACGTTCAGTACGCGCAGCGCGTCGAGGAACGCCTCGATCGACGCCCGTGTGGTGTCGGTATGCGCGGCGAAGCCGTGGACGGTGCGGCTGCCGCACTGTACCTGTACGTGTACGCGCCCCACGTCGTTCGAACCGCGGGTGATGGCCTGCATGAGGAACTCCATGAGCACGACCTTCTCGTTGATCAGGGTCTTGATCGCCGACACGGCGGCATCCACCGGGCCGTTGCCCGTGGCGATCGCCATGCGCTCGTGGTCGCCGAACTTCAGCACCACGGTCGCCGTCGGGACGAGCGTGCCGGTGGTCACCTGCAGGAATTTGAGCGATACGGACTGCTGTTTCATGCGGTTGATGTCGCCTACCAGGTATAACAGGTCGTAGTCGTGGATCTCCTTTTTCTTGTCGGCAAGCTCGAGGAACTTGGCGTAGGTTGCGTCCAGCTCTTCCTGCGTGAGGTCGTAGCCGAGCAGTTCGAGCCTGTGTACGAGCGCCGCGCGGCCGCTGCGGGCCGTCAGGGCGATGACCGACTCGTTGAGGCCGATGTCCTGCGGGTCGATGATCTCGTAGGTCTGGCGGTCTTTCAGCACGCCGTCCTGGTGGATGCCCGACGAGTGGGCGAAGGCGTTGCGGCCGACGATCGCCTTGTTGGGCTGCACGGGCATGTTCATTAGGCTCGACACTAGGTGCGATGCTTTGGTGATCAGGCGTGCGTCAATGTCGGTGTCGACGGCGATCTCCTTGTGGCAGCGCAGCGTCATCACCACCTCTTCGAGCGAGGTGTTGCCTGCGCGTTCGCCGATGCCGTTGATTGTCACCTCGGCCTGCCGCGCACCGTTGAGGATGCCGCTCAGGGTGTTGGCCGTAGCCATGCCCAGGTCGTTGTGGCAGTGGGTCGAGATGATCGCCTTGTCGATGTTGGATACGTGGTCGACCAGGTATTTGATCTTCGCGCCGTATTCGTGGGGCAGGCAGTAACCCGTGGTGTCGGGGATGTTGACCACCGTAGCCCCGGCCGCAATGGCGGCCTCGACCACGCGGGCGAGGTATTGAGGATCGGCGCGCCCGGCGTCTTCGGCGTAGAACTCCACGTCCTCGACATAGCTTTTGGCGTATTTCACGGCTTCGACGGCCTGTTCGAGGATCTTCTCGGGCGTTGAGCGCAGTTTGTCGTAAATGTGCTGGGGCGAAACGCCTATACCCGTGTGGATGCGCTTGTGCCTGGCCAGTCGCAGGGCATCGGCGGCCACGTCGATGTCTTTTTTCACGGCGCGGGTCAGCGCACAAATCGTCGGGGCCGAAACGGCCTTCGAAATCTCGAGTACGGAGTTGAAGTCTCCGGGGCTGGAAATCGGGAACCCCGCTTCGATGACGTCCACGCCGAGGCTTTCCAGCAACTTGGCGACTTCGATCTTCTCGGTGGTGTTCAATTGGCAGCCCGGCACCTGCTCGCCATCACGGAGCGTGGTGTCGAAAATAAACAGTTTCTCGCACATAATATGACTAATCTAACTAACCTTGGCAACAAATATATTAAAAATATTTTCCAAATTCCTATTTTACCGGAGGAAAGTGCCTCTTATACCCGAATTTAGCGGCGTTTTCCCTACGGGAGTACGAATCCGGAAATAAAAACGGCTCCGGATGCCCGAAGCCGTTTTGCCATAATATTTTCAGGTGTTGCCGGAACCTGTTGCCGGTTGCGCTGTGTTTTCTCGGCTGCCGGGGCGGCATTAATCGACCACCTCGACCCACTGTCCCTTTTTCAGGGCGCGGACGGCGTTGTCGTACATCGCCTCGCAGTAGACCGAAGGCAGGTAGTAGCGCCCCTTGTAGGTTGCCGTCAGCTTGACGGGTATCTCCTTGCTTTCGCCCCGGCTCAGGTCGAAGTAGCTCAGCACCCGGTCGTCGCGGATATCCTGGTAGGTGAGCGACGACAAGTCCCGTTCGGAGGTGATCTCCCATCCTGCCGGGAAGATGTGGGTCAGCGCAAGATCGGCGTACCGTTCGTGGCCGCTGGTGTTAGAGACGGTCACGATGGCGTAAAAATCGGTCGATACCCGGATCGAGGCCGGGTCGATGGCCTCACCGTCCATATTCGTGTAACGCACGTCGATCCGGATGCCGTTCGCAGCTTCGGTTTCCTCGCCCTTGCCGGGGGTATAACTCTGGCTGACGACCGCATAGAGGCTGCCCGAACCATTGTTCCTCACCTCGGTCGGTGCGGCCAGGGGCATGCTCGCGATGGATTTGTCGGTCTTGACGAGCTCCCTGCCCGCAGTGGCGTCGATGCCGTTCTGTCCCGCTACGGCGAAATTGGAAAGGGTGCTGAGCATCCATGCCGTCGACTGGGTGCTTAGCCACCTGTCCTTCTTGAGGATGTCCGACATCTTCAGCGCCGTGTGGAAAGCCTCTTCGCGGCGTCCGAGTATCGTGAGCGTCATGAGCGAGATCGACATCCGGCGTTCGTCGCTGTTGTAGGTGCCGTCGTAGGGGTTGGCCTTTTCCGCGTTGTCCACGCAGAGCGAGATCAGTTCCTCGGCGACCTTCCGGTTGCCGTCCAGTGCGTATGCTGCCGCCAGCAGCCACTTGGCGTCGCTACTCAGCGAGGCGGCCTTTTCCCGGAGCTGGTTCATGGCACCCCGGGTCGGAGTCCCGTTCAGCGCCAGCACATACTGGGTGTAGGCCTGGGTCAGGTAGTAGTCTGAGGGGTTTCCGCGCAGGTATTTGAGCGCCCGGTCGAGCATCGCCCTGTCCACGCCGTAGCCGTGTTTCGCAGCCTCGATCAGGAAGTGCGTCGCGTAAACCGTCCCCCATTCCGACCTCGACGTATTGCCGCTCCAGTAGGCGAATGCGCCGTCGGAGAGCTGGTAGCTGCCCAGGCGCGAAAGCACGCTCTTGACGTTGCGGTCGATGTCCTGCAACATGTTCGCGTCGCACTCCACGACCGAAGGCAGGTAGAGTTGCGGGAAGGCGCCCGAGGTGATCTGCTCGATGCAGCCGTGGGGATATCTCACCAGGTATTCGAGGCGCCGAGAAAGGTCTATGGGCGGGATCGACGAAAGTTCCAGCTTCGCCTTGCCGTTCTCCTTGAGCGGTTTTACCGCCATTGTCTTGCCCGGGTCGATGACATAGTCCTTCGACAGGGTCACATAGGGGTTCGGTTCCCGGACGTCCAGCTCGATTTCCGACGCGGAGCTGTCGCCCGACGACGTAGCCGTGACCCGCACCTTCCCGATGCCGGTTCTGGTGTTGACCTTCAGGCGGAACGATACGACCTCCTCGCCGCTCCGGCCGAGCGTGATGCTCTTGCTGGACGGCCCGACGGGCGAGAACGATTCGTTCGCGGCGATTTTCACGTCGACTTTCCCGACCCCGTCTTCGAGGGCGAAGACCGTGACCGGAACCTCGACCTCTTCGTCGGTGGAAACTACGCGGGGCATGGTAGCCTGTACCAGCAGCGGTTTTTTCACCGCGACATCCTTTTCCGCGGCGCCGAACGCCCGGCCGTTCGAGGCGATGACCATCACCCGAACCTCGCCGAAGTAGGGCGGGAGCGTGATTTTATGCGTGTTCGTCTTCCCGGCGCCCAGTTTCTGTGCGTCGATGAACCGTACGACGGGCTTGAACCGCTGTGCCTTGAGCGCCCCCGTGTTCGGCTGCTCGGCGTCGCCGCCGATGGCGAACATCTGTTCGATCCTGCCGCCATAGGCGCCGATGACATAGTCGAACATGTCCCACGTGCGGACGCCCAGTGCCTCGGTCGCGTTGAAATAACCGTAGGGATCGGGGGTCTTGAAGCGTGTCAGCCCCAGCAGTCCCTCGTCGACGAGCGCCAGCACGTAGCTCATTTTCCGGCCGTTTTTCTCCCGGACTTTTATCGTCACCTCCGATTCGGGTTTTACCGTTTCGGGCATCTCGACCACGGGGGTGAGCTTTCGCGCGGCGTCCTCGACGTCGAGCCGCGTCACGCCGAACAGGCGGATCGGTGCGTCGTTGAGCGTCGAGTTGTGGGGCTGGACGAGTGTTACCGAGACATAGATGTTGGGGGCCATCCCCTCCTTGACGGGGATTTCGATGTCGGTTTGCTTGCCGGTGCACTCCACCCAGAAGCTTTCCCGCACGACGCTGCCGCTTTCGATGCCGACCAGCGCCCGTGCGCCCGGCGACGAGGGGATGGTGACCCTGGCCTTGTCCCCCGGGACGTATTTGGCCTTGTCGCGGGTGAGGGCGAGCCGCGTGGCGGCATCCGTCACCGAAGTGACGTCGCCCCGCCAATCGGACGAGGATACGCATACGATCCGGGTCGCCGAGTGTGCCCGGTTCGGGCTCGTGACGCGGATCATGTAATAGCCGTAATCGCCCGTGCTCCAGCGCATCGTGGCCTGTCCCGTGCCGTTCGAAAGGGTTGCCTGGAGGGTCTTGTAATTCGAATTGAGCGCATTTTTGGCGTAGTGCGCCTGGGAATTGGGCGTTGAGGCGTCCCACCACCAGTAGGAATCCATTTTATAGACCGATACGAGCACGTTTTCACTGCCGGGTTCGGGCTTGCCCTTCGAGTCGAGCATCACGATCTTTATGATATGTTCCTTCCTGCTGTCGAGGTATTCGTCGCCCCAGTCGCTTTTCTGGGTGGCGACTCCGATCCCGAAGTAGGTGTCATAGGGCGATATGGTCGCAACCTGCTGGTCGACGCTGAAGTCGCCGCTCTTTTCGAAGACCTTTACCGTGAATCTGCCGCTCAGCATACCGGGGCTCAACCCCTCCAGCGAGGAGAGCTCGTCGGTCGAAAGTGCCAGTGACCCCTGGGCGTCGGTGGTGCCGGTGACGATTTCCCGCTCTTCGGTGCCAAAGTATTTCGAGGCGTCGTCGAACGAGTAGCCCTCGTAGCCCTTGAAGCGTGTGGCGATTTGCGACAACTGTGCCTGGAGCACCGCCTTGGCGTCGGCCGCAGGGGTGCCGTGCAGCCACCGGGCGGTCAGGCTGCCCGTGAAATGCGCGGCGTCGACCAGTTGCCCGTCCCCGAGTTTTAGCTCGATTTTCATCCGGTTGGGCTTGATCGCGTCCACCCGGACGGATTTTTCGAACTGTGCGCCGCCGAAGGTGATCTTGGCCCGCCATAGCCCTGTCGGCGACGCCGGCGTCGTCCCCAGGCTGAACGTGTAGATGCCGTCCGAGGAGCTGTTGTTTACGAGCGACTGCACCAGCTGCCCGTTCGGGTTGAAGAATTCCAGCGATGCCGGGTGGCTTTCGGGCAGCGGATTATCCGAGGTGACGATGAACGTGAGGTGTATGTCGTCGCCCGGGCGCCATACGCCGCGTTCGCCGAAGATATAGCCTTTTATCCCCTTGGGATTTGCCGTGCCGCCCACGTCGAAATTACTCAGCGACAGGGCTGTGCCCGGTTCTACCTTTACGAAGGTGACATCCCCTCCGGCTTCGGCCGTGACGATGTAAGGCTCGTCCTTCGTCTTCAGCACGGCCCGCCCTTCGGAATCGGTGCTCGCTTCGGCCAGCATCTGGTTCTGCCGGTCGTAGGCCCTGACTTTGCAGCCCCCTTTGGGGCGGGCGGAGACCAGGTCGGTCGTGTAGACGACGTACTGGTCGCTGCCGCTGCTCTTGCAGATGATGCCAATGTCGGACTGCACGACCACTTTCGACCGCTCCTTGTAAGTCCTGTAATCCCCGAAATAATAGTCGTAGTCGTATTCGTCGTCGACGGGCGTAAGCGGGTCGACACCCCGGATTTCGAGCAGGTACATCGACTTGCGGCTGTCGGTGATCAGGCGGCTGAGGTCGAGCGAATAGGTGTTGCCCTGGTCGAGCCTGGTCGAAGACTTGGCCCCCAGGTCGATGGTCGTGTCGCGGACGACGCGCGACACGTAATCCATGGATGAATAGTACTGGTCGTCGTAGTAGTTCTGCTGGAAGAATTGCAGCAGGTTGTTGGCGAATATCTTTCGTACCCGCACCCGGGCTTTCTGGTAATTCACCGCCTCGAACAGCAGCGACATGTCGTTCGACGAGGGAAGGATCGAGCCTTTGCCCGTGAAGCGGATCGAGGGGGTACGCGACGGCAGCGTGGCCATGAACGAATAGCTCTCCTTGAGCTTCTGCCCGTTCTTGCTCACTACGTCGCGGCCGATCGTGACACTATGTGCTCCCGAGGGGCGTGCTTCGGGGTAGATGTAGAGCCTGTTTTTGTCGACCGAAGTCCGGAACTTGGTGTCGAAGCGGATCAGGTTTTTCAGATCCTGGTTTTGCCGGATCGGTTCGGAGAAGGTGACTACGATGGCGAGCGGATCCGGATTCACGCTGTGGTCGATGACCGCGTATTCGTCCTTGCGGGGGACTTCCACCTGCACGGTTTGCTTTTCGTCGTAATTGAAATCGAGCGTCAGCGTATAGCCCTCATCGCCCCGCGGGACGATGTTGCCCACGGTGTATCGGTGCGTGAGCCCGTCTTCCGAATGCGTCCATTTGACGTCGGTACCCGTCGTGCCGCTTATTTTGAGGTTCCGTTCCATGTAGCTGCCGTCGGCATAGTCCGAAGAGACGATCTCGCCGATGAGCACATAGCCGGTCATCTCGTCGTTCTGCTGCAGCCAGCTGTCGTTGTAGGTAAACCGCAGTTTGGGGGTCGCAAACCTGAATTCTGCGATGCCTTTGTGCTGCCGGCCGGTGAGTTTCGCGGCGTCGATAGCCACCTTGTACTGCGTGTCGTATTGCAGCGGGGATTTGGGGACGATGCGGATCATGCGCATCCCCGACAGGTAGGCGTCGAAACCGACGGCCGGGGAGATCGATATGGCATCCTGCATGGCGCTTTCCTCGACTTGCACGTTTTCGACGAACGTCACGTGGAGCGGCATCCTGACACCCGTCACTCCGTTTGTCGACCATTCGATGATGTCGGATGTCTGCTTGCTGCACGAGGCGATGAGCAGGGCGGTCAGCGCAAACAAAGCATGGCATGTTGTTTTCATAATATTGGGTTTTTTGGTAACTTTGCCAAAGATACGTAAAAATATGGCAAAAAAACCGGCCAAAAAGAGAATATGTTTTTTCGCGATGCTGGTCGTTGCCATGCTCGCCGCGGGGTATTGCGTCATCCTGCCCCGGACGCTTTTCGACGAGCCTTTCTCAGCCACCGTGTGGAGCCGCGACGGCCGCCTGATGTCGGCCAAGGTCGCCTCCGACGGCCAGTGGCGTTTCTTTCCCACGGACAGCGTCCCCGAAAAGTTCCGGGTCGCTATCACGACCTACGAGGACAAGCGTTTTTACCGCCATTTCGGGGTGGATCCGCTGGCGCTGGGGCGTGCCGTGGGGCAGAACCTTGCGGCCGGGCGGATCACGAGCGGGGCGAGCACGCTCACCATGCAGACCATTCGCCTGAGCCGCGGCGGGAAACCCCGCACGTTCCGGGAAAAGTTCGTCGAGATGGTGCTCGCCACGCGCCTCGAACTGCGTTGCAGCAAGGATGAAATCCTGGCCCTCTATGCCTCTCATGCGCCTTTCGGAGGTAATGTGGTCGGGCTGGAAAGTGCCGCGTGGTACTATTTCGGCCGCAGTGCGGCACAGCTTTCGTGGGCCGAATGCGCCATGCTCGCCGTGTTGCCCAACTCCCCTTCGCTGATCCATATCCGCCGCAACCGCGAACGGCTGCGGGAGAAACGCGACGGGCTGCTCGACCGGATTTGGCACGACGGCCGTATCGACTCGCTGACATGCGCCCTCGCCAAACAGGAGCATCTGCCCGACGCCCCAGAACCGATGCCGATGGAGGCGATGTACCTGCTGGGTAAAATGCGCGAAGGGTCGCTCCGCTCGACGCTCGACTACGACCTGCAAAGCCGGGTCAACGACCTCGCCCGGCGTTACAACAAGCGTTACCGGGGTAATAAGATCAACAACATGGCCATCGTCGTCATGGACGTGGGGAGCGGCGAAGTGCTTGCCTACGTAGGGAACGTGTACGACCCCGCCGACCGCACCGAGGGTACGAGCGTCGATGTGATTCCCGCCCCGCGCAGCAGCGGCAGCGTGCTCAAGCCCCTGCTCTACGCTGCGATGCTGGACAACGGGACGGCATTGCCCGCGATGCTTTTCCCCGACGTGCCGACCTATTACAGGGACTTCACACCCCATAATTACAACCGAACCTTCGACGGGGCGGTGCCTGCCAACCGGGTGGTCGAGCGTTCGCTCAACGTCCCTTCGGTGAGGATGCTCGACAAGTACGGGCGGGAGAATTTCCTCGCGCTGGTGCGTGCCCTGGGCTTCGGGACGATCAACCGCAGCGCCGGCCACTACGGGCTTTCGCTGATTCTGGGCGGCGCAGAGATTTCGTTGTGGGATCTGACCTCGGCCTACATGAAGATGGCGGCCAAACTCAACGGCCGGCAGACGATACGCACCCCGCATTACGACCCCGGCGGCGGCACGGAGGTCGATGCCGGGGATATTCCCCTCTCGCGGGGCGCGATATGGCTGATGGCCAATTCGATAAGCCACGTGGCCCGTCCTGAGGAGGAGGGCGAATGGCAGTATTTCTCGTCGTCGAAGAAGATCGGCTGGAAGACGGGTACCAGCTACGGCAACCGCGATGCGTGGGCCGTAGGTATGACCCCGGACTATGCCGTCGGGGTCTGGGTCGGGAACTGCACGGGTGAGGGGCGCCCGCTGATGACGGGCGTGGGGTATGCCGCGCCTGTCCTGTTCGAGGTCTTCGGCCTGCTGCCCAAAGGGGAGTGGTTCGCGGAGCCCGTCGGCGACCTGGAGCCCGCTGTGGTCTGCCGCCAGAGCGGCTATCTGGCTTCGCATATCTGTCCCGACCGCGATACGGTGATGATTCCCCGTGCAGCCGCCGTCGGGGAGGTGTGCCCCTACCACCGGATCGTCAACCTGAGCGCCGACCTGAAATACCGTGTGACGGCGGATTGCTACGACCCGGCCAGGATCGTCCGCATGCCGATGTTTATCCTCCCGCCTGCGCAGGAGTGGTATTACCGCCGGCAGCATCCCGACTACCGTCCGCTGCCCCCGCTGCATCCCGGCCTGCCGGGTAACCAAGCCGAAAACAACCCCATCGACATCATCTATCCGCAGCCGGGGCGTGTGCTGGTCGCCCCGAGGTCGCTCGAAGGGGAGCAGCAAAGCCTTGTCTTTACGGCCGTGCACCGCGACCGCAATGCCGTGCTGTTCTGGCATATCGACGACGACTACGTCGGTTCGACCTCTTTCGAACACAAAATCTCCGTCCGCCCGGCGCCGGGGAAGCACCGCCTGACCGTGATCGACGAACACGGCGCTTCGCAGAGCGTCGTGTTCAGCTGCCGCTGACCCCTCCCGGCACCGGATTGCCCGGGCCTGCCTTTGTCCGGCTGCTTCTCCGTCTATCCGTAGCCGTGTGTCCGGGGTGCTTTCCGCATTCCTGTTTTTGTTGTCCGGACATGGCTCCTCCGTTTTTGCCGGATGCCCCGCAGCCCCGTTTTTGTGCCGGGAGAACGAAATATCCGGGTTATTCGTGCATTTTTACGAATTATGTCAAAAGATCATACTAATATGTCATTTAAAAATATTTTTTGCAGGGCGTTTCCGGCTAATTTTGAAACCCGATACGGATATAAATTCTTTAACCCAGAAATAGTCTAAACCAACCAGCCCATGAAACGAATTTTATTATTGCTCCTGTCGGTGTTGATCTCAGCACATGTCTTTTCACAGAATAGCCCCAAAGCTTATTTAGTATCCAATGCGCATTTTGATTCCCAGTGGAACTGGGACGTGCAGCGTTCGATCCGGGAGTACATCCCGAAGACGCTGGATCAAAACCTGTTTCTCCTTGGCACCTACCCCGATTACGTGTTCAACTTTGAGGGCGGCATCAAGTACCAGTGGATGAAGGAGTACTACCCGCACCAGTACGAGCTGATCAAGCGTTACATCCGCGAGGGTCGCTGGCATGTCACGGGCAGCACGTGGGACGCCACCGACCCGAATATCCCGTCCGCGGAGTCCTTCACGCGCAATATCCTGTACGGACAGCACTTCTATCGCCGCGAATTCGGGGTCGAAGGCACGGACATCTTCCTTCCGGACTGCTTCGGTTTCGGGTGGACGCTTCCGACGATCGCCGCACACAGCGGCCTTATCGGCTTCTCGACGCAGAAACTCATGTGGCGCCACCGCCCGTTCCACGGCGCGAGCAAGATTCCGTTCGAGATCGGCTTGTGGCAGGGCGTGGACGGTTCGCGTATCATGGCCGTGATGGACGCCCACAACTATACGACCAAGTGGCGTTACGAAGACCTCAGCCATAGCAAGTACCTGCAGGACATCGCCCAGAGCAACCCTCTGAATGCCGTTTACCATTACTATGGTACGGGGGACACGGGCGGCGCCCCGACCATCGAGTCGGTTCGGGCTTTGGAACTGGGACTGCAGGGCGACGGGCCGGTGGAGATCATCAGCGCCACGAGCGACCGCCTTTACAAGGACTACCTTCCCTATTCCTCCCACCCGGAGCTTCCGGTGTGGAACGGGGAGTTGCTGATGGACGTGCATGCCACGGGTTGCTATACCTCGCAGGCCGCGATGAAGCTCTACAACCGCCTTAACGAGCAGCTTGCGGACGCTGCCGAGCGCAGCGCCGTTGCCGCCGACTGGCTCGGGGCCGTGCCCTACCCGCGCGAGGTTCTCACCGAGGCCTGGAAACGCTTTATCTGGCACCAGTTCCACGACGACCTTACGGGTACGAGCATCCCCCGTGCCTACGAGTTCTCGTGGAACGACGAGCTGATCTCGCTCAAACAGTTCGCGGACGTACTCACGACCTCGGTTGGCGCGGTTTCGCGGGGTCTGGATACCGATGTCAAAGGGCTCCCCGTGGTGCTCTACAACGCTGTGGGGTTCGAGGTCTCGGACATGGTGGAGGTTACGCTTCCGCTCGAAGGTAGCAAGTTCACGGTCTACGACGACAAGGGCGTCCGGGTTCCCTCGCAGGTGCTGGGCACGCAGCAGGGGCAGACGCGGCTGCTGGTCGAGGCCACCGTCCCGGCTGCGGGGTATGCCGTCTACGACATCCGCAAGGGCGGGCAGCCGAAGGCTCCGGCGATAAAGGCCGGCGCATGGGGGCTGGAGAACAGCGTCTATAAACTTACGCTGGACGCCAACGGCGACATCTCGTCGATCGTCGACAAGCGTCATGGCCGCGAGCTGGTGGCCGCCGGCAAGTCCATCCGCCTTGCGTTCTTCCCGCAGAACGAGTCTTACAGCTGGCCGGCCTGGGAGATCCTCAAGAAGACCGTGGACGCAGCACCGCAGGCCATCACGGGCGAGGTGAAGGTCACCGTGGCCGAAGAGGGGCCCCTGCGCGCCTCGGTATGCGTGGAACGTACGCTGGGGGATTCCCGCTTCCGGCAGTGGATCACGCTGCGCGAAGGCGCCCAGGCCGACAGGATCGACCTTGTGAACGACATCGACTGGCAGTCGTCCAATGCGCTGCTGAAGGCCGAGTTCCCGCTTTCGGTCTCTAACCCCGAGGCGGTCTATGACCTTGGCGTGGGCTCCGTGGCGCGGGGCAACAACACCGCGACCGCCTACGAGGTCTATGCGCAGCAGTGGGCCGACCTCACCGACGCGGACGGCAGCTACGGGGTCTCGGTGCTCAACGACAGCAAGTACGGCTGGGACAAACCCGCGGACAACACGCTGCGCCTTACGCTGCTGCATACGCCTGCGACCAAGGGCGGCTACGCATACCAGAACAAGCAGGACTTCGGACACCATACGTTCACCTACTCGATCGTAGGGCACGCGGGCGATTACCGCGCGGGAGGTGCCGTGCGCAAGGCCGAGGTGCTCAACCAGCCGCTTCGGGCATTCGTCGCGCCCCGCCACGGCGGGGTGCTGGGCCGCAGCTTCTCGCTGGCCGCCTCGCAGAACCCCAATGTGGCGCTGCGGGCGCTCAAACAGGCCGAGGATTCGGACGAATATGTGGTTCGTTTCTACGAGACCTCGGGCCTCGGGTCGCAGCAGGCCGTGGTGGGCTTCGCGGCGCAGATCGTCGACGCCCGGGAGCTCAACGGCGTGGAGGACGTCGTGGGCGACGCGGAGTTCAGCGGCCGCGAGCTGCGTTTCGAGGTCGGGCCCTTCGGCATGAAGACCTTCCGCGTGAAACTCGCCAAGCCCGCCCGGGCGCTCACGCCCGCCGCGGAGGCGGCGGTGGAGCTGCCTTACAACGTCAAGACGGCCTCTTACAACCCGTTCCGCTCGGACGCCAACTTCGACGGCAAGGGCAACTCCTACGCCGCCGAGCTGATGCCGTCCCGCATCGTGTACGGGGGTGTCGGCTTCGAGATCGGGGATCCCGCCGCGGAGAACGGCGTCAAATGCCGCCGCGACACCATCGACTTGCCCCGCGGGCGCTACGGCAAGCTCTACCTGCTGGCCGCCTCGACCATGTACGACACGAAAGCCGTATTCACCGTCGACGGAAAGGAGCATACGGCACTGGTACCCTATTATGGCGGCTTCATCGGACAGTGGGGCCATACGGGGCATACCGAGCCCTACCTCAAGGATGCGCAGGTGGCCTTCGTGGGCACGCACAAGCATGATATGATCCGCAACGAGGACAGACCCTACGAATTCACCTACATGTTCCGCATCGGCCTCGACATCCCCGAGGGGGCGCGGCAGCTGGTACTGCCCGACGACCCGCGCATCGTGGTGTTCGCGGCGACGGTGGCCGAAGATCCTGCCGGAGGTATCGGCGCGGCCTGCGACCTGCTGCGTGTGCAGTTGCCCGCGAAAGGCGCCGACGCCTCGCAGACCGGGCGCAGGAACCTGCTCTATGGCAAACCCGTCGTGGAAAGGTCGGGTGAGGTAAACGCCTCCGAGAGAGCCGAGTGCGCCACCGACGAGGACGTGTCCACCAAGTGGTGCGATTACAGCGATGCCAAACCCAAACTGCTGGGGGTAGACCTCGGACGGGAGACCACGATCCGGGGATGGTATGTCATGCACGCTGCGCTCGAATCCCTGGACTACATTACAAAGGAGTACTCGCTGCAGGTGCGCCAAAGCCCCGGCGAGGAGTGGAAAACGGTGGACACGGTCTATGACAACACGGCTTTCGAAACCGACAGGATCCTTCCAGAACCCATAACCGCCCGATACGTAAGGCTGGTGATCTCGAAACCGGATCAAAGCGAAGGAAATACTGCCAGAATCTATGAGTTCGAGGTATATTGACGGATGGCAGTAAGATTGCGCGGGGCGGAGGCTGTAAAGGCTCCGCCCCTGCTTTTTCCGGGCGGAACCCCGAATCCCGCTTCCGGATGCCCCGCTTCCGGCAACTTCTCTCCCGGGAACCCATGTGCCGGGAGTATCTTCCGGGAATCCATGCCCCGGAAATCCGGCATATGGAGCGCTTGCCGGATTCCGGCAAGCACGTACGGTCAAAATATAGGCTAAAAATCAATTTATCCGCCTGCCGTTTTGAAAATAAGGTGCAATTTTGTAATCCAGAAAAAACGGTTCCCGATGCACGGTCTGCGTCCGATTATTTCAGCGTATACGCGACCACGATCGGGTTGTCGCTCTCCTTCGAACACTCCAGCAGGCTTTTGATCTTAGGGCTCAGGTTTTTCCTGTATTCTTCGGGGATTTGCGGCGAACAGGTGCCGAAAAAAGTATCGCCGTAGACGGCTATCGGCTGCTGGATAATATCGCGAATGACCAAACTTGTATCCGCACCTTGCGTAGTATCCCATACATAAACGGCATCTGTTTTCTTATCCCAGAAATAGGGTTTGGCGACTATATATTTATTCCATTTATGGCCGATCTCAAAGGATGCATGGCTTTTCGTAGCAAGGAATTTACCGCCATACCTTGTATAATTGTTTTCCTTAATTAGATCATTGACTTCCTGTGGAGATAATTTTTCGTCATAACGCCTCCATACACTCTTTTTCTGACAGATCACATATTCCGGTTTTACGACGGAAGCGGTGGTGAACTGGTAAACCGTATCGGAATAGACCGGAGTATAGAGAAGGGTTCCATCGTAGTCATAAGTGAAACTGTTGACTGCAAAATTGTTGTCTTGCAGAGGTGTCGGGGCGAATCCTTTGTAAAGGACGGAGTCTTTGTTGGAAACGAGAATCGCCCAGTTCTCGTCGTCGTTGAAATCCTGTCCGGGAATTTGAAGGTTTATGGATAGGCTGTCGATACGTGCCAAATAGCAGTTCGCTATTCCCTTTTCCCGCCGTAGGAATGTCCCGTCATCCGTGGAAAAATAAAGGTAGGAGCGGGCCAGTGCGTCATTTACAAGTATTTCATTCCGGATGGTGTCTACCTGCATATCCGCGACACTCAGGTATTCCTTCGGCCCCCTGCCTTTGTTCTTGATGCGGAACAACAGGTTGCCCGTTTTGTCGAATACGAAGATCTGCTGTGCGGTATAGCAGTCTAATATATAAATTTTGTCTTTTGTAACGATCATTTTGTCTATTACGCCGATGGGTTCGGATGAATCCAACTTTATGTAATCGACCTGTCTGACCATATCGAGCAATTCAGCCGTGCTGATGATTTTAGCATTGTCGGCCCGGATCGGGTGCGGAGTGCCGGGCATGATATGAATCGCGTCTACATCGGACAGTTCCAAAGCCAAGCTGTTTTTTAGTTGCGTGGTTCCGCAGGCAGCGCAGAATAGGGCGGTTATAATTGTGGCTGTTAGTTGCTTCATATGCTTTCTTATTTGGTCTTCTGCCCGGGTGTTTTTACGATTATTTCAACGTATACGCAACCACGATCGGGTTGTCGCTCTCCTTCGAACACTCCAGCAGGCTTTTGATCTTAGGGCTCAGGTTTTTCCTGTATTCTTCGGGGATTTGCGGCGAACAGGTGCCGAAAAAAGTATCGCCGTAGACGGCTATCGGTTGTCGGATAATTTCATGAACAATTGCATCTTCATCCACATTGGCAGTATCCCATGCAAACACTATGTCGGTTCTTTTATCCCAAAAATAAGGTCTGGGGGTAATATATTCCTCCCATTTGTGGGCTATTTCAAAAGAAGCATAACTTTCCCCATCAAGAAATTTACCCGCATATCTTGTGTAGTTGTTCTGCTTGATTAACTTATCTACTTCCAGCGGGGGTATTTTTTTGTTATAAAGATTCCATATGCTCTTCTTTTGGTGGATCACATATTTAGGTGATACTATGGATATAGACATAAATTGGTAAACAGTATCGGAGTAGACTGGAGTAAACAAAAGCTTTCCATCGCAGTCATAAGTAAAGCTATTGTTAATAAAATTATCATTCTGAAGTGGCGTTGGTTCGAAGCCCTTGTAGAGAATGGAGTCTTTGTCGGAAACGAGAATCGCCCAATTCTCATTGTCGTTAAAATCCTGTTCTGGGGCTTGATAATTTATATACAAACTGTCGATATGCGCCAGATAACAGTTCGCCACTCCCGTTTCCTTACGGAGAAACGCTCCGTCATCGGTGGAGAAATAAAGATAGGAGCGAGCCAACGCGTCATTTACAAGTATTTCATTCCGGATGGTGTCGACCTGCATATCTCTGATGCTCTGATATTCTTTCGGCCCCCGGCCTTTATTTTTGATACGGTATAACAGCTTGCCCATTTTACTAAATACGAAGATCTGTTGGGCAACATAGGCATCCAGTATGAATATTTTATCTTTTGTTACGATCATTTTGTTGATTACACCGACGGGCTCGGATGAATCCAGTTTTATGTAGTCGATTGATTTGACCCTATCGAGCATTTCATCCATGCCGATAATTCTGGCATTATCGGCCCGAATCGGGTGCGGAGTGTCGTGGGTGATTTTAATAATTTTCGTGTCGGACAGTACTAATGCCCTGCTGTCGTTTTGTGGCGAAGTTCCGCAGGCAGCGCAGAATAGGGCGGTTATAATTGTGGCTGTTAGTTGCTTCATATGCTTTCTTATTTGGTCTTCTGTCCGGGCGTTTTTACGATTATTTCAACGTATACGCAACCACGATCGGGTTGTCGCTCTCCTTCGAACACTCCAGCAGGCTTTTGATCTTAGGGCTCAGGTTTTCCCTGTATTCTTCGGGGATTTGCGGCGAACAGGTGCTGAAAAACGTATCGCCGTAGACGGCTATCGGTTGTCGGATAATCTCCCCTATATCCGGATATTCGCTCCACCCTTTTGAACTCCATGCGTAAACCATATCAGTTTGCTTGTTCCAAAAACAGGAGATGGGGACAACATATTCATCTTCCTCACGGCCGATTTCGAAATATGCGTATTTTTCCATATCGTAAAATTTTCCGCCATATCTGGTATAGTTATTTTCTAAAATTAATTTTTTCACCTCTTGGTAAGATATTTTTTCGTCATGACGTCTCCACACACTCTTTTCCTGACAAATCACATATTCCGGTTCTACGACGCAGACCGAAGAGAACCGGTAAACCGTGTCTGAATAAACTGGAGTATATAAAAGATTTCCATTACGATCGTAAGTAAAACTATTGATAATAAAATCGTCATTTTGAAGCGGTGTAGGCTCAAACCCCTTGAAAAGAACAGAATCTTTATCCGAGATTATAATCGCCCAATTCTCGTTGTCGTTAAAATCCTGTCCGACTCCGGTGAGGTTAATATATAGGCTGTCGATACGTGCCAAATAGCAGTTCGCTATTCCTTTTTCCCGCCGTAGGAATGTCCCGTCATCCGTGGAATAATAAAGGTAGGAGCGGGCCAGCGCGTCATTTACAAGTATTTCATTCCGGATGGTGTCGACTTGCATATCCCAGATACTAATGTATTCTTTGGGCCCCCTGCCTTTATTCTTGATCCGGTATAACAGTTTGCCTGTTTTGTCAAATACAAAAATTTGCTGAGCCGCAAAAGAATCCATTATGAAGATTTTATCGTTTGTTACGACCATTTTGTTAATTGGCCCCATCGGTTCGGACGAATCCAGTTTTATGTAATCGATCGATTGAATCATATCCAGTAATTTCTTTGTGTCGATGGTTTTGGCCATGTCGGCTCTTATCAAATGTGGGGAACCTGGATTGATTTTAATTATTTCAGTATCGGACAGTACTAATGCCATGCTATTGTTTTGTGGCGAGGTGCCGCAAGCACAGAATAGTAAGGAGAATATAATAATTGTGATCAGTTGTTTCATGGGAGATTTATTTGGGTTGTTAAATGAGATGGTATAATGTAACGGTTGATGTATTTGTAAAGTTCAACTATAATTACATCAACCGTTACAAATTAATAATGACTAAATGCAGTCAGTGCCATCATAGCAATTTCCATCGCCGGTGTTACATTTAACCATCTGTCCCCAGTAGGTGGCATTCCCTCTGGTTCCAGTGCATTCTACTACTTCAGGCTTCCAGTTCGATCCGACCCAATGCGTGTCGTTCACATTCCAAGATTGACCGCCGAATTCAAACTCTGCCAATGCATCCACATTGGCCTGGATCATTGCGGACAAGTCGTCCTTGGCAATGCTCTTCATAAATACGGCCGAGGCTGCCACCATGGCGAATGTCACCAAGCCGAACGTAATTTTCTTTTTCATAGCGTTTTTCTTTTTCTGTTCGTTCACAGTTTACTCGATGCGTTGTGTCTATCCTTTCAACAACGGCGAACCCGCTTGGGGTTTGGGATCAATTGACTATTTTTGCACAACCTCCTTTCCTTTTCCGGGATTTGGCGGCCGGGCGGAGAAAACGTGTCTTTTCCCGAGGCAATTCTCCGCCCTCGTTTTTCCCGATAATTATTCCTCTACCATACCGATGATCTTCAGCGAAGTGCTGCCGGCGGCCGTATTGCAGAAGACCCGCAATGTCTTGTCGAAAGCCCCGGCCTTGTCGGGGATTATCTCCACTTTGATTTCGGATTTCTCTCCGGGCATGACGGGGCTCCGGTTCCATGACGGTTTCGTACACCCGCAAGAGGCGTCGATGTGGGTTATTACCAGCGGTTTGTCCCCCGTGTTTTCCAGGACGAAGGCCGCCTGTGCCGTGCTGCCGATCCTCAAATCCGGAACCTCGATTTCCGGTCGGGCGATATGGATGTCGGTCGTGGGAACCCTGTCCGCCTTCTTCCCGGATATTATCTCCTTATACAACTCCCAAAGCCGCGGCTTATGCGTCGGGTTGCCGACCAATAGAACCTTGTTGGTGCTGTCGAGGAGAAAACATTGGCAGGCCTGGTTCTTCGGAAAGCCATTCAGCCTGTCGATTTCATTTTCACGGTCGATATAAAACGGCAGTTCGAACCCGTCGGCCCGTAATATCAACCCGAGTTCGCGTTCGTTTTGCGGGTGGAAATAGAACAGGAAATCGACCTTGTCGGCCAGCGTCGTGTCGATTTCCCTCACATAAGCGTTCCAGGTCAACAATTTCAGCTTGCAGGAGGTGCAGCCTATCGAGTCTGTGAAATTCAGTATCCTGAATGGTTTTTTCGATTTCGCGGGGTCGCAAACCGTGTCGCAGGAATACGAAGTCGGTTGTATATCCTGCGGCAGCAGTACCGTTTTCCCGACCCATTCCTTTACGATCTTCTGGATTTCTTTTCTGGGATTATTGTCGTTGCACGAGGCGCACCACAGCGGGAGGAGGATGATTCCGGTCATCAAATAGCAGAATTTGGCCATATAATTTTATTTTAAGAACACAAAATAAAGACGCAATCATTATATAGATAATCAAGATATTTGATTATGTGCTACAAAATAAAACAAAAATATTAATATTAGTTCAAAATAATGTAAAAATATTTTGTTTTTTGGTGTTTTAAAAGGTAACTTCACAGAAGATATCACCCTGCTTGATCAATCTTGTTATGATAACAGCTCCGCCGATTGCCGTATTGAAAAAAATGGCAATAGTTGACTGGATAAATAAAATCCGGGATGGGTTGCGTGGGTGAAGCCCCTCCCCATGCGGGGTGGATAGTAACTGGAAGGGAAGAATAGATGTAAAAGTGTTTCAATCATGAAAAATTTTGACCGTACTGCCGTCAGGCTGATCTTATCGTTCGGTTTGGCATGGATATGCGCCGGTTGTGAATCCCGGCTGGAGGCGGCTTTGGAACTTGCGGGCGAAAACCGTCCGGAACTGGAAGCGGTTCTGCAACATTACAGCACGGACAAGGCCGATTCGCTGAAATACCGGGCGGCCCGGTTCCTGATCGAGAACCTTCCGCTCCATTACGGCTATGCGGGAAAGGGACTGGAGGATTTCAAATGCGATTATGATTCCCTTTTCTGTGATAAGGATATCCCCAGGCAGGTGCTGAGGGGCAGGGCGAAGAATTATAATCCCGATTTTACGAACGTACATCCGGCATTCGACCTTCCAGAACTCAGCCGCGATTTTTTGATCCGGCATATCGACAATGCTTTTGCGACGCTGGACTACCCGTGGACAAAGGGGCTGCCGTTCGGCGATTTCTGTGAATATGTCCTGCCTTACCGGATCGAGAATGAACTGGCGGAGGACTGGATGCCTCATTACAGGGATTTTCTCGCTGAAATAATCCGCCCCCTGCAGCAGTCCGGGGCGGATCGTTACACTGCGGCCAGGACGATCCAGGACAGCCTGCGCAGGATGGATTACGAGGTCATCGACGAATCGGTCATGAGAGTGGCGCTGAGGCCGTCGGATTACCTGCGGGCGGCAGGGGGCGCATGCCCCGAGATCACGAGCCTGATGTGGTATGCGCTGAGGAGCGTCGGGCTGCCTGTAAATTACGACTACATTATCCAGTGGGCCAACCGGAGCCAGTCGCACAGTTGGAATTCGCTGTGGGTCGACAGCGTGCTCTACTCTTTCGGGATGAGCGACCCGGAATTCGGCAAGCATTTCGAATCCCGGCCGCAGGAGCGTGTCGGGAAGGTTTACCGCAAGATGTTCAGTTTCCAGCCCCAGAGCCTGCCCAACCAAAGGGGAGCCCTGGCGGAGGGAATTCCGCCGGCCTTCCGATCCCCCTTCATAAAGGACGTTTCGGAATCGTATTTCGACGGCATCGACCTTGTCCTGAAATTGACGATCCCGATCGCGGCCCCAAAGAAATTTGCCTATCTGGTCGTTTTCGACAACCGGAACTGGGTGCCTGTCGCCTGGAGCCGGATAAAGCGCGGGCGGGTTGCGTTCGATCATGTCGAAAAGGGCTGCGCCTATATGGTCATGTATTATGACCGGGGGCTCCTCCTTCCGGCAACGGATCCGTTTACGGTCTCGAAAGAGGGCGGGGTGGCGGTGCGTAAACCCGACGGGGCCGAGGTTTCCGTCACGCTGAAGCGGAAATACCCGGTTTTCTTTGAGCTGGAGTTTATCCTCAACCGGGTGAAAAACGGCCGGTTCCAGGTTGCGGACAGTCCCGATTTCCGGGATGCCCGGACTGTCTACGTTACGCCCGAGGTGCCGGAAGCCAGGCCGTATTACGCGCAACTGGGGGACAGTATAACCTTCCGGTATATACGTTATCTCTCCCCGAGCGGTGCATTCGTGAATATGGCCGAGGTCGGGTTCTATGCCCCGTCGGGGGAAAAGCTCGTCGGGGAGATAATCGGAACCGAAGGCAGCTACGGGAATTCGGGCGACGACAAATACAAATTGTTCGACGGGGATCCGCTGACCTATTTCAATGCCCCGCAGGAATCCCGCTGCTGGGGCGGCATGGCTTTCGACCGGCCTCAGACCCTGGGTAGCGTGATGTTCCTGCCGCGGAACGACGATAATTTCATACAGGCGGACGAGCTTTACGAGTTGTTCTATTGCCGCGATGGCCGGTTCGTATCCCTCGGCAGGCGCATCGGGGATCGGACGCATGTTTTACACTACGACAATGTCCCCGGGAATGCCCTGCTGCTTTTGAGGAACCATACTAAGGGCAAGGAGGAACGTATTTTTACGTACGAGAACGACGAACAAATATGGTGGTAGCCGTGCCGTGCCGGCAAACTGAGATTCAGGGAACGAAAAGGGCGGGGTCGCTGCCGAATCGTGCAAATTCATGCGCAGCGATCTCCGCCCCGGGCTCCCTTCAAAAAGAAAGAAGGTGCTGTTTATTTATGTAAGATAACGGATATAGACCGAAGACTATTGCCTTCCCACTGTTTAGTAGGCTGGCCCGGCCTGACGGGCGACAAACTGGATGCGGAAATAACGCCGACGGAGCGTTGCCGGATCGCAGGTATCAATCGAGAATTTAAAAAACAAAAACATGAAAAAATTTATTTTTATACTCTGTGCTGCATTTCTGACATTTGCCTTGGTGCTGGGTTTTATCACTTACAATAAAACTACCCAGGCACTGTTGTCTGTCAATATCGAAGCTTTGACGAATAATGAAAATGAAGAGACAAGTAACAATGAAGGAAGTAATAACAAAGGTGATGGCTCAAAATTCTATTATGAACATTTACAGGGAAAACCTAAGACCTGTATTTTGTTTCGCAATGTGAGCTTAAATGGAGAGATATCTTTTTCAAGCGAAAAGCAGACCGGAACGTTGGGGTATACGTCTGTTAAAGTGGAAGGAATTATGGAAATATGCGACAAAGGCGGTTCCGGGTGTACTGCGTATTCATGCCAGACTACAAATTAAAAAATAAAATCTTTGCACACTCATCAGAGTGTGCAAAGAAAAAAACGATAATAATTAAAATTATGAAAAAAATCACGTTACATATTATTTGTATAATCAGTTTCTTCGCAACAGCTTGTTCCTCGAATAATGCGGAAGTGGCAGGCAATGTGAAAAGTATTGTTTTCAATTCGGAGGAAAGTGTGACGAACTCCGATTTCAACAAAATACTCGATACCACCTTCCGGGTCATTCCCCTTGCGACGAATGACGAGTGCTTAATATCCAATATCGATAGATTGGAAATCGTGGACGGAAAGTTTTATATCATGGATCATATGTCGCAGTCGGTCTATGTTTTCAATCCGGACGGGAGTTATGCCGGAAAAATCCATAAGCACGGGCGCGGCCCGGGTGAGTATACCAATCTATCCTTTATGACCGTTACAGATCGTAGTATTATTGTAATAGACCATTTTGTAGGAAAACAGATATTCTATGACCGTCTGACCTTACAACCTGTTTTGGATGACTATGATTTATTCAAACGTCTCAGGTGTACAGAATTATTTGCCATTGGGGATATTATTTATTATATGAACGATTGGAGTAATTCTGCGATTGGTAAATACCGGCTTTTTTCGAACGCTCGGGATGGGGATGGCTATTCCAAATATCTGCCTTTTAAAAAAGATCCCGGTGTACTGGGAATAAACGGCCCCCAATACGGAATAGCAGGAAACGAAGCCCTGATGATTTATTCGGGAGACGATCATATCTATAAGTTTTCCAAAGACAGTGTCTGTGTGCAATACCGTATGGAGTTCAAAGACCCCAAAGCCAAATACACTTCGGGGCGACCCGAAAAAGTTTTCGAGGATAACCGGGGGCGAAATGCCGTATTGGGGATAAACCGGATTCAGCAATCGGAACGGTATATTTTTGCGGAGGTGACTTTTACGGGTGAAAAGGATTATTATTTCTTATATGACAAGGTGGACGATAAAATGTCGATCTATGAATTTGCTACCGATAGTAATTTTTCGGATAAATTCTTTTTCAGCGTAAAACGTGTGATCGGCAACGAGGTAATATATTGGATTAACGCAAATACTTTTGCACACGGATATAAAAACATATCGGACAGAACACCGAAAACCGGGTTTGAAAAAGAGTTGTACGGATTGCTGGATAAACTGTCCGAGAACGATAACCCGGTATTGTTCGTATTCGACATAAAACAGGAGGAATAGCCATGCCCAAACAGAAGCCGCATATCCTCCTGCTTTCAGTGGGTTTGGTGCTCCTTTTCGGGTTCACGGCCTGTGTCATGGCAAAAACATATATCGCCTATTCGAAGCAGTTGAACAGAATGGCGGTAATTCAGACCGCATTCGAGAATATGGCTTTTTGCAGGCCCTATGAGCTCTCCTCGGAAGGGTTTTGCCTTTCCCCCACGACGGTGCTGACTGACGCGGAGGGCAAAAAGTCACCTTTGTCGGAGGTCGTGTCCGCGCATGGCAGAACGCTGGTCTATCGTTTCAGCAGAATGAATTGCCTGCCCTGTATTGCGATGCACTTCAAGCTGTTGAAATCGATCCTCGATGACCGTGCCCAAATAGGGCTGATCATACTGTGCGATTATCACAATGCAAGGGACTTGAGGATACTCAGGAACACGTATGAAGTCTCCTGCGGGCTGTATAGCGTTGACCGACTCGGAATTCCGATAGAAGATGTCAACAATCCCTATTTCTTTATCCTTACTCAAGATATGAGATGCGAGGGTTTCTTTACCGCATTTAAAGAAACATCGCAGCAAACTGAAAACTTCCTTCGGGCGCTGCTGGAAAAATTGTAGCTTCTCTATGACCCGATATTGAAGCTGTCCGGTGGTTTCATTCATCAATAATATGGGGCTCTGTCGAAGATGGATAAAAAAAATAGCCAGGTATTCAGTGCGGTCGCGGTGCCGATGTCCGTAGCCGTAGCCGTAGCCGTGGTCGTGGTTGTGGCCGCGGGAATCATGTGCTTCGTGGCAAATGGCGGAGAGGGGGCGGCCGACGGGCTGCTACCCACTCCGGCACTGATCGGTACGGATCGGGAACACGCCGGCCTTGCCGGCAGCGATACGCTTTTCCGGTTCGAATCCCGGGTTGCAAACCTGGGGCGGATAAGGGTGGGGCATAAGAAAAAAATCGTATTCCGCTTCACCAACGTCAGTTCGGGCCCTGTTGTAATCACCAGGGTTATGACCAGCTGCGAATGCACTTCGGCTGTCTGGGACAAGGCGCCCCTGCTGCCCGGCCGGCGGTCGCGGATCGAAGTGACCTATGAAGCCGAACGGGATGGAGTGTTCTTCCGGAAGTTGTTTATCTACCATGCGGGCGCCGCTTCGCCTTTCGAGATCGCGATTGAGGGGGTGGGCGAGGAATAGCTTCGACCGGTCGGGGATGCATTGCGGGAGGGGCAGGGACGTTCCGGGCGGAAGCGCTGTTGTGTCCCGTGTCCGATCCCCGGGGAGTGCCTTTACGTGTACGTAGAGGACTGCTGCCCTGAAAACTAAAAAAGCCCCGTAATCAAAGATTACGAGGCTTAACCAAGTGCCCAGGACAGGAATCGAACCTGCACGCCTTGCGGCACACGCACCTGAAACGTGCGCGTCTACCTATTCCGCCACCTGGGCTTTTGGAAATTGTGGTGTGCAAAAGTAATACTTTTTTCTCATTCACCAACTATTTTTACGAAAAAAATCTACTTGCTCAGGAATTTGTACTGAAAAAGAAGCAGATAGATGACGGCGATGGAGATATAGGCATCGGCCAGGTTGAAGATGGCTCCGAAAAAGTAGTTGTTGCTGTCCACCAGGAAGTTCAGGAACCGCGGTACACCGTTCCACTGGAAGAGCGGGAAATAGAACATGTCGACGACCTTGCCCATCATGAATCCGGCGTAGTGTCCGCCGAAATGTGCGACCGTATAGGGCGTCGACTCCGAGAAGAGCAGCCCGTAGAAAGCGCTGTCGATGATATTGCCCAGGGCACCGGCCATAACCAGCGCCAGGCCGACGATGACTCCCTTGGGGGTGTCTTTGCGTTTGTTGATGAGGTGGTGCATCAGCCAGCCGATGACCCCGACCATCACGATCCGGAAAATCCCGAGCAGGAGTTTCCCCCAGTCGAACCCGCCTTTGGTGGCGATGTGCATCCCGAAGGCCGCGCCGTTATTCTCGATGAAGCGCAATTGGAACCAGTCCGGGAAGACGACGATCGATTCGTCGAGGTGCATGTGGGTCTTGACCCAGATCTTGAGTGCCTGATCCGCGATGAGCAGGATCAGCACGAGCAGTGATATTTTTCTGAAATTCATATCGGTCGGATAATCTGACGCAAAAATAGTAAAAAATCTCAGTTTTGCAGGACTCGACCCGAATTTACTCGCTGCAGTCTTTTCCGTGGAAGCCCTCGGCCCCGCAGGTCGGCTTCCCGGTTGCGGCGATGTGCGGCCCGGGCTTCATAAGGGCTGGCCGACTAATTCTTCTCTAATAAAATATAGGTGTATACCTCAGATTTGAAGAATTTTTAACTTTTATGCAAAAAATATGCGAAAATATTTGCAGGTTCGAAAAAAGTCGCTACCTTTGCATCCGCGTTTGAGAAAAACGGTTGTTCTTACGAAGGCTGAAAGTTTACAATAAAGGAGCTTGAAGCTCTGTGTAAGCCCGATTTCCCGAGACGCGAAGTTCTTAAAAAGATTTTTGAAAAAAGATTTGCAGGATTCAAAAAGTTACTCTATCTTTGCAGTCCTTTCGCATCGTAAATGCGATTTTTCAAACTGGTTCTTTGAATTACTGGTTATATTTTGAGAGAAAAGAAATGTAGTATTTATCTGTCAATTTCCTTTTATAAAGGATAAACGAATAGTCAGGACTCTAACAAAACATTTATAATTTTATACAATGGAGAGTTTGAT
>NZ_DCKA01000007.1:0-112666 GCF_002320215.1 Alistipes sp. UBA1686
TTCATGGCCGCCTCGATGATGGCGCGTGCCTGCATCTCGGTGATCTCGGGGTAGGTGTTGCCCAGGCGGCAGCCGCGGTGTCCCAGCATGGGGTTGAACTCGGCCAGCGACTCGACCTTGGCGACGATCTTCTGGAGGGGGACGTCCATCTCACGGGCCATCTCCTTCTGGCCTTTCTCGTCGTGCGGCACGAACTCGTGCAGGGGCGGGTCGAGCAGGCGGACGGTCACGGGGAAGCCGTTCATGGCCTTGAACAGGCCTTCGAAGTCTCCGCGCTGGATGGGCAGCAACTTGGCCAGTGCCACGCGGCGTCCGGCCTCGTCGTCGGCGAGGATCATCTCGCGGAAAGCCTTGATGCGGTCGCCCTCGAAGAACATGTGCTCCGTGCGGCAGAGGCCGATGCCCTCGGCGCCGAATCCGAATGCCTGTGCGGCATCCTTCGGCGTGTCGGCGTTGGCGCGGACTTTCAGCACGGCGTATTTGCCTGCCAGATCCATCAGCTGGCCGAAGTCTCCGCTCAGGTCGGCGGCCATCGTGGCTACCTGTCCCAGGTAAACTTCGCCCGTCGAACCGTTGAGCGAGATCCAGTCGCCCTCCTTGACGGTGAAGCCGTTGACTTTGATCGTGCGGGTTTTATAGTCGATTTCCAGCTCCCCGGCGCCCGATACGCAGCATTTGCCCATGCCGCGTGCGACGACGGCCGCATGCGAGGTCATACCGCCGCGGGCGGTGAGGATGCCGGCGGCGTCGAGCATGCCCTTGAGGTCTTCGGGAGAAGTTTCGATGCGCACGAGGATCGCTTTCTGACCGGTTTGGGCGAGGGTTTTCTCGGCATCTTCGGCGAAGAATACCACGGGGCCCGTCGCGGCGCCCGGCGATGCGGGAAGGCCCTTGGTGATGACCTGTGCATTGGTGATGGCCTTCTTGTCGAATACGGGGTGGAGCAGCTCGTCGAGTTTCGCGGGCTCGCAGCGAAGCACGGCCGTGCGTTCGTCGATCAGCCCTTCGCGGAGCATGTCCATCGCGATCTTGACCATGGCCGCACCGGTGCGTTTGCCGTTGCGGCACTGGAGCATCCACAACTTGCCGTCCTGGATCGTGAACTCGATGTCCTGCATGTCCTTGAAATACTGCTCCAGGTGGTGCTGGATCTCATCGAGTTCCTTGTAAACCACCGGCATGACCTCTTCGAGCGAGGGGTATTTCGTGCGGCGGTCTTCCTCGGAGATGTTCTGTGCGGCCGCCCAGCGCTTCGACCCTTCGAGGGTGATCTGCTGCGGGGTGCGGATGCCGGCCACGACGTCCTCGCCCTGGGCATTGATGAGGTATTCGCCGTTGAAGAGGTTTTCACCCGTCGCGGCGTTGCGCGAGAAGGCTACGCCCGTGGCCGAGTTGCTGCCCATGTTGCCGAATACCATGGCCTGTACCGTTACGGCCGTTCCCCATTCGGCGGGGATGTTGTTGAGCTTGCGGTAGAGGATGGCACGGTCGTTCATCCACGAACCGAATACGGCGCATACGGCGCCCCAGAGCTGATCCCACGGGCATGCCGGGAAATCCTCGCCGGTCTGCTTCTTGACGGCAGCCTTGAAGTTCCTGACCAGCTCCTTCAGGTCGTCGGTCGTCAGGTCGGTGTCGTTCTTCACGCCGCGCTTGTGCTTCTGCTCCTCGATGAGTACCTCGAACGGGTCGTGGTCTTCTTTCGATTCGGGTTTCATGCCCAGCACCACGTCGCCGTACATCTGTACGAAACGGCGGTACGAGTCCCATGCGAAACGGGGGTTGCCCGTACGCTTGGCGACGGCTTCCACGGCCTGGTCGTTCATACCCAGGTTGAGGATCGTGTCCATCATGCCGGGCATCGAAGCGCGGGCACCCGAGCGTACTGACACCAGCAGCGGCATCTCCTTGTCGCCGAATTTCATCCCGGTGAGCTTTTCGATATTTTTCATCGCCTTCTCCACTTCGGGACGGAGCATCTGGATCACGGCCTCCTTGCCGTGGGCGTAATATTCGGAACATACTTCCGTGGTGATCGTGAAGCCCGGGGGGACGGGGATGCCGATGAGGTTCATCTCCGCGAGGTTCGCACCCTTGCCGCCGAGCAGCTCACGCATTTTGCCGTTGCCTTCGGCTTCCTTGTTGCCGAAGGTGTAGACTCGTTTAACGTCTGCCATAATTTTTCCTGGTTAATTTAATTGGTATATAAATTTATAAATTTTTTGTCAACTCGCTGCTTTTCACAGACGAAAATTGCGGTGACATTCCTGTTACCGCCTCGTCAAAGAATTCATATTCGCCGTTGGGAATGCGAATATATAAAAACTTTTCCGGAATTCCAAAAAAATCTACTCCAAGTAAACGAATACCGGCAGGGCGTAGCCGTAGCCGCCCCTGTACCGCCTTTTTTCGTAGGTCGGAAGCGGGGTACCCGTCTTGGGGTCAATCAGATAACGGCGCGCATAGACATCGCCCGCCGAGGTGCGGAGCGCCGTGTCGGCCAGAATGCGGTCGCGCATCTGCCAGCCGCCCCGGCGGCGGACGTTGCCCCGCCCGAGCCGTGCCGGGCGCTCCAGTGCGTCGCGCAGCCCGAAGGCTCCGGGGGCGAGCGACGAGGTGCGTCCCGCGACGAGCAGCTTCACCCCGGGGCGCTCTTCGCGCAGGTCGCGGACGACCCATTCGGCCATGCGGGTGTCGCTGCACAGCACGAGCCCTATGGTGTCGGTGCGCGTGGGGCGGACGACGCGACCGGATCCTTGCCGCATGGGTTTGCCGCGGCGGTAGAGGAGGCCCTCGATGTAGAGGTAGCGGCGCCCCGGCTCGTCGTAGTGGGGCTCGAAGAGGTCGCCGTAATAGAGCAGTGCGAAATCCATGCCGTCGAGGGAGTTGAGCGTGCGGTGCAGGTAGCTGTAATCGCCCTCGCAGGCGGCTGCGATGTCGCGGACGACGGCTTCGTTCTCGACGCCCCACAGCGCCACGAGCGGCATGCGCATAGAGTCGATGACGGCCGCCGTATGGCGTATCTTGCGGCGGTAGCGCTCCGTGTCCCACGCCAGGCGTCCCGAGGGCGTGTAGTCGGTGTCATTGTAGAACAGGGCGGGGACAGTGTCGTAGAGGTGGTCGAGATCCCAGTAGACGATGCCCGTGCGCGGTTGTGCATGGGCGGGGATGCCTGCCAGGAAGAGCAGCAGGGCGGTTATGATGCGTGGCAGCCGTTGCAAGGCGCGTAAAGCCCGGCTGCCCGGGACGGGGCGTGCGTGGCCGGTTGCGGCGAGGGCGGTTATGATGCGGCGCAGCGACATAGGCCGGGGTTATAACGGCTCCTCGGGCAGGAACTTGCGCGGCGAGCAGCCCAGGAACCGGGCGATCTCGTTGATATGGTTGAGGTTGTATTTTGAAGGATTTTTCGGGCTTTCAACTTGTGAAATGAATCCGTCGCTTACTCCTATACCATAAGCCAATGTGGCCTGTGAAACACGTTGAGCCATCCGCTCTTTGCGAACTGCGGCACTGACGTATATGTCGAAAGCACTTTTCGGTTTCACAAGCATCTGTTTAGATGATGTAAAACTAAAAATTATGCCATTGTGAAAGTATAGTTATAACTTAAATTTGCCTATGTATAGGTAGTTATTAAGCCGGTGTACTACGGCCTTTGTGCCGGAATTTTTGTTTTTGGTATCTTTGGAGGGGAAATGTATACGATTCTTTTGGTTCCAACATGTACTTTTTTCCGCAAAAAGTACCAAAAACTCTCCGACGGATGCTTCGCCTGCTCTTGGCGTCCTAACGCTGGAAACGGGCGCCTAATCGCGGGTTTGCAAGCAAACCTGCCCCGTTTCTCGCGCTTTTAGTCCGCCGTCCGCCGACGGCTCCGGCATCAAGTCGGGATTTTTGTTATCGTGTTTCTCTGTTTTTTGCCGCACAGCGAGAATTCCGGACAGCAGGATTTTCCGCATTTCGTTTGCAGCGGATAAAGAGCGGCTGCGGCGCCGAGCGCCCGGAACGGGCGTGCGAAAAGCGCAGTCTTTCGTGCCCGTTCAGCGAGGCTCCGCAGTTGCTCCCGCGAAAACGGCATGCGGATGGTTTTGGGTACCTTTTGCCACCAAAAGGTACGTATTTGCCTTTTGAGAAAAGACAAATCTATGCTTAGGAAAAGCGGCAATATACGCCGCGCCTGTCCGGCAGGGGGCTTGAAACCGTTTTTCGGAGGGGGCTGGGATCGGAAAAACTATTCCGAGATTATCCCCGAACCGACCAGTTCGTCGCCGTCGTACCATGCGGCGAACTGCCCCGGTGTGATGCCCCGCTGGGGGGTGTCGAAGAGGATGTAGGCTCCCTGGTCGCGGACGAAGAGCGTGGCCTCCTGCAAGGGCTGGCGGTAGCGGATGCGGACGCTGAAGCGGGCGCTATGGCCTGCCGGCATCGTGCGCGCGGGGTTGACCCAGTGTATCTCGCGGGGGGCGATATGCAGTGCCTGTCGCCACAGGCCGGGGTGGCTGTCGCCTTCGCCGACATAGATGACGTTCTGTACGGTGTCGGTGGCGAGGATGAACAGCGATTCCTTGCGCCCGCCGATGCCGAGTCCCTTGCGCTGGCCGATGGTGTAGAAGTGCGCCCCGCCGTGCTCGCCGATCTTCTTGCCGTCGCGGACGGTGTAGCGCCACGGGGCGGCCAGTGCTGCGAGCTGTTCGGTTGTGGGGGGTACGTCGGCCGCGTGCTGTCCGCCCGGGGAGTGGGGATCCCCGTCCGGGCGTCCGGCGGCCGGGGATGCCGGGGCGGGGATTGCTTGTCCGGCATCGGGTGTGCCCGCCGGGATTCGGGCCTTGGGGCCGTATTTCGGCCACGTGGGGAGTATCTCGTGGACATTACCCCTTTTCGAGGCCAGCTTCTGTTGCAGGAAGGCCGGAAGGTCGACCTTGCCCACGAAGCAGATGCCCTGCGAATCCTTGCGCTTGGCCGTGGCGAGCCCCTGCTCGGCGGCGATGCGCCGCACCTCGGGTTTGAGCAGATCGCCGACGGGGAACAGGGCGTAGCGCAGCTGTTCCTGCGAGAGCTGGCAGAGGAAGTAGCTCTGATCCTTGTTGGGGTCGGTGCCCGCGAGGAGTTTATAGATTGTTCGTCCGTCGGGGAGCGTCTCCTCGGCCTTGCGGCAGTAGTGCCCCGTGGCGACGAAATCGGCGCCCAGCCGGAGCGCTTCGCGCAGGAAGACGTCGAATTTGATTTCGCGGTTGCACAGCACGTCGGGGTTGGGCGTGCGTCCCTTTTCGTATTCCGAGAACATGTAATCGACCACGCGGGTGCGGTAGTCCGCCGAGAGGTCGACGACGTGCAGCGGGATGTCCAGTTTTTTGGCGACCAGTTCGGCGAAGACGCGGTCGTCGTGCCACGGGCAGTCGCCCTCGAGCGTTCCCGTCGTATCGTGCCAGTTGATCATGAACAACCCCACGACGTCATGCCCCTGCTGTTTGAGCAGGTATGCGGCGACCGATGAATCCACGCCGCCCGAAAGTCCGATTACGACACGTGCCATAGTAATATTGTTATTTACAGGTCGAGCAGCCCTTCGGGCAGCACCAGTTTCATCGTGCGCCCCCCGAAGTCGATATGGGCGATGAACTCCTCGGCGGCGGGGACGAGCACCGTGCGGCCGCCGATCTCCAGCTCGAAAAGCGGGTTGGCGTCGCTGTCGTAGTAGTCCGTGACCGAACCCGTGAAGGCGGCCGCTCCCTTTGCGCCGTCCGCGCCCGCTTCGGTGCAGGTCACGGCGAAGCCGATCAGGTCTTCCAGGTAGAATTCGTCGTCTTCGTCCTCGTCGCATTCGATACGGAATTCAAGCCCGACGAGTTCCTGAGCCCGGCGCTCGGTGTCGAAATCGGCGAATGAGGCCACGGCGCCCGAGGTGCCGCGGCGTTCGAAGCGCTCGCAGTAGAGCGGCACCTCGAGGGCGTCGATCGTGACCAGCAGCGGGGTGCCGGTATCGAATTCCTCCGGGAAATCGGCATAGAGCGACAGCATCACACCGCCGTCGGTGCCGAAAAGCCTGTTGATCCTGCCTGCGGGAATAGTAACGCTCATATCGGTTCGTTTTTTTCTCTTATGTCCGTATCGCGGTGCGGAACGGGGGACGCGGGTATCCCGGCCGCTCCGTTACACCCGGCCCCGCTGTGCTGCCGCCTCGTCGTGCCGTGCAGCGCCTCGCTGTGCCTTGCCGGACGATTCCCGCACGGGATGCGCCCGCATGGGAACTATCTGCAAAAGTAATGAAAAAAACCGGTAAACCTCCCGTTGCGGGAAATTTACCGGGATTCCGGAAAGAAGCTTTCCTGGTGTTATTCTGCGGCAGGAGCCTCTGCTGCGCCCTCTGCGGGAGCCTCGGCAGCTTCGGCGGCGGCCTCCTCGGCCTCTTTGGCGGCAGCTGCGGCAGCGGCCTGCTTCTCGGCGATGGCCTTTGCGCGCTCCTCCTTGATTTTGGCTTCGGCAGCCAGGCGTGCTTTCTCGGCCGACTTGGCATCCGTGGCGAGCTTGTTGCTCTTGGCCTCGATCTTGCCGGCCTTCTCGCTCAGCCATTTGTTGAAGCGGGCTTCGGCTTCGGTCTCCGAGAATGCGCCCTTGGCGACACCGCCTAACAGGTGCTTCTTGTATAATACGCCCTTGTACGAGAGGATGGCCCGACAAGTATCCGTAGGTTGTGCGCCTTTCTGTAACCAACCCAATGCTTTCTCGAAGTCGAGGTCGATCGTAGCAGGATTCGTGTTGGGATTGTAGGTTCCCAACTTTTCGATGAATTTACCATCACGTGGCGCTCTGCTATCTGCGGCAACGATGTGGTAGAAAGCAAAACCTTTCTTACCGTGGCGTGCCAGACGAATTTTAACAGCCATTTGCTATAAAATTTTGTTGTAATTAATTAAAAAACGCTCACCCACTTTGGGCTTTTAAGCCTGCAAATGTAGACAAAATATTCCGCCCGGCAAAATAATTCGCCGAAAAATCGGTGCGACAGGCTGTTTTTCTGCCGGATACGGTGCATGGCGGGCCGCGGCGGGAACTGCCGGAAAAAGGGCGGGCTTGTGGCGGGGCAGGGTCGTGCCCCTAATCGGGTTCCCGCGGGGTTGCAGGCCGTTGCATCCCTGCGGGAAGTGATATTTTTCGTTCAGCCGGGGGCTGTTGTGAAAAAAATTCCTATCTTTGCGGCGCAAATCGTCACCGCAGGGTGCGGTTTTGCCGATGGTTCCGTAGCTCAGTTGGATAGAGCAGCAGCCTTCTAAGCTGCGGGTCGCGCGTTCGAACCGCGCCGGAATCACCCGGAAAAGGGAGCGCTGGAATCGAATCCGGGCTCCCTTTTCGTTTTCCCGCCCGCATCTTCCTTCGCCGGGTTTGGCCTCCTGCGGACTTTTTCGTAAATTTGGGTCGAATCCGATATTTTCAGGCATGGAACCGCTACCGGGCTGCAACATAAAGTATCTCAACATCAGCCGCAACGACGAGGCGTGGGGGCTGGTCGTCACCACGGCCGGGTACCAGGCGGTCGCGGCGCACAGCTCCTACCCGCAGGCGCAGCATCCCGAGTCCCATATTTTCGATCCCGGCAAGGGGCGCGTCCTGAAGGAGTACCAGTTGGTCTACATATCGCGCGGGGAGGGCTATTTCGAGTCCCGTTCGTGCCGCCGCCAGCGGATCAGGGCCGGGACGATGATCCTGCTCTTCCCCGGGGAGTGGCATACCTACGAGCCCGACAGGGCTACCGGGTGGTTCGAACATTGGGTGGGATTCCGGGGCGGCAGCGTCGATGCGCAGGTCGCCAACGGGTTCTTTTCGCCGCGCAGCCCGGTATTCGACTTGGGGTTCAGCCAGACGATCATCGGCATGTACGAGGAGATCGTCGGCTATGCGCTCCGGGAACAGGCCGGTTACCAGCAGGTCGCGGCGGGGATCGTGCAGTTCCTGCTGGGGTCGGTCTACTACAAGCACCGGAATATTCTGTTCGACGATTCGCTGGCCATCCGCAAGATCGACGAGGCGCGCGCGATCATGAAGCGCGAGGTCGAGGACGGCCTCACGCCGCAGGGGATCGCCGAACGCCTGTCGGTCAGCTATTCGTGGTTCCGCAAGATGTTCCGGCAGTATGCCGATACCTCGCCTGCGCAATATCTCTCGCAGATCCGGTTCCTGCGTGCCAAAGAGCTGCTCGATACGACGGAGCTCACCGTCGCGGAGATCGCATACAGGCTCCGGTTCGAGACCCCGAGCCACTTTTCCACCTTCTTCCGCAAAAGGGAGGGCGTCCCGCCCCAGCAGTACCGCCGCGAGCGGAGGCAGCCCGGGCGGTAACCCCCTCAGCAGACGACCGTCACCGGGATTCCGAGCAGCGCGGCGTATTTGCGAATCGCTCCGGCGACATGTCCCACACCGATGGCGCAGTGGTGCGAAGGCCCCGCCTTGCTCCAGCGGTCGATGAATTCCCGTGCGGGAAGCGGGAACCTGTAACGGCTGTTGATGTTGCCGATGTTCAGCACGGGGCCCGGCACCGATTCGCCTTCGGCCAGCAGGAACGAAATCCCGTCGCGTCCTTCGACCACCGACAGGAGCGTCACCAGGCCGTGTTTCACGGACATCTGGATCGACAGCCCCTTGCCGGGTTTGCCGTGGTAAACGGGAAGCGGTACCAGGCGGGCTTTCTCTTCGCCGAGCAGGAAATGCGCCGGGCCGTCGTGCCCCAGCAGGATGACGTCGTCGGTGAAGTCCATGCCGTAGAATTCCGAGAAACAACCCCCGGCGCCCAGCAGCGACATGATTTTCATGGCCTGCACGTTTTTCACCTCGTATTCGCCCGCCACGGGGATGCCGCGCCCCGTCAGCAGCGTGTTGCCGGCGATGACCGACGTGACGATGTCTTCGTAGGCGTTGCCCGCCGCCCCCGCGTAGTAGTAGGCCAGGGAACCCAGTCGATGCGCCTCTGCGAGCTTGTCCAGCGCTACGGAAGTGCGTGCGGCGCGCTCGAGTTCCTCCCGCGTGCAGCCCTCGTCGATGACGAACGCCTCGCCGAACGCGGCGACCCTCGCGTCGGCCTCGCGCTGCGTCACCGAGCGGCGGAATTCGTGCAGTTCGCACATCTCCAGGATTTCGGCATGGGTGCCGAAGACGGTGCTCTGCAGCCTGAGGTCGGAGTAGACGTCGACCATGCCGCCGTAGTAGTTGCCCAGCAGCCCCATGCGGTTGCGGCGCATGCCGGAGGCGACCTTCGCCGCGTCGATCCACCCGTAGATCTCGGCCCAGGCCTGCGCGTCGTCGAGGTAGCCCGTCACCACGTCGTATTTGGTGCCGGCGCGGTTGAATACCGAACAGAATTCGGGCAGCGAACAGGCCTGGCAGTTGGCAAGCCACTCGCCCGTCATCTCCCCGCGGTCGGACATGCCGTTGAGCCGGGCGTAGTCGATGGCCGGGGCGGGTTGCAGGTTGAGCAGCACGACCGGGATGCCCTCCCCGAGGAAGGGGATGAGCGTGGACGAAAGGGCGTAGGTCGAGATGAAGATGAACAGCACTTCGGCTTCGTCGCGCCTGAAAAGGGCCGCGGCTGCGTGAGCCTTGTCCACGTCGTCGACCATGCCTGCGTCGGCGACGATCTGCCCGCCGTAGGCTTCCATTTTTTCCTTTATGGCGTTGCGGTAGCCGTCGAGCCTTTCGCGCAGTCCGCCGAACTGGTGCCAGTAGGTGTTCAGCCCTACTGCGATCAATCCTATTTTCATGGTTTGTGATCCGTTATTTTGTCATGACGATTTCGAAATCTTCCAGCAGGCCGTAGTCCCGCTGGTCGTAGTCGCTGCCGGGCAGCTGTTTGGGCACATTGTTCCAGTGCCACGGGCCTGCGATGCCCTTGTCGGCGCTGTAATGGGGGCCGAAGAGGTTTTTCAGGCTGCCCACCACATGCACTTCGACGCGGTTGCGTCCCTTGCGCAGGTAGGGCGTGAGGTCGAACGCATAGGGCTGCCAGGCGATGATGCCCGCTTTGCGGCCGTTCACGCAGACCCGTGCGAGCGTCCCTTCCCAGGCTCTCAGCCGGAGCGTGTAACCGGCCGCGGGGTCGTCGATGTCGTAGTCCCGGCCGTAGGCCATGTCCCACGAATAGAAGGGGAGCCCCTGCCGTTTCCAGCTTCCCAAGGCCGGTTTCCCGGCGGGTTCGCGGACGATCCATCCCGCCCCGGCCGATTCGAGCACGAAGTCGCCGAAAAGGTAGATGGGGGCTATTTCGGCATAGATGCTCATGGGCGAGACGCTCAGTTCGACGGTGTTCGTCCCCCGCCGCACCAGATTGCCTACGGGGTAGATCCCGAAGCGGCTGTCGAGCAGCGTGTCGGGCGCCGCGGCTTCGACGGGCGTGCCGTTGAACGTCACGTTCCAGATGCCGGGTTGTTCGGCGACCAGCTTCATGCCGCGCGTGTCGAAGTCCCCGGCCACGACGAAGTGGTAGCTTACGCGGATGTCGCCCGTGGTCAGCGTGTCGCGTTCGACGATAGTCTGCCTGTACTGGATGGCCGAGTCCCACGGGTTGCCTGTCCCGTAGCAATGGTTGAAGAGTTTGTTGCACGCCTCGAACGTGTAGAGGTTGCGCTCGGTGCGCCCGTCGACCGTCAGGTCGCAGAAATCGAGGTTGAGGACGTTGTCTTTCAGGCGGGTGACCTCCAGCGGGCCGGCGGGCTCCAGCTTGGTGCTCCCTGCTGGCTGTGTTTCGGTGCCGGATGCCGCCCGGGAGGTACGTGCAAGGGCGCTCCGGCCCGAAGCCGGGGCGAAGAGCAGGAGGCTCCCGGCGGGCGGCAGGCTGAAGTCCGCCCCGACGCTTTTCCCGTCGGCGGTGTGCGGGTAGGGACGCATGTCGCCCGAGACGGCGTCCAGCTCGACCAGCTCCCCGGCCGGGAGGCCGACGCTGCCCGTGGCGGTGTCGCTTAGCGAGGAGTTGACCAGGAACAGGAGCTCCCCGTCCTCGTAGCTGCGCCGCTGGTGGTAGAGGTCGTTGCCCGTGACGTTGCAAAAACGGATCCTGTCGTCCGCGAACGATTCGGCGATCGCCTTACCGTCCAGTGCCGCGTAACGGCGTATCCGGGAGGCGTTGCGGTCGAGGAAATCCGCCAGTTCGGGGCTGGGCCGCCCGTCGACGAGCGTCGGTTTGGCAAAGAGCACCAGTTGCCCGCCCGCCTCGACGAATTGGCGGATGAGGCTGAAAGTCCCGGCGTTGAGGTTCTCGGTCATGGGCGGGATCACGACCTTCGCATAGGCGCGTTTTCCGACGACGAATTTACCGCCCCTGACCGAGCCGCGATCCTTGATGATGTGCTCCGAGCCCAGGTCGTATTCCGCCTGCGCCTTTTCGAGCGTGGTGACGAAACGCTGGAATGCGCTGCCGATCTCCATGCAGCGGGGGTCGTTCATGACATAGGAGTAGTAGAGCCAGATCGTCGTGGTCGGTTCCAGGACGAGGATGTCGTTCATCTGTTCGCCCTGGCTGAGCACGAGTGACAGGCGGGCGAAGTAGTCGTTCAGCACCTTGTAGTCCTCCCACCACGGCGAGAGGCGGGTGAAGACCGGGGGATAGTCGTATTTGCGGGCGCCGGCGATGGTCATGTGCGAGAGGTGCTGGTTCATGAAATTCACGCCCAGCGCATATTCCCAGTCGCCCAGCCGCTTGAAATCGCGGAACGTCTCGTCCCAGCCCCCGCCGCCGTAGGTTTCGCTCAGCGTGCGTACGCACCCCGTCTGGTTGGCGGCGCTGCGCAGCTCTTTCACGGCGCGGACGTTGCCGAACTGCGCCTGCGGGCTCTGGTCGTTGTACTGGTTGAAGAGCATGTCGATGGCGGGCATCTGGTGCCACGCGTACATGGCCATATTGTCGCCGTCCTGGTACATGCTCGGCCAGTCGTGTTCCCAGTAGTGCCCCGTCCAGAGCATGCCCTTGCGGTCGCAGTAGGCCGACATGGGCTTCGCCCAGCGGTCTACGAACATTTGCGTCAGCGTTTCGAGGTAGTTGTGGCGCACCCGTTTCCAGTCGCCCGTCTGCTCGGAGAGCAGGGGCAGCGAAGTTGTCAGGTCGTAGCCCCACTGTTTGCGGAACACTTCGAACAGGTCGGGCGTCCAGCGCACGCCGCCCGAACTGGGAATGCACGGTTCGTCGGAGAAAAGCCCCTTGATGACCGGGCCCAGCTCCTTGCCGAAGGTCTTTTCGTAACCTTCCATGGTGATGTCGAGGAATTTTTCGGTGACGCCCTCGACCAGCAGGTCGACGTACGAGTAACCCCCGTGCCAGCCCGAACGGCCGTAATAGGTCTTTTCGTAAAGGTAGTATTCGCCCGGGGCGTCTTTGTAGCGGCCCGTGTCGGCGGTGATGTCGCGGAACGTGCCGCCCTCCTTTTTCAGGCAGAGGAAGTATTTTCCCGCATCGGCCGGGGGCAGTGCGGTTTTGGTGAGCGCGAGCCCCTGGCCCTGGTCGTAGGATTCGGGCATCTGTGCAGGAACATGTCCGCCTGCGAAGCCGCTCGGGTAGGAGTTTTCGTCGTAGATCCAGATGTCGAGCCCCAGTTCTTTCCCCTTTTCCACACTGTATTTATAAAGGTCGAACCATTCGTCGGAGAGGTATTCGGTGACCAGCCCCGGCCGCGGGTGGACGAAGGCGCCGCCGAAGCCCTGCGCCTTGAAGTCGCCCAGCATCCGGTCGATGTCGGCGCGGGTGACCCGCGTGTTCCAGACCCACAGGGGCGCCGGGCGGAATGCCCGCGGGGGATCGGCGAATTCCTTTCGGAGCTTCTCGAATTTCATTTCCCGTTTCTGGGGGGCTGCGGCGTAGCTGGCGAGGCACGATGCCGCCAGGGCGGCCGCCAGCAGGCTTTTGATTGCGGAGGGTTTGGTTTTCATGGTCGTTCCGGATTGTGTTTGCTTTACAAAGGTAAAGGTTATGCGCTTCGGGCGGTAACGAATCCTGATAAACGACTTTTCATTTCTGATAAAGCGTGCGGAGGATGGCGCGGGCGAACCGAGAGGTTCGGGGCGGGATGCGGAGCAGGGAGAGACGGTATGGCCGGGATGCTGCCGGGCCGGGCAGGCGGGATCGTTAGGAACGGGGGACTGTGGAATCGGGGAATCAGAGGGCCGGGGATCCGGCAGAACGGTGGGGGCGCTGAAAGCCGGCGGAAAAAACACGGCGAGCCGGGGACGGGTGCCCCGCACGGCCGGGCAGCGGGTGTGGGGCAGCGGATGCAGGCGGGGTTACCTGCGCGGCAGGATGGCGACGATGCGCGTCCCGCCCGTGTATCCGGAGTCGATGTATATCTCCCCGTGCAGGTGGGTGACGATCAGGCGGCAGAGGTAGAGCCCGAGGCCGTTGCCCTGGCTGAAGGGGTCGAGTTTGGTGAAACGCTCGAAGACATAGCCGTGCTTCTCGGGCGGGATGCCGCAGCCCGTGTCGGCGACGGCGACGAAGACGCGGTCGTCGCCCAGACGGTCGCATTCGAGGCTGATCGTGCCTTCCTGCGTGAATTTATAGGCGTTGCCGAGCAGTGCCGAGATGAGTATCGTCAGGTATTTGTCGCTGGTGTTGAGCGCAATCTCCGCGACCGGGATCGCGCCTTTGTAAACGATGCCAGGCTTGGGGTACCTCACCTTCATGATCCGCAGTTGCGCCTGGCATACGGCGCAGAGGTTCGTATACTGGCACGGCAGCGGCGCGTGCAGGTTTTCGAGGTAGGCCACCTCGAGCATGTCGTCGAACAGGAATCGCAGCTGGCGGCGGTTGTCCCGGATGATTTCGCAGTATTGGGCGCGCGACTCCGGGGTGATCTCCTCGGCGCAGAGCAGCTCGGAGAATCCCATGATGCAGTTGAGCGGCGTACGCACTTCGTGGCAGACCGAGTTGACGAATGCGGCCTTTTTGAGTTCGCTTTCGTGGGCGTGCTTCGTTTGCAGGAGTAACTCCTTCTGCAGTCGCCGGGTACGGCGGTTGCCGACATAGATCGCACCGACGACCGCAGCGATCACCAGCAGCGCGAGCGAAACGTAGGCCAGGGCAGTTTTGTGGTGGTGGGCCGTAAGCAGCGCCGCGTCGAGCGCCATCCGGTCGAGTTCGTACGACTCCTGCTTCTCGCGGATGACTTTGCTCTGTTCGAGCCGCAGCAGCGAATCCCGTACCTTCACGGCACGGGCATAGGCCATGCAGGCCTCGGAGTCGCGGTGCAGCCTGCGGAACATGTCCGCCCGTTCCTTGTAGCAATCCGTGAAGTGCACGCCGGCCACGGGGTGGTGTTCGGCGGTGCGGATCAGCGAATCCGAGAAGGCCAGGGCCCTGGCGTACTCCCCGTGCCCGACGGCATCGAGATAACCTTCGCGGTAGTGGCGCATGCGGGCGAAGTGGAGCCGGTCGGCCTGGTGCGTACGGATGAACCTGCTTTGCAGGAAAAGGTGCATGCCGGGCGTACCCCCGAATTCGTTGTCGCCCTCGGGTTGCAGCGGCTGCGCCGTTGCGGCGCAGAAAATCGCGAGCGCCAGGCATATTGCCGGGAAGAGTATCGGTCGGCGCGTGCTCATGGCTTGGCGGGGATTGTGAAGATGAAACGTGCACCGGCGGTATATGCCTCGTCGAGGGATATGTTGCCCGAGAGGTGCCGGGCGATCAGGCGGCATAAAGCGAGGCTCAGCCCCGGCGTCGCCTTCGAGTCGTCGGAGGGCAGGCCGAAGATGTCGTTGCGTTTTGCGGGCGGGATGCCGCAGCCCGTGTCGGTCACCGTAACCCGAAGTTCGTTGCGGCGCGGGCCTATTTCATAGCGGAGCGTGACGGCGCCTTCCCGGGTGAATTTGCGGGCGTTGTCGAGCAGCGCGCGTACCACGAACGAAAAGTATTTGGCATGCGTGCGGACGGTGGCCGGGTTCTCCGGGGCTTCGATCGTGAAGGCCACCCCGGGATTGCAGCTAAGCCGCGAAGCGGCGAGCAGTTCGGCGCGGCACACCTCGTCGATGTTGGTTTCCTCCAGCCGCAGGGCCTCGGTCAGGCTGTCGAGGTTGGCGGCTTCGAGCATGTTGTCGAGCGCCGAAAGCAGCAGGTCGGCGTTGACGCGGATGGATTCGCAGCAGGCGTTCCGCTCGGTTGCGCCGATGTCCGACAGCATCAGCCGCGAGGCTGCGGTGTCGATGGCGTCGAATGCGGGGCCGACGCCGCGGCAGATCGTGTTTACGAAGACCGATTTCATGTGTTCGCTCTCCTGGGCCTTGCGGCTGTGGCGGAGGATGTCGGCCTTCAGCCTGCGGTTATGCAGCAGCGACCGCAGGAGGTAAATCCCCGTGCCGGACATCAGCAGCACGATGACGACGATCGAGAGGCTCGTGGCTGCGCGGTTGCGGATCAAGGCCCGCGTTTCGGTCAACTTGCGCTTGTCCAGGTCGTGTTGCCGGCGGATCGTTTCGAGGCGTTCGCGGCGTTCGGCGGTGAGGATCGAATCCTGCACCAATATCGTATGCCCGAAGGCCTCGAAAGCCTCCGGGTAACGCTTGGCCTTGGTGAGCAGGATGCTGCGGTCACGGTAGGCCTGGTAGACCTTGTTGGGCAGCATGCTGAAATAGCCTTTGCCGCTCTCGATCAGGCGGATCAGCGAATCGGAATACTGGATGCTTTCGGCATAGGCGTCGGTGTTGGCTTTCCAGAGATAGCCCATTTCGTAGAGGTAGCTTTTGTTGCGCAGCAGGTTTTCCCCTTCGGCCGCGAGCATACGGTTGCGGAACTCGTTGAAGTACAAGGCTGCGTAGTCGTTGCGGCGGATGTTGAGCGCACATTGCAGCAATTGCTGGTAAGGCCGCACGTAGCTGTTGTCCTTGTAGAGGTAGGGGCGCCGCCCGAGGATGCTGTCGGCGGAATAGTAGCGGTCGAGCAGTGCGATCTGGTCGTTGGTGAGCGCGACCTGGTCGTCGTGGCGGTAGCTCTGGTTGTAGGCGCCGCTCAGCACGTAGTAAATGATGTTGGCGAAGCACCTGCGGATATTGAGGTTCGGCATTTGCCTCGTCAGTTCGTAGGCTTCGCGCCACGTGTCGGTCTGCGGGATGTAGGCCCGCTGGTTTCCGCCTTCGTAGTAGCAGAGCGTGATGTTGGCATAGCCGCGCAGAAACAGGCGTTTGGTGCGCTGGTAGATGTTCTCGGGTTCTTCGGGCGGGGTATTGCTCCAGTCGTAAACCTCGTGTGCCAGCCTGAGGTTCTCCGCAAGGTCGTACTGGTGTCCCAGGCGGTAGAACCCGATGCACATTTCTGCATAGGCGTCGGCACCCTCTTCGGGTGTGCCGGGAGTCAGGTCGCGGAGCGCCTGTACGTAATAGCGGAGCGTATCTTTCTTTTCGGTGTAAATCGAATACCGGCTGAGGATCGGGATGACGGACACCGACATGGCGTAGGTGTCGCGGATGGCCGCCGCTTCGCGGAAAAGCTGGATGGAATAAGGCAGGTTGAGGTGCGTGTCCTCGTTCAGGTCTTTGAGGTTGAGCAGCAGTTGCACCCGTTCGCGGGGATCGGACGTATGCGCCAGTCTGCCCTGGAGGCTGTCCGTGACGGAGGACGGTGCGGCCATAAGGGATACTCCTGTGCCGAAGACGACGCAGTAGATGCATGTAAGCAGGCGGACAGGGGACATGTGGGTGTAACGCAAAATTGGGACTAAGGTAGTAAAAAAAACGGGCCGGACAAAAAGTCCGGCTCCGTTCTGTGGAAAATTATGGGGATCTTATGCCTTTTTCAGGCTCATATCCAGATACATTTTCAACTCCCGGGGCATTACCGGCTTGGTAATAAAGCCGTTGCATCCGGCTTCCTCGGCGATGCGGCGATCCGTGTCGAAGGCATAGGCGGTCTGCATGATAACGGGTAATTGGGTGGTATGCCGGCGTATCTCCTTGAGTGCCTCGATACCGTCCATTACAGGCATTTTGATGTCCATCAACACGGCATCGGGATGATGCTCCAATGCATAGTCGACGGCCTCTCTGCCATTTTTCGCCCATAGCAGCTCATACTCTTTTTTGAGTATTATTTCCAGCAATTTGTAATTGCTTTCAACGTCTTCCGCAATAAGTATCAGCGGTTTACGTGCATCTGGATTGTTGTCTGTCATTGTTTTTACAGTTGGGACGAGTGCAAATATAAAAAATTTTTCCGGAAAACAAATAGGATTACCGGCGAATTGTTCCTTCCCAGCAGGCCGTATTGCCGCAGGCGTCGGTCAGGGTGAGCCGGACGCTGTGGCTTTTGCGGGCCGGGGGTTCCTCGAACAGGTGGATCAGCGTGTCCTGCATCGGGAGACGGTCGCAGGGAACCCATTTGCCGTCGATGAACAGGGTGCACGAGGCGATGCCCGAGAAGTTGTCGCTCACGCGGAAGCGCATGGCCGGGGCGCGTGTGAGGTCTGCCCCTTCGGGAAGAGCGGGCGGATGCGCGGCGGGATGGTGTCGGCCACGACGAACAGTTCTCCGGTGGTGCGGGTCGTGGCCGTGACGGCACCGTCGGCGTATTTCCCGCCGATGCAGGTAAGGCGCCCCTTGACGTTGCGGGCGGCCAGCACCGTGTGGGGCTGCAGGTTTTCGGGGACGAACGCCCGCACGCTGACCGTCATCGCCCGGTGCAGCGGCGTGGTGACCGGGAGGATGCGGTAGCCGGACGTGAGGACGAGGAGCGTCGAATCGGACGCCGGGGCGGGGCAGCGTTCAGCGCGGCAGAAAACCGGTTCGTAGAGCGCTCCGGCGGGGATGCGTGCCGTGACTTCGCGCCCGAGGCGGACGATGCCCGTCCGCCCGGGGGTGAGCACCGTGGCGGCGCTGTCGGCTTCGGCACGGAAACTCTCCGTCCGGCCGAGGATGTCGAATTCCAGCTGCGAGCGGTTGCCGCAGTCGTCCCATGCCTCGATGCGGATGCGGCGGGTCTGTCCCGCTTCGGTGCGGACGATTCCGCGTTCCTCCATGACGGGGTAGAAACAGTCGGGGGATTCGGCCAGTTGCGCCGTGCGGATCACCTCGTTGCGCGAGGTGAGTTGCAGCGGGTAGTAGCTCACGGCGTCGCAGCAGCGCGAATTCGCCTGCTCGAAGCCGTCCATGCGGTATTCGAAAAGGGGCTTGCCGTCGGCCGATAGGGCGAGGCGCCACAGGCCGAAGGTGTTGCCCACGCCGTTGCGGCGGTCGCTGGCCTCGACGACGAAGTAGCCTTTGCGCCCCGCGCCGACGGGCTCTTCGCGCGTCAGGCGGTAGTTGCCCCCGGCGCTGCGGACGACGGCATAGCTCTCCGGGCGGCTGTGCACGGGGACGCCCTGCACGGTGTCGACCTCGATGTAGTGGATCCGCATGATGCGCGGCGGGAGGTCGTCATGGGGGCGGATGATCCCGGCGCTTACGACGTTGTAAAGCCGCTGCGTGCGGGTGTCGCGCAGTTCGTAGTGGAGGTGCGGCCCCATCGACGAGCCGCTGTTGCCCGAATAGCCCACCACGTCGCCCTGCTTCACGGGCCAGGTGTCGGGGCCGAACCAGAGGTTTACGCTGTTCGAGCGGCGGGCGTGGCGCTCTTCGCGCACGCGCTCCTCGATGTCCTTGCGGAAGCGTTGCAGGTGGCCGTATACGGCGGTCGTGCCGTTGTGCAGCGTGAGGTAGACGGCGCGCCCGTAGCCGTAGGCGCCCAGGCTTACGCGCGAGACGTAGCCGTCGGCCACGGCCACGAGGGGTTTGCCCTCGGCACCGTCGGTTTTGATGTCGATGCCCGCGTGGAAATGCGCCGGGCGCATCTCGCCGAAATTGGCCGAGTAGAGCCCTTCGACGTCGCGGATCGGGTATATGTACTCCTCCGGGGCGGGGTGTTGTCCCCGGGCCCCGAGGCAGGCGGCGGTCGATATGAGCAGTATCAGAATTCGTCGCATGTCTCCGTGTCCGTCACGAGCCCCGAGGCGGCCTCCACGACCGTTTCGTAGTCGTATCCCAGCGAAAGCCCGTAACGTATCAGTTTGGTTTTCAGTTCGTATTGTGTCGTATATTTCGCCGTTCGTGCCTTGCGTTCCAGTTGCCGGCGCAGGCGTTCGTCCATGCCGGAACGGTCGGCTTCGGCGAGTGCCGCGTCGATCAGCGCCCGGTCGATGCGCTTGCGTTGCAGGGCCGTGCGGATCTTGTATCCGCCCCAGCCGCTCAGCCGCAGTTTTTCGCGCACGAAAGCCCCGGCGTAACGGGCATCGTCGATGAAGCGGTCGCGGACGAGTTTGGCCAGCACCCCCTCGGCATCGCGTTCCGCGAGTCCCCAGCCGCGCATCAGCCGCCGGGCGTCCTCCTGCGATTTTTCGGCGCGGGCGCAGAGCCGCATGAGCGCGGCGAGCGCCTGCTCGGGTGTCTTGAACTTCTTTTTCCTTAGTTCATCCTGCTGCATACCATGCGGGGTTTTCCGTTGAGGTCTTCGCGCACCTCGGTGTCCGTATATCCCTCCTCGCCGAGCAGGAGGCGCATCTGCCCGGCCGAGCGTTCGTAGATCTCGAAATAGAGCTTCCCGCCGGGACGGAGCATCCGCCGCCCGGCGCGGGCGATGGCGCGGTAGAATTGCAGCGCGTCGTCGTCGGGGACGAACAGCGCCTCGCGGGGTTCGTACTCCCGGACATTGGCGTGCATTGCCGCAAGGTCGCTTTGCGGGACGTAGGGCGGGTTCGAGACGATGGTGTCGAACGGCCCCGGGAAGATTTCGTCCAGGCCGCCGAGCGCATCCGCCTTGCGGAGCGTGACCCGGGCGCCGAGCGTGCGGCAGTTCTCGGCGGCGATCGCCAGCGCCGCGTCCGACAGGTCGGCCGCGCAAACCTCGGCCCCGGGCAGCGCGAGCGCCAGGCTCGCGGCGATGCAGCCGCTGCCGGTGCCCACGTCGAGCAGGGCACGGGCCCTGCGTTCGTCGTGTACCACCCAGGAGACCAGCTCCTCGGTTTCGGGGCGGGGGATCAGCACCCCTTCGCGTACGGCGAAGCGGTGCCCGTAGAATTCCGTGTGCCCCACCACGTATTGCACGGGACGGCCGGCGGCGAGTTGTGCGGCCATCGCCTCGAACCCGTCGGCTGCCATCGGTGCGCCGGGGTCGGTCAGCAAGGCCGATAGGGGAAGCCCCGACGATTCGGCGAGGGCGACCAGGGCGATGCTCCGCGCCTCGCGGGCGTCGTAAAGTCCCGTGAGACGGGCTGTGAGCCGGTCGAGGAGCCCGCGGCGGGTGGTGACCTCCGGGGCGCCCTGCGGCTGCGGGGCGTATGGGGCTGAGGTTTCGGGGACAGACATCAGTGCCGGATCAAGTTGGCCAGCGCGATGGCCACGGCGGCCTCGGCGACCACGGCTCCGCGCAGGGCGACGCAGACATCGTGGCGGCCGCGGATCGTGAGCGGCTCGACCTTGTCCGTCGCCAGGTTGTAGGTATTCTGTTCGCGCCCGATGCTCGGGGTCGGCTTGACCGCCGCGCGTACCACGATCTCGTTGCCGTTGGTGATTCCGCCGTTGATTCCGCCCGCGTTGTTGGTCGCAGTGGTGCCTTCGACGTCGAGCAGCGGGTCGTTGTTCTGCGAACCGCGCAGACGCGCCCCGGCGAAGCCGCTGCCGAATTCGACCCCCTTGACGGCCGGGATGGCGAACAACAGGTGGGCGATCAGGCTTTCGGCCGAATCGAAGAAGGGTTGTCCCAGTCCCAGCGGGACGCCCTGTACGCGGCATTCGATGATTCCGCCGACCGAATCCAGGTCGGCCGCCGCCGCGCGCAGTACCTCGTCGAAGCGCGCAGGGTCGGTGCATCCGCCGATCTCGGTGAGGCGCGTGTCGAAGGCGATGCCCGGCGGGAGCATCTTCTTGGCGACGACGCCCGCGGCGACGAACGCCACGGTCAGGCGTGCCGAGAAATGGCCGCCGCCCCGCGGGTCGTTGAACCCGTTGAAGCGGTGGTAGGCCACCAGGTCGGCGTGCGAAGGCCGGTAGTGGCGGGCTACGGTGGCGTAGTCCTGCGAATGGGTGTCGGTGTTGGCGAATTCGATGGTGAGCGGCGCCCCCGTCGTCATGCCGTTATAAAGCCCCGATACGATCTGCGGGATGTCCGGCTCGCGGCGCGGCGTGGTGCCGCGGGCCCCACTGCGGCGGCGTGCGAGGTCGGCTTCGAAATCTTCCGCCGAGAGCGGAATACCTGCGGGAACCCCGTCGATCGAGATGCCGATCTGCGGCCCGTGCGACTCCCCCCAGATGGCGAGCCTGAAATTGTGTCCGAAAATATTCATGGCGTTCAGATTCTGATTTTTTCCAGGTCTTCGAAGAATCCGGGGTAGCTCTTGGCGACGCATTCGGCGTCTTCGATGGTCATTTCCCCGTCGCTGAGCAGCCCTGCGACGGCCATCGACATGGCCATGCGGTGGTCGCCGTGGCTTTGCACGCGGGCTGCGCGGATCCTGCCGCCGCGGATGCGCATGACGTCCTCCTGGGAGGTGTCCACCTCGATGCCCGCCTTGGCGTACTCTTCGCGGATGGCGTCCGCACGGTTGCACTCCTTGTGTTCGAGCCGCGAGGTACCGCGGATGACGCTCTCGCCCTGGGCCGCCGCCGCGAGTGCCGCGAGTGCCGGGAAAAGGTCGGGGCAGTGCGTGGCGTCGAATTCGAAGGCGCGCAGGGGACGGTGCGAGGCCGTCACGGAGTCCTCGTCGTTGATGACCGCGGCCCCGGCCCGCACGAGTGCCGTGCAGATGGCCGTGTCGGCCTGCTTCGAAAGCATGGAGACATTCTTCACGGTGACTTCGCCCGCGACGGCGCCCGCCACGAGCAGCATGGCCGCGGCGCTCCAGTCCCCCTCGATGCTGAAAAAAGCCGGGCGGTAGCGCTGTCCGCCCTCGATGTAGAACTCCTTGTAGTCGTTGTGGCAGATCTCCACGCCGAACCGTGCCGCCGTGTCGACGGTCATGTCCAGATAGGGGGTCGAGACGGCGCTGCGGACGTGGAGCGTGGTGTCGTGCTGCGAGAGCGGGAGCGCCAGCAGCAGCCCCGTGATGAACTGCGACGAAACGGAACCGTCGACGTCGATTTCCCCGCCCCGGATCGGGCCGCACACTTCGAAGGGCAGGTAGCCGTCGTTGTCCCGTACCCGGACGCCGAGGCGGCGCAGCGGTTCGATCATCATGTGCATGGGGCGCCGTAGCAGGGTGCCCTGGCCTTCGATGGTGACGGGCATCCCGCAGAGCGATGCGATGGGGGTGAAAAGCCGTGTGGCGAGCCCCGATTCGCCGACGTGCAGCACCTTCCCGCGGGGATGCAGCCCGCCTTCGATCGAAAGGGTCGAGGCGTCCACGTGCTTTACGCGGGCGCCGAGCGTCTCGATGCACCGCAGCGCCGAGCGCGTGTCGTCGCAGAATTCCAGGTTGCGCAGCACCGAGGTCTCCCCGCAGAGGAGCGATGCCGCCAGGGCACGCTGTGCATAGCTTTTCGAACAGGGCGGCGTCAGCGTGCCTTTAACGCGGCCCAATGGAACCGTCTTGTCCATTGTGTAGGTTATATGCTTTTATGGGCACCGGGGTTGGCCGGCACCCTGAAATTAAAATCCTCGCCTCTATTCCTGTGTTTCGGTCTCCTCCCCGGCCTGCTGCGCCTGCTGTCCCTTGCGGTTTTTCATCTGCTGGGTCAGCTGGTGGCTCTTCTTGAGCTCGAAATGCTGGCCGAGGTAGACCTTGCGAACCATCGGGTCGGCGGCCAGTTCCTCGGCCGTACCCGTCTTGAGGATCTTGCCCTCGTAGAGCAGGTAGGTGCGGTCGGTGATGGCCAGCGTCTCGTCGACGTTGTGGTCGGTGATGATGACGCCGATGTTCTTGTGCTTGAGCGTCGCCACGATCGACTGGATGTCCTCCACGGCGATGGGGTCGACGCCCGCGAAGGGCTCGTCGAGCAGGATGAACGCCGGGTTGATGGCCACCGCGCGTGCGATCTCCGTACGGCGCCGTTCGCCGCCCGAAAGCTGGATGCCGAGGCTCTTGCGCACCTTTTGCAGGCGGAACTCCTCGATCAGCGACTCGACGCGCTCGTTCTGGTATTCCTTCGAGAAATCGGTCATTTCGAGTACGGCGCGGATGTTGTCCTCGACCGACAGGCGGCGGAAGACCGATGCCTCCTGTGCCAGGTAGCCCACGCCCATCTGGGCGCGTTTGTAGACCGGCTCCTTGGTCAGTTCGGCGACCTTGCCTTCGTCGTCCTCGAGGAAGATGCGCCCTTCGTTGGGCTTGATAAGCCCCACGATCATGTAGAAAGTCGTGGTCTTGCCGGCTCCGTTGGGGCCGAGCAGTCCGACGATCTCCCCCTGGTTGACGTCGATCGAGACGTGGTCGACGACGGTACGGGCCTTATATTTTTTGACAAGTTCGCTGGTGTATAGGCGCATTGCGTTCTCTTGCTATAAAATTTTTACAAAGTTATGCTTTTTTCCGAAAAGTTTTTTAACTTTACATTGAATTTTCTGATTTTAGAGTAGAAACGGCGAAATGAAACAATTTGAATCGTCCCTGTTGCATGACAAGCTGAAGGAGTACTTCGGCTTTTCGTCGTTCAAAGGGAACCAGGAAGCGGTGATCCGCAATGTGCTGGAAGGGAAGGATACGTTCGTGCTGATGCCTACGGGCGGCGGGAAATCCCTCTGTTATCAGCTTCCGGCCATGCTCATGGAGGGCGTGGCGATCGTCATTTCCCCCCTGATCGCGCTGATGAAGAACCAGGTGGACGCCATGCGCACCTTCTCGGCCGAGTCGGGCATCGCCCATTTCCTCAATTCGTCGCTCAACAAGACGGCCGTCGCGCAGGTGCGCGCCGACGTGCTGGCCGGGAAGACGAAATTGCTCTATTTCGCCCCCGAATCGCTGACCAAGGAGGACAACGTGGCCTTCCTGCATAAGATAAAGGTATCGTTCTACGCCATCGACGAGGCGCACTGCATTTCGGAGTGGGGACACGATTTCCGGCCCGAGTACCGCCGCATCCGCCCGATCATCAACGAGATCGGCGCTGCGCCGCTGATCGTCCTGACGGCGACGGCGACGCCCAAGGTGCAGCTGGACATCCAGAAGAACCTCGGCATGTCCGACGCCTCGGTGTTCAAGTCGTCGTTCAACCGGCCGAACCTCTATTACGAGATACGCCCCAAGGGGGACGTCGACCGCGATATCATCCGCTTCATCAAGCAGAACGAGGGAAAGAGCGGCATCATCTACTGCCTGAGCCGCAAGAAGGTCGAGGAGCTGACCGAACTGCTCGTGGCCAACGGCATCCGCGCGCTGGCCTACCATGCGGGCATGGACGCCGCGACGCGCGCCGCCAACCAGGACGACTTCCTGATGGAGCGGGTCGAGGTGATCGTCGCCACGATCGCTTTCGGCATGGGCATCGATAAGCCCGACGTGCGCTATGTCATCCATTACGACATCCCCAAGTCGCTCGAAGGCTATTACCAGGAGACGGGGCGTGCCGGCCGCGACGGCGGCGAAGGTTACTGCCTGACGTTTTACAGTTACAAGGACATTCAGAAACTGGAGAAATTCATGCAGGGCAAACCCATCGCCGAGCAGGAGATCGGCAAGCTGCTGCTGCTGGAGACGGTGTCCTATGCCGAGAGTTCGATGTGCCGCCGCAAGACGCTGCTGCACTATTTCGGCGAGGAGTATACCGAGGAGAACTGCGGCAACTGTGACAATTGCCGGAATCCCAAGCCGAAGATCGACGCGCGGGCGGCGCTCAAGATGGCGCTCGAGGCGCTGCGCGACATCGGCGACAAGTTCAAGGCCGACTACCTGATAAACGTGCTCACGGGCAAGACCACGGCGCTCATCAAGAGCTACGGCCACAACAAGAGCAAGTGGTTCGGGGCGGGTGCCGAGCACGACGTGCGTTTCTGGGGCGCCGTGCTGCGCCAAGCGCTGATCCTGGGGCTGGTGGACAAGAATATCGAGAATTACGGGCTGATCTCGGTGAACCGCAAGGGCGAGAATTTCATCGCCATGCCTTTCCCCGTCACCGTGACGCTCGACCACGACTATGACGAGGAGGAGAAGGAGGCCGAGGCCGTCGTCCCGATGGGCAAGGGCGGCGCGGCGGACGAGGAACTCTTTGCGATGCTCAAGGATTTGCGTAAGAAAGTGGCCAAGCAGCACGGGCTGCCGCCGTTCGTCATCTTCCAGGATCCGTCGCTCGAGGACATGGCCGTGCAGTACCCGATCACCATCGAGGAGATGCAGAACATCACCGGCGTGGGAGTGGGCAAGGCCCGCAAGTTCGGCGAGGAGTTCGTCAAGCTCATCAAGGCCTATGTCGAGGAGAAGGAGATCATCCGTCCGCAGGACATGATCGTCAAGTCGGTCGGCAACAAGTCGGGCAACAAGATCTTCATCATCCAGTCCATCGACCGGAAGATGGATTTCGAGGATATCGCCCGCGCCAAAGACCTCGATTTCGACGAACTGCTGACCGAGATCGAAGGCATCGTCAACTCGGGTACGAAGCTCGACATCTCGTACTATCTGAGGGACTTTATGGACGAGGACAAGATCGAGGACATTTACCTCTATTTCAAGGAGGACGCCGAGAGCGATTCGCTCGATGCGGCCATCGACGAACTGGGGGCCGACTATACGGAGGAGGAGATACGTCTGGTGCGTATCAAATTCATCTGCGAGCAGGGCAACTGACGCCCTGGACACCTGCCATCCCACGGCTGTTGCGTCACTGTTCCGAGGATTGACACTAACTTAATAATACGCCTATGAACAAAAAGACTTTTACTGTTGCCGTGATTTTCCTGATCGTGACACTCGTGTGGCTCGGAGTCAATATATTCTGGGCCTTGTCGAACAGCAATTGTATATTCGACCTTGTCGTGGCCGTATTGTTCGTGCTTGCAGGCGTCGGGATGGTGTATAACGAATGCCACAAGCGCAAGCGCAAGCACCTCGACGAGGTGAACAAATACAAAATACCGTAACCTATGTGTGCCATGCAACGGTTCCTGACGATCATGTCCGTGTTTTTCTTCGTGTGCGGCGTCGTTTCGCTGTGGCGGATCCTGTCCGACGACGGGCGGGATATCTGGTACGTGCCGCTCGTACTGATCGGTGCGTCGGGGATTTTGGCCGTCCGCGCCCGGAGCATGGGCCGCAAAAATACGCAAAACGAAGACTGATATGAAAACCAATGTGATGCAGATAGTCCGCCTCGTGATGATGATCGTGGCGGTGGCCGGGATAATCTACGCCCTGGAGTATATGGAGCGCGGCATTGCCGTGTGGTTCTGGATCACGCTGCTCGGCGTGGGTTTCGTGGGGCTGCTCTATACGTTCCGCCTCACGCAGCGCCGCGTGCGGCTCGAACGCCGTGCCCGGGAGCGGCAGGAAAAGAAAAAATCCCGCCGGTCGAAACGCTGACCTTCATCCGCCGGACATCGTTGCCCGGCGGTTCGGTTTCCGGGCGGAGGCTTGCGGTTTCCGATGGGGCGGTTTTCCCGGGGCGGCAGTTTTATTCCGGAAGAGCGGGCTTGTTTCCTGCCGCTGGATTTCGCCGTCGTGGCAGGCGGCAAGGCCGTGGGCGGCGTGGGGTTCGTGCTCGGGACGGATGTCGAGCGCTTCGGCGCCAAAATCGGCTTCTGGCTCTCAAGCCGCTGCCGGGGGCGGGGCATGATGACGGCGGCCGTCCGGCAGGCCGTGGAGTGGATGTTCGCAAATACCCCGATAATTCGTATCTTTGCCGCGGCTTATGCCACCAATTCCGCATCGCAGCGGGTGTTGGTGAAAGCTGGGTTCCGACATGTCGGGACGTTCCGCAAGGCTTTTTTCAAGAACGGGGCGTTCGTGGACGGCTGTTATTACGAATTACTGAAAGACGAAAATGAGTGAAGTAAGGGCAAAAAAGGCGCTGGGACAGCATTTCCTGGTCGACCTCAATATCGCGCGCAAGATTTGCGATGCGCTTTCGGGGGGCGTAAGACCGGAGGCCGGGGCGGAAACCCGGGCGGTGGCGGCTGGAAGTGCCGATGCCGATGCGGAAACCCGGAGGGGTGTAGCTGCAAGTGCCGATGCCCGGCTTGCGGCGGATACGACCGCTGCCGGTGCGCCGGCGGCCGCGGAAGAGGAACGGGGCGGCGCAGTCCCCTGCGACGTGCTGGAGGTCGGCTGCGGGATGGGGGTGCTGACGCAGTTCCTGCTCAGGCGCGGCGACATCACCACCTACGGCGCCGAGATCGACCCGGAGAGCGTCGGGTACCTCCATGCGCATTTCCCCGAGTTCGCACCGCGGCTGATCGAGGGCGATTTCCTGAAGATGAACCTGCGCGAGCGTTTTCCGCGGGGACTGAAGATCATCGGGAATTTCCCCTACAACATCTCCTCGCAGATATTTTTCAAGGTGCTCGAGCACCGCGACCTGGTGCCCGAATGCGTCGGTATGATCCAGAAGGAGGTCGCCGTACGGATCGCGGAGCCTCCGGGGTCGAAGGAGTACGGCATCCTGAGCGTGTTGTTGCAGGCTTGGTACGACATCGAATACCTCTTTACGGTCAACGAAACGGTTTTCAACCCGCCTCCCAAGGTCAAAAGCGCCGTTATCCGCCTGCGCCGCAACAGCGTCGGACGGCTCGGCTGCGACGAGGCGCTGTTCGTGAAGGTGGTGAAAGCGTCATTCGGCCAACGCCGCAAGATGATCCGCAACTCGCTGCGGGCGGTGTTCGGCGATTTCGGCGGCGCAGAACATCCCTTTTTTACGCAGCGCGCCGAGCAGCTCTCGGTCGCCGATTTCGTGCAGCTGACCGACTGGGTCGCGGCCAACCGGAAATAATCGCGGCGGGTCGTGGACGTCGGATACCGCAGTTTGGGTGCGGGTTCGAGCCGTCGGATGCCGGGCCGGAAGGGCGGACAGTGTGTACCGGAGGCGGAAATGGGAAAGCACCGGGGGAGCCCGGTGCTTTTTTCATGCCGTTTGGCGGGCGGAGCATTGCTCCGCAGCCGCAATGCGCAGGCGTCTATTTTCGCAGGTCTCCCGCAATGACCGTCACCAGTTCTTCGCGGGAGAGGTATTTCCGAGCCAGTTGCTGCACGTCGGCCGGCGTCATGGCCTGTATGCGGCGGATGTTCTCGTTGATGACGGTATGGTCGCGGCCGCAGAGGATGTTCTCGATCGTAACGTCGGCAATGCCGAACGGCCCGTCGAGGATACGCATCATCTCGCCGACCATAATGTTCTTCACGAGCGAAAGTTCGCCCTCGGGCATCGGCTCGGCGCGCAGCCGTTCGATTTCGGTGTAAATCTCGCGCAGGGCGTCCTGCGTGACCTCCGTCCCGACCTGTGCCGCGACGGCGAAATAGCCCTCCCGTTCGAAGTTGACCATGGCGGCCACCACGCCGTACGTATAGCCGTGCTCCTCGCGCAGGTTCTGCATCAGGCGCGAACCGAAATAACCGCCCAGGGCGGATGCCACGACCTGCATGCCGAGGAAATCGGGATGCTGGCGCGGGAAAAGCAGCCTTCCGATGCGGATCGACGACTGTACGGCGCCCGGATGGTCGACCCGCGCTTCGTGCTGCGTCACGGGTGCCGGGAACGGGATGCCGGCTTCGGGTTTGCGCCGCGGCAACCGTTTCGCCAGCGCCGCGACGGCCTGCCGTTCGTGGTCGCCGATGCGCCCGCTGCATATCGTGAACCCGTTGTCCGCCGTATAGTGGCTTTCATAAAACGCCGCTACATCCCCGCGCGTGAGCTTATCGTATTGGGCTTCGTCGGCCGAGATGCCGTAGGGATGCGAGGGCCCGAAAAGGGCGCGGGCGAAAGCCTCGCGGGCCTGGGTGTCGACCTTCGTGCGTTCGACGGCCAGCCGCTGCTTGCGCTTGGCGCAGTAGGTGCGCAGTTCCTCCTCGGGGAAAACGGGGTGCAGGAGTATCTGTTCGGCTACGGCGAGCGTTTCGTCGAAGAATTTGGAGAGCATGCAGAAACTGATGTAGGCATAGTCGCGGTCGATGTTGACGTCGTAGTACGAGCCGTAGTAATCGAGCCGTTCGGCGATCTGGTGCGCCGTCATGTCGCGCGTCCCCTCGGCGAGCATGTTGGCGGCGGCCGATGCCGAGAAGGGAACCCGCTGCATGGCCGAACCGGCGCGGAACACGAAGGTGACGCGCAGCACTTCGAAGTCGTCCGAGGCGAGCGTGTAGAGTGTCGAGCCGTTTGCCAGCAGGCTCTTCCCGGCTTGTGCGACCTCGACGTCGGAGGGTATTACGAGGGGTGGTTGTGTCATTTTTTCGCTTTGTAGATAAGGGTGGAACAGTTTCCGGGGCGGAAGGTGCGGCGGCTGAAGGCGAGGATGTCGCCGGTCGTGACGGCACGGTAGGCCGCCACCTCGCCGTTGATGAGCGGCAGGTCGCCCAGCATCTCGTAGAAGCCCAGGTTCATCGCCTTGTTCATCACGTTCAGCTCGCCGAAGAGCGTGTTGGCCTCGAACTTGTTTTTGACCTTCTCGACCTCGTAGTCCGATGCCGGGACGCTCTGCAATGCCTCGATTTCGGCACGGAAAGCCGCTTCGGCCTGTTCGGGAGTGGTATCCGGCAGCAGTTGCCCTGTAAAGACGAACAACCCCGGGTCGACGTCGCCCGAAATGTAGGCGTTGACCGAGGCCAGCAGGCGCTGTTCCTGCACCAGGTGTTTGTAGAGACGCGACGAGTCGCCGCCCGACAGGAGGTCGGAGACCAGGTCGGCGGTATAGAAATCCTGCGAGGTACGGCCGCCCATGTGGAATGCCAGCGACAGGGTCGTGGCGGGCACGTCGCGTTCGACCGTCTCCCGGCGGGGCGCCTCCTGCTGCGGTTCCCGGGGGATGGGCTGAGGAGTCACGGTGCGGTCGGCGAGCGGGGCGAACCATTTTTCGGCAAGGTCGAGCATGCGCTCCTCGTCGAAGTCGGCCGAGACGGACAGGATGGCGTTCGAAGGGTGGTAGTGGGTGCGGTAGAAGGCCTGTACGTCGTCGAGTGTCGCTCCGGCGATCTGGTCGGGCGTGAGCCCGATGGTCGCCCAGCGGTAGGGGTGGACTTTGTAGGCCAGTGCCCGCAGCAGCATCGGCTGGTCGCCGTAGGGCTGGTTGAGGTAGCGCTGGCGGAACTCCTCGATCACCACGCGTTTCTCCGCCTCGAGTTTTTCGGGGGTGATGTCCAGCCCCTCCATGCGGTCGCTTTCGAGCCACAGTGCGGTCTCGATGTTGTCCTTCGGGAGGGTGATGTAGAAATCCGTATAGTCGTTGTTGGTGAAGGCGTTGTTGTCGCCGCAGGCCATCTGCACGGGCAGGTCGAAATTCGGGATTTCGCGCGTGCCGCGGAACATCAGGTGTTCGAACAGATGGGCGAAACCCGTGCGCGCGGGGTTCTCGTTGCGCGCCCCGACCTTATATAATATGTTTACTGCGGCGAGTTTCGAAGCCTTATCCCGGTTGACGACGACCGTCAGGCCGTTCGCCAGTGTTCTCTTCTTGTATTCGATCATGGATGCAAAGATAGTAAAAAAGCAGCGGCAGGAAAATTTAGTGACGCCTCATTTGAAGATGGATTCGAAGACTATGAAGTTTGGGGATTGGAATCCATTACCCTGCCGCTGCGTGTGGAAAACGCTTCGGCAGAAAACGGGAAGAGTGGTGCCGAACCTGTGGCCCATGGCTCTGGTCAGCCTCTATCCCACAAATCACAGCACGCACCCTTCTGGGTACGATCTGTATTGTGGGATAACAAAAAATTTACCAGATTTTAGGGCCCCAATACTATCGTTTATACACGATGATATGTAAAGAACGAATTATGGAACAAAATTAGGAAAAAAATCCCGATTTGCAATCGCCGCGCCCGAACAACCTATTTATCGGCCTTTATTTCCCAGTGTTTCGCCGCGTAAAATTTGTTGACGGCCAAAAAAATATCTGTTTTCTCAACCGCCAATGTGTCTGTGAAAAAATTCCGCTGCTTTTTCCGGCCCGGGATTTGTCTTGCCGGCAGGGGTGGCGCTCCGGCCCCGTGCACGCACAGCCCGGACTGTGCCCGCGAGGGAGTGGCGGGTAATCCGCTATCGGATAATAAGTTCGGCAAGTCGGTGATTATCCGCGAGTTCGCTGTTAAATAAATAACAACCCCGTTGTTATTCCAATAACATCCTGCGTAGTGAAAAAACCGGATGATTTGTCAGAAAATCGGACTGATTTTTCCGCCGGAATTGTTATCTTTGCAACGCATTTTGTCCCGAATCCAGGAAAAACACACAATATCATCTAAAATTTCAACAAAATGGCAGAAAAGAAATTTATCACTTGTGATGGTAACTACGCTGCGGCACATGTTGCATACATGTTCTCGGAAGTTGCGGCGATCTATCCCATCACGCCGTCGTCGACCATGGCCGAACTCGTGGACGAGTGGGCCGCACAGGGTCGCAAAAATATTTTCGGCGAAACGGTGAAAGTTGTCGAGATGCAGTCCGAAGCCGGTGCCGCAGGCGCCGTACACGGTTCGTTGCAGAGCGGTGCCCTGACGTCGACGTTCACCGCGTCGCAGGGTTTGCTGCTGATGATCCCCAATATGTATAAGATCTCCGGCGAATTGCTGCCGGGCGTGTTCCACGTTTCGGCGCGTGCGCTGGCCGCACAGTCGCTGTCGATTTTCGGAGACCACCAGGACGTCATGGCCACCCGCCAGACCGGGTTCGCCATGCTGGCCACCTCGTCGGTACAGGAGGTGATGGATCTGGCGGGCGTGGCGCACATCGTGTCGCTCAAATCGCGCGTGCCGTTCCTGCACTTCTTCGACGGCTTCCGTACCTCGCACGAGATCCAGAAGATTGAGCTGATCGACGAGGCCGCTCTGACGACGATGCTTGACCGCGATGCGCTGGCTGAGTTCCGCCGGCGGGCGCTCAACCCCGAGCACCCCGTCACCCGCGGTACGGCGCAGAACCCCGACATCTATTTCCAGACCCGCGAGGCCGCCAACCGTTTCTATGACGCCGTGCCCGACATGGTTGCCGAGGCGATGCGCGAGATTTCGAAGATCACCGGCCGCGAGTACAAGCCGTTCGTATACTACGGGGCAGAAGATGCCGAGCATGTCGTCGTGGCGATGGGTTCGGTGACGGAAACCCTCAGGGAGACGGTCGACTACCTGAACGCCCGTGGCGGGAAGGTGGGCGTCGTGACGGTACACCTCTACCGCCCGTTCTCGGTGAAATACCTGGGCGAGGTGCTGCCCGAAACGGTGAAGCGCATCTGCGTGCTCGACCGTACGAAGGAACCGGGAGCCAACGGCGACCCGCTCTACCTGGATGTCGTCGAGGCATTCGCCAACTGCAAGGATATTCCGGCCGACCGCAAACCGCTCATCATCGGCGGCCGCTACGGCCTTTCGTCCAAAGACACCACGCCGGCGCAGATGCTGGCCGTGTTCGCCAACCTCGGGGCCAACGAGCCCAAGAACCAGTTTACGGTGGGCATCGTGGACGACGTGACCTTCCGCTCGCTGCCCGTGGGCGAGGAGATTTCGCTCGCCAAGCCCGGTACATTCGAGGCGCTGTTCTTCGGCCTGGGGGCAGACGGTACGGTAGGCGCCAACAAGAACTCGATCAAGATCATCGGCGGCACGACGAACAAATATTGCCAGGCATATTTCTCGTACGACTCGAAGAAGTCGGGCGGTTACACCTCGTCGCACCTGCGTTTCGGCGACCTGCCGATCACTTCGCCCTACCTGGTCACCACGCCCGACTTCGTGGCCTGCCACGTGCCTTCGTACGTCGACAAGTACGACGTGCTGAAAGGGCTGAAAGCCGGCGGTTCGTTCCTGCTCAACTCGGTGCACGACGCGGCTACCACCTGCGCCACGCTGCCCGACCATATGAAAGCCTATCTGGCCAAGAACAAGATCAATTTCTATATCATCAACGCCACGAAGATCGCCGCCGAGCTCGGACTGGGTTCGCGTACGAATACCATCATGCAGTCGGCATTCTTCAAGATCGCCAACGTCATCCCGTTCGACAAGGCTGTCGACGAGATGAAGCATGCCATCCTGAAATCCTACGGCAAGAAGGGCGAGGACATCGTCAACATGAACTATGCGGCCGTCGACGCCGGCGGCAACGCCGTGGTGAAGGTCGAGGTGCCGGCCGAATGGGCGCAGATCGACGACAACGGCTTCGCACATGTTTCGGATGCGTCGTATCCCGAGTTCGTGCGCAAGATCGTCGAGCCGATCAACGGGCTGAAGGGCGATGACCTGCCGGTATCGGCTTTCACGGGCCGTGAGGACGGTACGTGGGAGAACGGCACGGCCGCCTACGAGAAGCGCGGCATCGCCGTGAATGTCCCCGAGTGGAAGATCGAGAACTGTATCCAGTGCAACCAGTGCGCCTATGTCTGCCCGCACGCCGTGATCCGTCCGTTCCTCGCGACGGAGGCCGAGGCCGCCGCATCGGGCGTGGAATGGAAGCAGGGGCTGGGCGAGACCAAGGAGTACAAGTTCCGCATCCAGATCTCGCCGCTCGACTGTACGGGCTGCTCGAACTGCGTGGACGTCTGCCCGGCCAAGGAGAAGGCGCTGGTGATGCGCCCGCTGGAGGAGCAGATGCCCCAGCAGAAGAATTGGGAGTACATCACCCGGCACATCGGCTACAAGCAGGTCGTCGACAAGACCAAGTCGGTGAAGAACCTCCAGTTCGCACAGCCCCTGTTCGAGTTCTCGGGTGCCTGCGCCGGCTGCGGCGAGACTCCCTATATCAAGGCTATCTCGCAGCTGTTCGGCGACAAGATGATGGTTGCCAACGCCACGGGCTGCACCTCGATCTATTCGGGCTCGGCACCGTCGACCCCGTACTGCACCAACGACAAGGGCCAGGGCCCGGCATGGGCGAACTCGCTCTTCGAGGACAACGCCGAATTCGGCCTGGGTATGCACCTCGGTGTCGAGAAACTCCGTGACCGTATCCAGAATACGATGGAGCAGGCTATTGCCAACTGTACGAAATGCTCCGACGAGCTGAAGGGCGTCATGCAGGAGTGGATCGCTTCGCGCGGTTCGTCGGCCAAATCGGCCGAGGTCTCGGCGCGCCTCGTCCCGATGATGGAAGCCTGCGGCTGCGATTACTGCAAGGATATCCTGGAGATGAAGGACTGGCTGGTGAAGAAGTCGCAGTGGATCATCGGCGGCGACGGCTGGGGGTACGATATCGGCTTCGGCGGTGTCGATCACGTGCTGGCATCGGGCCAGGATGTGAACATTCTGGTCGTGGATACCGAGGTTTACTCGAATACCGGCGGACAGTCGTCGAAATCGACGCCCGTGGGTGCCGTCGCCAAGTTCGCTTCGGCCGGCAAGCGTATCCGCAAGAAAGACCTCGGCGCCATCGCCATGACCTACGGCTACGTATACGTGGCGCAGGTTTCGATCGGCGCTTCGCAGATGCAGTTGTTCAACGTGCTCAAGGAGGCCGAGGCCTATCCCGGCCCGTCGCTCGTGATCGCCTATGCTCCGTGTATCAACCACGGCATCAAGGGCGGCATGACGCGCACGCAGACCGTGGGCAAGGAGGCCGTAGCCTGCGGTTACTGGCACCTGTGGCACTACAACCCGCAGCTCGAGGAGCAGGGCAAGAACCCGTTCGTGATGGACTCGAAGGAGCCCGACTGGTCGAAGTTCCGCGACTTCCTGATGAAGGAGGTGCGTTACACTTCGCTCAAAAAGTCGTTCCCGGCCGAGGCCGACGAGCTGTTCGCAGCTGCCGAGGAGAACGCCAAATGGCGTTACAACGGCTACCAGCGCCTTGCGAAGATGGAATACTAATTATATTATACGTTATGCGGAGGGCCGCGGCATTGTGCCGCGGCCCTTTTTGTATATCCGGAAAATGCTTCGTGATGAAAAAACGCGCGTTCGTTTTTGAAATCCCCCCCGAGTGAATTTATTTGTCCATATAGACCTGAGAGGATAAATTTGCACACATTTGAATTACAAACAAGTATCTCACTTATGAAAAATTTTGTGCACAAAATTACCTGTGTGCTCGTCATGTGCGCTGCCACGGTAGCGTTTACGGCATGTAGCGACAGCGACAACAAGGGCGACGGCCCGGTTACCGGTACCCTCAGTGTGGAAACCGGCGCCCTGAAATTTACGAGCGGAGCCTATTCGAAGGGATTCGAGGTGGAAACCGACGGTACGGTCGGCGCGATCCAGGTCGATGTGAACTACAAGGGTGCCGAAACCGGATGGATCACCGCGAAAGTGAACGACGGCGACGTGGTGGTCACCGTGGCGCGGAATACGGGCGATGCACGTACGGCGGATGTCGTCCTGAGCGCCAAGGGCGCCGAGTCGGTGACCGTTTCCATCAGCCAGAAGGCCGTGTTCTCGTCGGATCTGGTGGGCCGGTATACGCCCTATGTTCCCGATCCCGAAAATCCGATCGCTAATTTCTTCATCAACCCCGTATACGCTGATATGGATCCGGAAAAGGTGCCGCAGATCGACATGGGTTTCCTTTTCCCCGGATTTATCATGCCCGTTACCACCGTCACCGGTCTGGCCAACCAGCTCGTGGGGATGATGTATGGCGGCGGCCTCACCTATTTCGATTTCAAGGACGACGGGACGATCGGCGCGGGTTACCGCGACATGCTCGGGTTCGACATGAATGCCGGCCCTACGTTTGGCTCCGAGGTCGAATTCCCCAATGCCGAGACGCTGGAGGTGCTGCCTGTCGATGCGATTACCTATTACACCAAGGACGGCAAGGTCTATTTCGCCATCGACAAGGAGTACCTGACCTATATCGGCCAGGCGGAGCTCGAAATGAACCTGCCCCAGATCATCGACGCCCTGCTGGCGCAGTATCCGGGCCTGGGGATCGAAGCGACCGACGATTACTATGCCATCCCGCTCAAGTACGCGGTCAAGGACGGCGTTACGACGCTGAAGGTCGACAAGGAGATGATGATGCCTTACATGCCGCTGATTACTTCGCTGGTCGATGCTTTCCTCCCCGACGGGGATATCGAGGTGTCGCTCGACCCCGAATCCGACCCGATGAAGATCCCGGCAAAGGCGTTGGTCAACTCGTTGCTCGATGCGCTCTTCAACCAGAGCCAATCCATCGAGATCGGCATCGGCCTTACGAAATAGGCGGACACGATAACAAACCCTTTCCAGGCAGGTTGCGGAAACTCCGCAATCTGCTTTTTTTCTTTTGTAATCTTGTCTGTCCGAATAATATTTCCTATTTTTGCTTTCGGTAACCTAAAATGAATCAATTATGAAGAAAAGTTTTCTTTTGTTGGCTGCAATGCTCCTTTGCTATTGTGGTACGGCATTCGGCTGGGGCAAGTCGGGGCATGACGCCATCGCTTATATCGCCGAGTGCAACCTGACGCCCAAGGCCAGGAAGAACATCGAGAAATACCTCGACGGCCGTTCGATCGTCTATTATGCCTCGTGGATGGATGTGTACCGCCATACGCCGGCTTACAAGGTGACTTCGGGCTGGCACGGCGATACGGTCGACGCCGACGGAAAGTACGTTCCCAACGCAAAGGGCGATGCGGTGCAGTGCATCGAGGAGGCGATCGCCAGGCTGAAGGATTACCGCAGCCTGGACGATTCGACGGTGCTGGTGTCGATCAAATACCTCGTGCACCTGGTGGGCGACATGCATTGCCCCGTGCACGTGAAATACCCTTGGTATAAGAATTTCAAGTTCGACCTGAACGGGAGGCCCAGCGAATTCCATAGTTTTTGGGACAGCGGGGTGCTCGACCTGAACCATCGCTGGGGATACGTGGAGTACCGCCACCAGTTGGATCGCCTTACGAAGAAGGAGATCCGTGCAGTCACCGCCGGGACGCCCCGCGACTGGCTCGAAGAGAGCGCCCGGGATTGCCGCGTGATTTACGAGTGGACGAAGCCCGGCCAGAAGTTTACCAAGACCGAGGCCCGCGACCTGCTCAACACGGTTCATCCGTTCGCCGAGGAGCAAATCCTCAAGGCGGGCTACCGTTTGGCTGCCGTACTTAACCAACTATTCGGTTAATTTTGTAATTTTGCAGACGTGATGCGGTTTTGTGCGATTCTTGCAGGGGCCGCCATGTTATTAATTTTTACAGGTACGTTATGAAAAAGTATTTTGCAGCCGCTGCGCTGCTTATGATGATGGCCGCCTGCGGAAGCGCCGGCCAGGACAAGAAGCTCGAAGGCACGACATGGAAACTCGCCAAGATGGAGGCAATCCCGGCCGCGGCCGTCGGTAAGGAGGCCGATTTCTTCACCCTGGAGTTCAATGCCGCCGATACGATGGTCGCAGGGCGTACGAACTGCAACCGCTTCTTCGGCAAGTATGAGCTCAAAGGCAAGGAACTCGAACTCAAGAACCTGGGCATGACCCGGATGGCCTGCCCCGACATGCAGTACGAGGATGCCTTTGTCAAGATGCTCGACGAGGTAGACCGTTTCGAGATCAAGGGTGCGGAGCTGACCCTCTTCGACGACCACAAAGCGCTGGCCGTGTTCAAGGCCGTCGAAAAAGAGCCTGCGAAGCAGTAATTCCGCCGACGCGGAATATTTGCGGCAGTCCCCGACGGGGCTGCCGTTTTTTTTTGTATAAGGCGGAATGAAACGACGGTTTGGTGGGGAACCGCTCCCGGTATGGATGCCGAGAAATAGCCGAACGGCCGGATGCGGGAGCTATGTGGCGGGAGGGGGGGATTGTTTTACGGCCGGATGCGGGGGCGGCCGGAGCGGGCAAAAAAAGAACGGCGGCAGGAAAAAAAGTGACGCAACTCTCTTTTTGTATGAAGAATCCGGTTACCGGAAAAGTATCCTGCCGCCGCATAGGATTCGATTGCATCGGCAGGAGCGCGGACAAATGGGGTTCATTTGTGCAAAAAAGAAAGGGCAGCGCCGAATTCCGACTGCTCTGGGGGCTGGTAAACCTGCGACACCGAAAAACAACGCGTACCCTTTCGGGTGCGGTTGTATAAGGTGTCTTCAAAAAATTTACCAGATTCAGAGCAGACAAATACAATCGTTTATACTCAATATGTTAAGAACGCATGCAATTACGGTGTACTGCTTAGCAAAGGTAGTCAATTTTCCGCAATCTGCAACTACTTATTTGTATTGGGGCCTGGCAGCGGAACCGATAGCTGAAAAACGGCATGAGGGAGGCGTATATGGCCGTATCGTGTCTCCCCGTGTGTTTCGCGCATGGGGATTCGCCGCATGGCTTCGGGGCTCAAAGAAACAAGCGGCCTCCCGAAAGGGGAAGCCGCTTGTCTTGTGTCTCTTATCGGAACGCTTACTCGCTCAGGGGAGTTACGCTCACATAGGATTTGCCTGCGCCTTTCTTGCAGAATTCGACGGTGCCGTCTACAAGGGCGAAGAGCGTGTGGTCTTTACCGATACCCACGTTTTCACCGGGGTTGTGAACCGTGCCGCGCTGACGAACGATAATGTTGCCCGCCTTAGCGAACTGGCCACCGAATAACTTGACGCCGAGTCGCTTGCTTTCCGACTCGCGGCCGTTCTTCGAACTACCTACACCTTTCTTGTGTGCCATTTCTCTTCAGTTTTAAAGGTTATGCAACAATTTCCTCGACAAGGACCTGTGTCAGATACTGACGGTGGCCGTTGCACTTCTGATATCCCGTTCTGCGCTTTTTCTTGAAGACCAGGACTTTTTCGTCCTTCAGATGCTTCAGGATCTTGCACTTCACCGAGGCGCCTTTCACTACAGGTGCACCTACTTTGACCTGACCGTCGTTGTCTGTGAGCAGGACTTTGTCGAAACTTACGGACGAATTTTCTTCGCCCTGAAGACGGTGGACATAAAGTTTCCGACCTTTCTCAGCTTTAAATTGCTGACCTGCAATCTCTACTATAACGTACATTTAATGCGATATATGTATTTGAACATAATTCGGAGTGCAAATATACGCATATTTATTTTATAAGCAACATCCCGCGCGAATTTTTTTTCGGCACGGTCGGCTCTGGCATGGTTTTGGGCGGGGTCGCCGCGGACAGTGCCGCATGACGCCGTGCCGTCCCTGCAACGGCGGGCGCCCCGCACCGGAGGTTTTGTCTTGCGCCGAAGCTGCCCGGGGAGGTTCGGCGTGAAATAGCTGTTAAAAATTTCACAATGTCATAAATTCTTGTTACCTTTACCATGGCAACCGAAGTTACCGAACTCAAAAGAAGAGCTACGATGATAAACGACAAGGTGAGGATGTATCTGCTGCCGCCGCTCATCAATGCGGCAGTCAGGGCCGGAGCCTCGATAATGAATGTCTATAAAAACCTCGACGATTACGATATAAGCCTCAAAGACGACAAAACGCCGATTACGCTCGCCGACCGGCTGGCGCACAAAACCATCCGCGAATACCTGGGCCCGACGCGCATCCCGATCCTGAGCGAGGAGGGGCGCGAAATGCTTTACGACGAGCGCCGCAACTGGGAACTCTACTGGCTGGTCGACCCGCTCGATGGGACGGTCGAATTTATCAAGGGGAACAACGAATTTACGGTCAACATCGCCCTGATGGAGAACAATGTCTGCATGGGGGCGGTGATTTACGTGCCCTATTTCGAGAAGCTGTATATCGCGGGGCGGGATGCAGGCTCGTATGTCAAGGAGCATGTGGCGCCCGATTCCGGGGCGGAATATACCTACGACGAGATCGTCACCGGGTGGACGCGCCTGCCGTTGGAGTGCGAGGCCGTGCGTCCGCATCCCCGCCTGCGTGTGGCCGTGTCGCGCTCGCACCAGACGCCCGAGACCGCCGAGCATATCGCCCGCCTGCGCGCGACGCACCCCGACCTGGAGATCGTCGAACAGGGCAGTTCGTATAAGTTCTGCCTGCTGGCCGAGGGGCGGGTCGACTATTATGTCCGCACGACGCATACTTACGAGTGGGACACGGCGGCCGGGGAGCTGATCCTCGCCGAGGCCGGCGGCCGGACGCGCACGCTGCCCGACGACGGGGTGCTGCGCTACAACGAAAAAGACCTGCGCAACCCGTGGTTCGTCTGCCGGTCGAAGTACTGCAAGATTTGACGCCGCAGCAATGCGGAACCGGTAAGTCAGGGCGGATTTGTTTCCGCCTTTTTTCGTGTGCTTGCCCCGTTGTGCTGTTTTTACTTGGAATAGTTGCACTTTCGGGCAAAAACTGTTAATTTAGATGTGTCAAAGCTTGCCTCCCATGAAAAAAATCTCCCTGTTCTGTATGCTGGGATTGTTGCTCGGCGTATCCTGTTCGGAGGAAAAAGTAAAGCCGCCCGCCATGACCGATGATACGGTGGCCGTATTCGGCGATGACGCATTCGGGGTATTTTGCCTGCGGACGTACGACCGTAACGGGGATGGTGTACTTACGGTCGGTGAAATCAAAAATGTGGTGTCGCTGGATTTTGACGATAAGGATATCCGGTCGCTGGACGGGATCGAATACTTTACCGGATTACAGTCTTTATATTGTAACCAATCTGCCGGGGGTAATCTGGTGCGGCTCGATGTCAGCCGGAATGTGGAACTCAGGACTTTGTGTTGTGCGGGGAACAAACTCGAAGAAATCGTTGTGGATGGTCTCCGGAACCTAAGCCGTGTCGATTGTGCGGCCAATAACCTGGAAAAACTCGATTTGCAAAATTTACCTGTGTTGACCTTTTTGCTTTGCCTGAATAACCGGCTTCGCAACCTGGACTTTTCCGAAACTCCCGGCTTGAAATCCATAGATTGTGCGAATAACGGGATTTCCGCCCTTGATGTGAGGCCGTGCGGGGATATTACTATGATTTGGTGTGAGGGCAATGCGGGGATGCGGATCTCGCTGGATTGGCGGCAGGCACCGGGCATATTTGGTGACGACGATGTCGTTTTGGAGGTGGCGGAGATGAAAACCTTGTCTTTGCCGATGCGGCGGTAGAGGTGGCACTGGCCGCAAGGAATTTTGATAAGAACGGGGACGGGCGGATTTCCCGCCATGAGGCGGTTTATGTCCGGGAGTTGTTCGATACCGATTGCAGCGGGTTCGAATCCCTCTCTGATCTTAGTTATCTTATCAATTTGTACTGGTGTGAGTTGGTGTGTGCGGATAAGGGGGCGTGCAAACTGCGCTCGCTGGATTCTTTTGCCCGGAACGGGCTCTTATATAATCTGGATTTGAGGAACCTGCCGGTGGCAACTGTCGATTTGTCGAGATATCCTGCTTTGAAATACGTGAGGATGTCGGGCTGCGATGTGGAGGAGCTCGATGTGAGCGGGTTGCAATATTTGGAAAGCCTGGTCTGTGACAATTCGCCCGTCTTGAAAACCGTATTTTTCAGGAATAGTGCCCAATACGACCGGATGTCATGGATCAACCTTGATAAGCACATCCTGATAAGGTTCAAGGAGAGCGATTGATATGAAAAAGAGGAGCGTCACTCCTCTTTTTTCGTTGTCTGTTCGATGTCGCATGCCGAGCAGTTGCCCGAACAGCCCGCGTCGGCGCAGTCTGTTTGTCCGGAGTCCTCGCGCGATTCCTGCACGGCGCACCGGATGCCCAGCCGCTGCATGTTCTTGTTGGTCGATATTTCCGAGTCGATATGGTGTCCCTTGATCATCAGCGTCAGCGACATGCCCACGACGAAGAGGGCTACGGCGCCGAGGGCGAAGAGGAAAACGATTAACCACGTTGGCATAACGGTAAGGTATTTTTATGTGCTGAAATTTTGGCTTTCGGTCACAAATGTATACATTTGTAAGATAAATTGCAAAAATGCTGCCTTATCCTGTCGGCGGGCGGCGCAGAAACGAAACGACAACAGACGCAATACTATGAAAATCGTGATAGCGGGTGCGGGCGAGATGGGGAGCCATCTGGCGAAAATGCTCAGTGGCAACGGCCACGACATCACCATCATCGACGCCGACCAGAAGCTGCTTTCCGACGTGGGGAGCCTTGCCGACGTGATTTCGGTCGAGGGCGATTCGACGACCTTCGCCGTGCTCCGCAAGGCGCAGGTGCGCAAGTGCGACCTGTTCATCGCCGTGAACCACGTGGAGAACGACAATGTCGTGGCGGCGATGCTGGCCAAGAAGCTCGGGGCCAAAAAAGCCATCGCCCGCATCGACAACAACGAATACCTGGAACCCAACAACAAGGAGATGTTCATCGACATGGGCATCGACTACCTGTTCTACCCCGAGAAGGTCGCGGCCAGCGAGGTCATCAACCTCCTGGGGCATACCTCGACCACGGAATTCGTCGATTTTTCGAGCGGCAAGCTCTCGCTGGTGGTTTTCCACCTGGAGCCGACCTCGCCCCTGGTGGGCAAGCCGCTGGAGGGGTTCGACGACGACGAGGCGCCGCTGAGCTACCGCACGGTGGCCATCACGCGCGGCGGGCAGACGATCATCCCGCGCCGCGGCGAATTGTTCATGGAGGGCGATGCGATCTATGTGATCGCCCGCCAGGATGCCGTGAAACAGGTCATGGAGTTTTCGGGACAGTCGAACATCGAGATCAAGAACATGATGATTCTGGGCGGGTCGCGCATCGGCATCCGCATCGCCACGGAGCTGCAGGACGAGGTGAACATCAAGCTCATCGACTACAACGCCGAGAAGGCCTACCGGCTGGCGGAGATGCTCGAAAAGACCCTCATCATCAACGAGGACGGCCGCAACACCGAGGCCATGATGGAAGAGGGGCTTTCGAACATGGACGCCTTCGTGGCCGTGACGGGGCGCAGCGAGACCAACATCCTCGCGGCGATGCTCGCCAAGCGCATGGGCGTCAAGAAGGTGATCGCCGAGGTCGAGAACCTCAATTACATCAACCTGGCCGAGTCGATCGGCATCGACACGATCATCAACAAGAAACTGGTGACGGCGTCGAACATCTTCCGCTTCACGATGTCGACCGACGTGCAGGCCATCAAGTGCCTTACGGGCAGCGACGCCGAGGTGCTGGAATTCATCGTCAAGCCCAATGCGCCGGCCGTGAAGAGCCGCATCAAAGACCTGGGGCTGCCCGAGGACACGATCATCGGCGGCATCGTGCGCGGCGACAAGGTCTTCATCGCCGTGGACAACATGGAAATCAACCCTTACGACCGCGTGGTGGTCTTCGCCATGCCTGCGTCGGTGGGCAAAGTGGGATACTTTTTTAACTGACGGCGGCGCTGCGGAGCCCGGCGTGCGCCGGGGCCCGCACACCGGCGGAATATGAAACCGAACAGACAAGTGTCGTTTAGAAGCATATTATTCAAGGCCTGGTTTTCGCAGCGCGAGCGGGCTATCGACCGTTTCAGGCGCCGTCCTGCCGAGACGCAGGAGCGTATCTTCAGGCAGTTGCTGCGCCGTGGGCGCGGGACGGAATTCGGATGGAGGTACGACCTGGGGCATGTCCGCAGCGTGGAGCAGTTCCAGTCGATGGTCGAGACGTTCGATTACGAAACCTTCAAACCCTATATCGAAAAGATGCTGGCCGGGGAGCGTAACGTCACCGCGCCGGGGCGGGTGAAACTCTTTGCCCGCTCGTCGGGCACGACTTCCGACCGGAGCAAGTACATCCCCGTCACGGAGGAGTCGCTCTGGTGGAACCACACGCTCGGCATGCGGGACGTGGCGACGGTATTCGCGGCCAACAACCCGAAAACGAAGGTCTTCGACGGCAAGACGCTGACCCTCGGCGGGTCGTGCAGCCGCGAGGGGCGCAACCTTGTGGGTGACCTGTCGGCGGTGCTGATCCACGAAACGACGTTCTGGAGCGGCTGGTTCCGGGCGCCGCGCACCGCCACGGCGATCATCCCCGATTTCGACCGCAAGGTCGAGGCCATCTGCCGCGAGTGCACGGGCGAAAATATCACGGCCTTCGCCGGGGTGCCGTCGTGGAACCTGGCGATGATGCGCCGCGTGCTGGATTATACGGGGCGGGAGAACCTGCTCGAAGTGTGGCCCAACCTCTGCATGTTCGCCCACGGAGGCGTGGAGTTCGCACCCTACCGCCGTTCGTTCGAGGCGCTGATCCCTTCGGACAGGATGCAGTATATGGAGACCTACAATGCCTCGGAAGGGTTCTTCGCGCTGGCCGACGACCCGTCGCGGAGCGACATGCTGCTGATGCTCGACTACGGCAATTTCTTCGAGTTCCGCAGCGGGGATACCGTCGTACCGCTCGAAGGCGTGGAATGCGGCAAGGTCTACGCCATGCTCATCACGTCGAACAACGGCCTGTGGCGCTACGAGATCGGCGATACGGTGGAATTCACCTCGACGAATCCTTACCGTATCCGTTTCGCGGGGCGTACGAGGCAGTATATCAATGTCTTCGGTGAGGAATTGATCGTCGACAACGCCGACCGCGCACTGCTGGCCGCCTGCAACGAAACGGGGGCCGTGGTCGGGGAATATACCGTGGCGCCGTGCTACATGTCGCTGCGCGAGCGGGGCGCCCACGAATGGATTCTGGAGTTCGAGCGCGAGCCCGACAGCCGCGGGCATTTCGCCGAGGCGCTCGACCGTGAACTGCGGGCCGTGAATTCGGACTACGACGCCAAACGCCGCACGACGCTCGAGCGGCAACGGCTGACGGTCGTCAGCCACGGCCGTTTCCTCGCGTGGATGCGTGCCCGGGGCAAGAACAAGGTGCCGCGGCTGGTCAACGACCGCCGTGTGGCCGACGAGATACTGGCGTTCGGCGGGGAAGCGAAGTGACGGCGCGTGTTGCTGCGGCGTAATGCCGTGATGTACCGCTGCGGAGCACTCCGGCGGCCGTCCGGAGCGGCCGGGTAGTATTTAGGATGTAAAACAAATATCGTATAATATGTATATAGCCATTGCAGGCAATATCGGAAGCGGGAAGACCACGCTGACCCGGATTCTGACCGAGCGTTACAACGCCAAAGCCTACCTCGAGGAGTGCAACAACCCCTACATCGGCGATTTCTACGAGGACATGAACCGCTGGTCGTTCAATTTGCAGATCTACTTCCTCGGGAGCCGCATTCAGCAGACGATGGACATGCTGGCCGACAACCGCGATTCGGGGGCGATCTTTCAGGATCGCACGATCTACGAGGATGCGCATATCTTCGCGGACAACCTCCACGAAATGGGGCTGATGGCCTCGCGCGACATCGAAACCTACATGAAACTGTTCCGGCTGATGACCACGCTCATCCCCAAGCCCGACCTGCTGATCTACCTCAAGGCGAGCGTGCCGACGCTCATTTCGCAGATCCGCAAGCGCGGCCGCGAATACGAGATGAACATCGACGAATTGTACCTCAAGCGTCTGAACGACAAGTATAACAACTGGATCGACAACATTTACGAAGGCGATGTGCTGGTCGTCGACAAAGACCATGAGGATTTCGTCTCCGACCCTACGGTGCTGGAGAAGATATGTGCGCACCTCGATGCGCTCGAAAACAGATAGCGACGCATGACGCTGCCTGAGAAATTCGCCGCACGCGTCCTTTCGGAGCTGGGGCCGGAAGAGGGGGCGGCGCTGTGCGCCGCACTCGATACCGAGCCGCCCGTGTCCGTGCGGCTGAACCCTGCCAAATGTGCCGGTGCGGCCGAACCCGGAGCGGTGCAGGACGGCACCGGGGCGGTACCGGGAGGATACGGATCGCCGCAGGGAAACTCCGGGACGGATGTGCCCGCCCCGCTTCCGGTTTTGCGAAACGCCGACGGCCGTGTACCCTGGTGCGCCGACGGGTATTACCTGGCGGTGCGGCCGCAGTTCACCTTCGACAGCGATTTCCATGCCGGGGCATATTACGTGCAGGAGGCGTCGTCGCAGTTCGTGGGGCACCTGATGGGCGGAAAGGGAGTTGCGGGGAAGCGAATCCTCGACCTTTGCGCCGCCCCGGGCGGCAAGACGACGCTCTATGCCTCGCTCGCGGGGCCCGACGGGCTGGTCGTCGCCAACGAGATCGACCGCCGCCGTGCGCAGGTACTGGCGGACAACGTCCGCAAGTGGGGTACGGGCAATGTCGCCGTGACGACCTGCGAACCCCGGCTACTGGGTGACTTCGAGGCGTGGTTCGACGTGGTGGCCGTGGATGCCCCCTGCTCGGGCGAAGGGATGTTCCGCAAGGATGCACAGGCCTGCGCCGAATGGAGCGAGGGGAATGTAAAGCTCTGTGCCGCAAGGCAGGACGGGATATTACGTGAAGCATGGCGTGCGCTCAAACCCGGTGGCAGGCTGATATACAGCACCTGCACCTTCAACCGCGACGAGGACGAAGGCGCTTTGGAGCGTATGCTCGCATGGGCGGGCGACGAGGTCGCAGAGGCGGAAGACATGGCTGTCGACGGGGCGTGGGGGATCGTCTGCGGCCGGGTGGGGGCTTTCCGCACCTACCGGTTCTATCCCCACCAGGTGCGTGGCGAGGGTTTTTTCGCCGCCGTGGCCTGCAAGGCTTATGATGCCGGCGGCCGTTGCCGCACCCCGAAGGCGCGGCGCACGGTATTTGCGCAGGTGGACAAGGCCTCGGCGGCGGAGCTGCGCCGTTGGGTGCGCACGCCGGAACGGATGTGCTTCGCGGCGGTGGGTGATACCTGCTACGGATATTACGTCGCGCAGGCCGAGGCCGTGAAGGCGCTCGGCGAAGCGCTGCCCGTGATCTATGCGGGCGTGGCGATGGGGCAGCTCTTCAAGGGAAGCCTTCGGCCCGATCCGGCGCTGGCGTTCTTCTGCGGGTTGAACCGCGAGGCGGTGCCCGCGGCGGAGCTGGACGAGGCGCAGGCGCTGTGCTACCTGCGCAGGCAGGAGGTCGCCGCCGGGGCGTTTGCCGAAGGGGTGAACCTGGTGTGTGCCCGCGGGCGGGCGCTCGGGTTTGCGAAGCGGATCGGTAACCGGGTGAACAACATGTACCCCAATACATTGCGAATTATTAAACGATAGATATGGCCGAGAAACTTTTTTATTCGATGGGCGAAGTGGCCGAGATGTTCGACGTCAATGCGTCGCTGATCCGCCACTGGGAGTCGCAGTTCAGCGTCATCCGCCCCAAGCGCAACAAGAAAGGCAACCGTCTCTTCTCGCCGCAGGATGTGGAGAACCTCAAACTGATCTACCACCTGGTCAAGGAGCGGGGCATGACCCTCGAGGGCGCCAAGAAGGCCCTGAAACAGAAGCCTGCGGCCGAGGGCGGCGTGCAGCGCGATGCCGAGCTGATGGAGCGCCTGCAACGCATCCGTGCGCTGCTGGTCGAGGTGCGTGAAGACCTGAAGGCGGGCCAGGGCGAACTCCTCGCCGACGGGGATGCCGAAGTCCCGGCGGCGGAGGCCGGGGCGGCAGTGCCCCGTCGCAAGGCGAAACCCGTGGTGAAGATCGTCCCGGAGGATGCCGCGGCGCAAGGGGCCGCCGAACCCGGGCAGCCCGCGTCGAAGCGTCCGCGCAAGCCCCGCCGCAAGAAGGAGGAGCCGGAACACAAGGAGCTCTTCGCCTTTTACGAACAGTCGCTCTTTTAGGGGCGTAAAGGGCGCTGCATCCCTTGGGGAAGGCTGCGCAGCAAGGCGGAAAGCGCAGTGCCGCGGCCGCAGGGCGGATGGCCCCGCCGGGGCAGAAAAAATGATAACCAGACAAATCAGGATACTATGCTAATCAGGGAAGTGACCGATGTCATCGAGCGTTTCGCACCGCTCGCGTGGCAGGAATCGTACGACAACGCAGGCTTGATCGTGGGGCGCCCGGACGACGAGGTGCACAAGGTGCTGCTGGCCGTGGACGTCACGGACGAAGTGATGACCGAGGCCGAACGCGAAGGGTGCGACATGGTCATCACGCACCATCCGATCGTTTTCCATGCGCTCAAGCGTTTCAATTCGGCAGACCAGGTGCAGCGCTGCGTCGAGCGGGCTATCCGCAGTGGCATTGCGCTCTATGCGTGCCACACCAACCTGGACAGCGCCCCCGAGGGGATGAGCTGGCGGCTGGCCGAGATGCTGGGCGTGGGGGACTTGCGCGTGTTGCAGCCCACGCCGGAGGACGAAAAGGTCGGGTTCGGCGTGGTGGGCGAGCTGCCCGAGCCGATGGCTACGGTGGAGTTCATGCGCCGCATGCAGCGCGTGCTGGGCGTTCGGGTCGTGCGCCACAGCGACATCGCCTCGCCCGAGGTGCGGCGCGTGGCGGTGTGTACCGGTGCGGGGGCTTCGATGATCGGCGACGCACGCCGAGCCGGGGCCGACATTTACGTCACGGCGGATATGAAGTACAACGACTTCATGACGCCGGATAAAGCCCTCACCGTAGCGGATATAGGCCATTTTGAAAGCGAATATTGCGCAATTCAGATTTTATTTGATATTTTGTCGAAAAATTTGATTACCTTTGCGGTTCGCAAGAGTGAAAGCTCTCGCAATCCGGTGAACTATTTGGTTTAAGTCTAAACTATACACGTACATTATATGGCAACACAGAAGAAAACTGCCGACGTTGACTATTCGATGCAGGAGAAGATCATCGCACTCTATGAATTGCAGAAGATCGACAGCAGGATCGACGAAATCAACAAGGTGAAAGGTGAACTGCCTCTCGAGGTTCAGGATCTCGAAGACGAGATGACCGGCCTGAAAACCCGGATCGACAACATCAATGCCGAAATCGAGGAGCTGAACACGCTCACCAAGCAGCGCAAGCGCGAGGTCGACCAGGCCAAGATTCTCATCGGCAATTACAAGGAGCAGCAGAACAACGTGCGCAACAACCGCGAGTTCGATGCCATTACCAAGGAGATCGAGTACCAGGAACTGGAGATCGAACTGGCCGAGAAGCGCCTCAAGGAGTACGCCGCCGGTGTGAAAGCCAAGAAACTCCAGCTGGAGGAGGCCGAAGCCGTAGCGGAAGGCCGTGCCGCCGACCTGGCTGCCAAGAAGAACGAACTGGAAGGGATCGAAGCCGAAACCGCACCCCAGGTCGCAGAGTACGAAGTACAGGCCGACCGGGTCAAGGCCAAGATCGACGAGCGCCTGTTGTCGGCCTATGGCCGCATCCGCAGCAATGTGCGCAACGGGCTGGCGGTCGTGACCGTGAAGCGCGATGCCTGCGGCGGTTGCTTCAACCGGATTCCCCCGCAGCGCCAGGTGGAGATTCGCCAGGGCAAGAAACTTATCGTCTGCGAATATTGCGGACGTATCCTTGTGGCCGATCCCGAAGAGGGGCTGGAATAGCCCTGTGGAAAAATTAAGAAAGCAGGCCGGAGTGTACACTCCGGCCTGCTTTGCATTGGGGGGCAAGTCCCGGGTTCTATTTGGGCGTTCATGCCCCTGTGCTCCTGGATTATCCGCCTTTGCCGTATGCGTGGCGCGGCGGATTTTCGGGATTGTTGTCTTGTCGTGCCGGGAGCCGGGAGCCGGGAGCCGGGGCTGCCTACCAGACGACCTGGTCGGGGAGGATTTCGCCGTCGGCGGCGTCGCCCGCGTCGAAGGAGGCGGCTTTGTACTGGATGCAGATCATCGTCATCGGGCTGTCGCCCGTGTTGCGCAGCGAACGCCTGCCGGCAGGCGAAACCCGTATGACGCTCCCCTCGCCTACGGGGAAGACCTGCCCGTCGACCTGGAACTCCCCGTCTCCGCCGAGGATGATGTAAAGTTCTTCGTGGGTCTTGTGGGTGTGGAGGAACCCGACGCTGCCGCCCGGTGCGAACTGCTGGAACGACATCTCGGCCCCGGTGGCCTGCAGGTCGCCGCCTACGAATACTTTTCCCGGGATCTCCACGCCCGGTGCCAACGGCAGCGTGTACTGGTTCAACTCTTCGGTTTTTCCGACCGTCACGGCTGCGAAATTCGCGCCTGAGGCCACTTTTTCTACCTTTTTCATGGTTAAGGGTTATTAAAGCGTTTATGAATTGTGTTCTCTGTATTGCCGTTGCGAAGGTAAGGAGAATGCAGCGTTCGTGCAAGACGGTACGCTGGCGTATGTTGCTAACATTTAGGTAACTGATGTTGTATGTCAGGCAGAAATCCGGGTGAAAAAAAAGATTTTTTTGCAGGCAGCATGTGCGCGGCGACACGCGCGGCCGTGATACAGGGCGTTTTGCCCTCCCGCGCAAAGCCTGCCGGGCAGGGACTCGGCGTGTGCTGGCCGGCTGCGGGAATAGCGGCCGGACAGGCGGTTTTACTGGGCTGGGTGGGAGCTTGTTGGGCGCCGGGAGGTTGGGGAACGGTATCTGCCGGGCGGTTTGCGGCCGGGGCAGGTAAGAGTGCCGGGGTTTCGGGTTTTTAAATTTTTTTGTAAATTGGGGAATGTTAATTTATTAACACCAAAAATCCTTCCTATTTTATAAATAATCCTTAACTTTGCAAAGTTGTAATTTGCCTACTAAAATTACTGATAGATGAAAATAGCCCTTGCCCAGTTGAACTATACGATCGGGGATATCGACGGCAATACCTCGAAAATCATCGATTCGATCAACAAAGCGAAAGCGCAGCGTGCCGACCTGGTTATCTTTGCCGAACAGGCCGTGAGCGGAACCCCGGCTTTCGACCTGTTGCGTAAAACGACCTTCCTCGAACTGTGCGAGGATGCGCTGGTCGAAATCGCGTCGTGCTGCGACGGTATCGCGGCCATCGTGGGACTCCCGATCCTGACGCGCGAAGGTACCATCAGCGCCGCGGCGCTGATCCAGGATCGCAAAGTGCTGCGCTACGTGGGTAAGAAATATATCACCGCACGCCGCGAAATGGGCTTCCTCGTCCCTTCGAAGGGATTCGAGTACGCGACGATCAAGGGCCACAAGTGCGCCATCGTCGTGGGCGACGACCTGAGCCGCGAGCATGACTTCGACAAGTCGGTCGAGACCGTCATCTCGATAAACGCCCGCAAATACGGCCGGGGGACGATGACCTACCGTTACGAGATGATGCGCCACCTGTCGTTCGTCGAGGGTAAGAACCTTGTGCTGGTGAACCAGGTAGGCGGTTCGACGGACATCGTTTACGACGGTACGTCGGGGGCGTTCAACAACCGCGGGGAGCTGGTGCTGATGATGAAGCACTTCGAGGAGGATTTCCAGATTTTCGACACCAAGGCGGCCGGCGAGCCGGTCTCGATCCCCTCGACCTACAACGACCGTACGCGGATGGTCTACCAGGCGGCCCGGTGCGGCCTGCGCGACTTTTTCGTGAAGAACGGCTATAAAAAGGCCTGCATAGGCCTTTCGGGCGGCATCGACTCGGCCGTGGTGGCCTGCCTGGCCGCCGATGCGCTGGGACGCCAAAATATCCGGGCTTTGCTCCTGCCCTCGCAGTTCTCTTCCGACCATTCGGTCGAAGATGCGAAGAAACTGGCCGAGAACCTCGGCATCGAGTACAACGTAATTCCCATCACGGAAATATACACCAGCGTGGTGAACACCCTCAAGCCGGTCATCGGCGGCCGGGAGTTCGACGCCACGGAGGAGAATATCCAGACCCGTATCCGCACGGTGCTGTTGATGGCCGTGCAGAACAAGGCGGATTACATCCTGCTCAACTCGTCGAACAAGAGCGAAAATGCGCTGGGGCTCTGTACGCTCTACGGCGATACGGCGGGCGCTTTCAGCCCTACGGGCGACCTCTACAAGAGCGAGATGTACGACCTGGCACGCTATATCAACCGCACGCAGGGCGACCCCATCCCGGGCAATATCCTCGACAAGGAACCCTCGTCGGAGTTGCACCCGGGGCAGAAGGACAGCGACATCCTGCCGCCGTACGAAGTGGTGGACGCGATCCTTTACCGCATGATCGAGGAGGGGCAGCACCGCGAGGAGATCGTCAATGCGGGCTTCGATTCCGAGGTCGTGGAGAAGATCCACGCCATGATCATGCGCAACGAGAAGAAGCGCTACCAGTTCCCGCCCGTACTGCGCCTGTCGATGTGCTCGTTCGGGCACGAGCGCCTTATGCCGCTTACCAACAAATACGGCGATTGAGGGCGGTGGCTTCACGGATTGAACATAGCGGCGTGGTGGAACGCACGGAACGCGACACGGTCTATGTGAGGATCACCTCCCACAGTGCCTGCGGTAGCTGCAAGGCCCGCGAAGCGTGCGGCCTGGCCGAAGCGCAGGACAAGATCGTGGCCGTGAAGAGTCCCGACGCGGCGCATTATGCCGCGGGGGAGAAGGTTATGGTCGGCGTCCGTCGTAGTGCGGGCGCTGTCGCCGTTATATTGGCCTATGTCGGGGCGTTGGCCGTGCTGCTGGCCGTGCTGGTCGCCGCCGTTGCGGTGCTCGGCTGGAGCGAAGGCCGCGGCGCGCTTGCCGCACTGGGAGCCGTGGGTGTCTATTACTGCGTATTATGGCTCTTCAGGCATAAAATCGAACACACAATTCATTTCTCAATAACCAAACACTACTGATGGAAGTATTACTTTACACAATCCTGACGCTTTGTGCGCTGGGAGTGCTTTCCGCGGTGATCCTTTACTTCGTGGCCCAAAAATTCAGGGTCGAGGAAGATCCCCGGATCGACGAGGTGGAGAAGATGCTGCCGGGCGCCAACTGCGGCGGCTGCGGCTTCGCCGGGTGCCGCGGCATGGCCGACGCGCTCGTGAAACAGGACGACATCTCGGCGCTCTTCTGTCCGGTGGGCGGCGGCGACTGCATGAAGGCCGTTGCGGCCTACCTCGGCAAGTCGGCACCGGAAAAGGAGCCGCAGGTGGCCACCGTGCGCTGCGGCGGCACCTGTGACAAACGCCCCCGTACCAACGAGTACAACGGTGCCAAGTCGTGCGCCGTGGCATCGTCGCTTTACATCGGCCAGACGGGGTGCGCATTCGGCTGCCTCGGGTTCGGGGACTGCGTCGTCTCGTGTGCGTTCGATGCAATCCGCATGAATCCCGCGACGGGGCTTCCCGAAGTCGACCCCGACAAATGTACGGCCTGCGGGGCCTGCGTGAAGGCGTGTCCCAAAATGATTATCGAATTGCGCAAGAAGTGGCCGAAGAACCGGGCGGTGTATGTGTCGTGCGTGTCGAAGGACAAGGGCGCCGTGGTGATGAAGGCCTGCAAGGCGGGTTGTATCGGATGCGGCAAATGCCAGAAGGTCTGCGCGTTCGGTGCCATCACCATTGAAAACAACCTCGCTTATATCGACCCGCAGAAGTGCAAGCTCTGCCGTAAGTGCGTGAACGAGTGCCCGACGGGTGCCATCGTGCTGGCGGGCATGGATCCGCTGCCCAAGGCACCGAAGGCACCGGCTGCCCCGAAAGCCGCACCTGCTGCTGCTAAGGAGGCTTCTGCCGGAGTTCCGACAGCGCCCGATGCCGGGGCTACCCCGGCTGTGCCGGCTGCCGAAACTCCGAAAGCCGAATAAGTACCGTCAAATCAGAGAAACACAAGATATGAAGACATTTCCAATAGGCGGAGTCCATCCGTCGGAAAATAAACTGAGCGGCGCCAAACCGATCGAGGTGCTTCCGCTGCCCGACGTGGTGACGATCCCGCTCGCACAGCACATCGGCGCCCCCGCCGTGGCCAAGGTCGCCAAGGGCGACAAGGTCGTGACGGGGCAGCTCATCGCCGAGGCGGGCAGCTTTATGTCGGCCAACATTCACGCCCCGGTTTCGGGGACGGTAACGGCCGTGGACATGGTGTCCAACGGGCAGGGGCTGCGCCAGATGATGATTACGATCAAGCGCGAGGGCGACGACTGGGCCGAGGGGATCGACCGCTCGGAGACGCTCGTCCGCGAGTGTACGCTCTCGGCACAGGAGATCGTCGCCCGGATCAAGGACGCCGGCATCGTCGGCATGGGCGGCGCGACGTTCCCTACGCACGTGAAACTCTCGATTCCTCCCGGGAAAAAGGCTGAATCGCTGATTATCAACGGTGTAGAGTGCGAGCCTTACCTTACGTCCGACCACCGTACGATGCTGGAGCACGGCGAGGAGCTGCTCGTGGGCGTGACGATCCTGATGAAGGCCATCGCCGTGGAGAAAGCCTATATCGGGATCGAGAACAACAAACCCGACGCTATCGCACACCTGCGCCGTCTGGCCCAAGGGTATAAGGGTATCGAGGTGGTGCCCCTCAAGGTGAAATATCCGCAGGGCGGTGAGAAACAGCTGATCGCGGCCATTACGGGGCGCGAGGTGCCGCCCCCGCCCGCACTCCCGATCGACGTGGGCGCCGTGGTGTGCAATGCCTCGACGACCTATGCGGTCTACCAGGCCGTGCAGAAGCACAAGCCGTTGATCGAGCGCGTGGTGACGATCACGGGCAAAGGCGTCCGGGAGCCGAAGAACCTGCTGACCCGCATGGGTACGCCCGTCGAGGCGCTGATCGAGGCGGCCGGAGGGCTTCCCGCCGATGCGGGCAAGGTCATCAACGGCGGCCCGATGATGGGGCGCGCGATGGTCAACCTCGCCTCGCCCGTGACGAAGGGGTGCTCGGGCATCACCGTCATGAGCGGCCGCGACGCCCAGCGCCGCGAGGCCTCGCAGTGCATCAAGTGCGCCAAGTGCGTGGCTGCCTGCCCGATGGGGCTCGAACCCTATTACCTCTCGAAGATGACCCAGAAGAAAGGCTGGGAGGAAGTGGAGGCACAGATGATCACTTCGTGCATCGAGTGCGGCTGCTGCCAGGCCTCGTGCCCCTCGTACCTGCCGCTGCTGGACTGGGTGCGCCTGGGGAAACAGACTGTCATGGGCATTATCCGCGCACGTGCCGCGGCACCGAAAAAGTAAATGGAAAAACAGAAAGATATTATGGCAAACAAACTTGTTGTTGCTCCCGCACCGCACGTGCAGACTTCGCAGTCGACGGCCAGGATCATGCGCGACGTCGTGATCGCGCTGATGCCCGCACTGGTCGTCTCGATGGTGGTGTTCGGGGTGGACGTGCTGCGTGTCACGGCGCTCAGCGTGGCGTGCTGCGTGTTGTTCGAGTACCTCATCCAGCGGTTCCTCGTCGGCGGCTCGCTGACCATCGGGAACTGGTCGGCCGTGGTGACGGGCGTGCTGCTGGCTTTCAACCTGCCCGCGTCGATTCCCTGGTGGATCGTCGTGATCGGCGCATTCGTCGCCATCGCCATCGCCAAGATGACCTTCGGCGGGCTGGGTAAAAATCCGTTCAACCCCGCGCTGGTGGGGCGTGTGTTCCTGCTGATCGCCTACCCGGTGCAGATGACTTCGTTCCCGATGCCGGCGAACGGAGCCTTCGACGCACTTTCGGGCGCTACGCCGCTGGCGGCCGTGAAACACGGCGCCGCCCCCGACGTGCTCGGTGTGCAGGAACTGCTGCTGGGCAATATGCCCGGCTCGCTGGGCGAGGTGGCGGCATTGGCCCTGATCTGCGGCTACGTATACCTGCTCTGGCGCCGCGTCATCACGTGGCAGATTCCCGTGTCGGTGCTCGGTACGATGGCCGTATTCGCGTTTGTCGTGGCCCTCGCTTCGGGCAGTACCGGGGCGGTGCTGTGGCAGTTCCCGCTGTTCCATGTGCTGGCCGGCGGAGCCCTGCTGGGCGCGATATTCATGGCGACGGATTATTCGACTTCGCCGATGACCGTCCGGGGCGGTGTGATCTTCGGCATCGGTATCGGCGCCATCACGATGTGCATCCGCCTGTGGGGCGCCTATCCCGAGGGTATGTCGTTCGCGATACTGATCATGAACGCCTGTGTGCCCCTGATCAACAAATATGTCAAACCCAAGCGCTTCGGCGTTAAATAGGAGGTGACGCAGTATGAAAAGTACACTTGTGAATATGACGGCCGTACTGTTCGGCATCACGCTCGTGGCTTCGGCCGGTGTGGGCGCCGTGAACATGATTACGGCCGAACCGATCGCCCAGGCCGAGCAGGCGGCGAAGGTCGAGGCGCTGAAGGTCGTGCTTCCGCCGTTCGACCAGACCGTACCCGAAGCGCTGACGATCGACGATATGCCGATCACGGTCTACACCGCAACCAAGGGAGGACAGGTCGCGGGTTACGCCGTGGAGTCGATGACCAAGAACGGTTTCGGCGGCGCGATCAGCATGATGGTGGGCTTCACGCCCGACGGTGAAGTGGTCAACGTCAACGTGCTCAGGCAGGCTGAGACCCCGGGGCTCGGGACGAAGATGGCCGACAAGGAAAATGTGCTGCTGGGGAGCATCCAGGGCAAGAAACTCGAAACGATGAAGCTCGTGGACGGCAAGCTGGCCGTGAAGAAGGACGGCGGCGACGTCGATGCGCTGACGGCCGCGACCATATCCTCGCGCGCCTATGTCGATGCGATCAACCGCGCCTGGATGGCTTACAAGAGCGTAGCGACGGGTACGGCGCCGACAGACGTATCGTCGGGAGCGACTTCTGCGGCCGGAGATTCGGCAGAGGAACAAACCAACGGGCCGGCGGCTCAGGAAGGAGGGCAAAATGAATAAACTGAACATCATTCTGAGCGGCATCGTCAGGAACAACCCGACGTTCGTGCTGGTGCTGGGCATGTGTCCTACGCTGGGTACGACGACCTCGGCCGGGAACGGCATGGGCATGGGGCTGGCGACGATGGCCGTGCTGATCATGTCGAACCTGGTGATCTCGCTCATCAAGAACATCATCCCGGACAAGGTGCGCATCCCGGCGTTCATCGTCGTGATCGCCTCGTTCGTGACCGTGGTCGAAATGCTGATGAAAGCCTACACGCCGCCCCTGTACGAGGCGCTGGGCGTCTTCATCCCGCTGATCGTGGTGAACTGCATCATTCTGGGGCGTGCCGAGGCTTTCGCCTCGAAGAATACGCCGCTGGACTCGGTGCTCGACGGTGTCGGGATCGGTTTGGGCTTTACGCTTTCCCTGACGGCCGTAGGTGCCGTGCGCGAGATCCTGGGCAGCGGCGCGATCTTCGGCATCAGCCTCGGAACGGCCGATTACATGCCGCTGATCTTCGTCCTCGCACCGGGGGCATTCCTGGTGCTGGGGTACCTCATGGTATTGTTTAATAAATTAGCCAAGAAATAGTTATGGAGCTTTCATATTTCGCAATCATCATCGGCGCCATCTTCGTCAACAACGTCGTGCTGGCGCAGTTCCTCGGCATCTGCCCGTTCCTGGGCGTGTCGTCGAAGGTCGAGACCTCGATGGGTATGGGCGCTGCCGTAACGTTCGTCATGGCAATCGCCGCCGTGGTGGCCTGGCTGATCCAGGCTTATGTGCTTGTGCCGCTGGACATCGTCTACATGCAGACGATCGTTTTCATTCTCGTGATCGCCGCGTTGGTGCAGATGGTCGAGATCATGCTCAAGAAACTTTCGCCTTCGTTATATCAGGCACTGGGCATCTTCCTGCCCCTGATCACGACCAACTGCGCCGTGCTGGGCGTGGCGATCCTGATGATCCAGAAAGAGTTCAACCTTTTGCAGAGCGTCACCTACTCGGTGGCTACGGCGCTGGGATTCGCCCTGGCGCTGGTGCTTTTCGCCGGTATCCGCGAGAGGCTCGAATTCGAGGACGTGCCCAAGGCTTTCAGGGGCGTGCCTATCGCGCTGATCACGGCCGGCATCCTCGCCATGGCCTTCATGGGATTCTCGGGGCTGGTATAACGACGTCCCGCAATGCGAAACAGCCACCTTCGGAAATGAGGGTGGCTGTTTTTGTGGAACGGAGGGGGATTGTGGTTACCGGTATATCCGAACCCGGGCGGCGCCGATCACGCCTTCCTGGTCGATGCCGAAGGCGAAGCCGTAGCGGTTGCCGTTTTCAGGCTTGCGGATGAAGACCGGGACGTAATCGGATTCACGGGGCCGTCCGTCGATTGGCAATGGTGTTCGAAGATCCCACGGTTGCAGGGTAAATCCGTTTTCGGCCCGGAAGGTTTGTCGAGGCCGCGAATTTTTACCGGATTTTCTTCCGGATGGATAAAAGTAAGGCGGTCAACTTCGTCGGAGGTCGAAAATTTACCGGAAAGCCTCTCTTGTGTGCCTTTCGCGGGGGTAAATCGGGTGTCCGGCGTTGCGGATGAGGAAAAAATGTGTAATTTAGAATTCCGAAAACTACCGTTCATGCGTCCGAATCTGATACTTTCCCGCCTTTTTGCAGCTGTGTCGGCCATGCTTGCCATGGTGGGGTACGTGTCTGCCGAACCCTATTCCAAAATCCGGTTCGAGCCGATCCCTTCCGACATCCTGCCGTCGAGCGAAGTGCGCAAGCTCTATCAGGATTCCGACGGGTATATCTGGATTCCGACCTATAACGGCCTGGCACGGTATGACGGGTACGGAGTGGTCACTTACGGTATGCACGACGTTTCGGGCGTGGCGTTCAATTCGTTCGTGAATGTCGTGGCCGAAGACCGCGACAAGGTGATCTGGATCGGGACGGAACGCGGGTTGTTCCGGCTCGACAAGAAGACGGGCACGATCTCGGCGACGGGCTGCGAAGCGGTCGACGATTGCAACATTTCGGTCATTATCTGCGATACGGGTAACGGGATATGGGTCGGAAGCGACAAAGGCCTGTTCCGGAAAAATGCCTCGGAACATTATTTCCGTCCGGTTACGATGCGCAATGCCGACGGGAAGCTCGTCACGGACATCACTTCGGTCGTCAAGGATGCCAATTGCAGCCTGTGGGTCGCCTCCTACGGCAGCGGATTGCTGCGCTACGATCTCCGCGAAGAACGTACCTACACGTATGACGACGAAATCCTGCGGCATGCGCATGTCGTCTTCTGCGATGCGGACGGGAATGTCTGGGTGGGCACATGGGGCGCGGGACTGATCCGCCTGATAAACCCCTATGCTCCCGGGCGGATGCAATATGCCCGTTACATGCACCGTGAAGACGACGATACGGCGCTGCTCGACGACATTGTCTATGCCATCGAAGAGGATATTACGCAGAACACGCTGTGGGTGGGAACCCGCAGCGGACTGAGTATCCTGCATGACCCGGATCACCGGCCCTCGTTCCAGAATTTCAAACCCGGCGAGGATGTGGGCGACCTGCCATACAACGAGGTCAATTCGATTATGCGGGCCCGGGACAACCTCATGTGGATCGGGATGCTGGGCGGCGGCGTCTGCAAGATACAGACCGCAGGCATGAAATTCGAATTCAACCGGCTCGATCCGGTGCGTGCCCGCTTCAACACCAGTTCCGTACGGAGTATGTATTACATCGGCGAGGGCGAATATTGGCTCGGGCTGCTCGATTTCGGGCTGATCAGGTATAATACCCGCAGCGGCCGTATCGTCAGCTACCGGGAGCATCCCGACCTGTGTGTGCTGCCTTATACTTCGACCGTCAATGCCATAATCAGGAGGAACGCCACTTCGGAACTGTGCTTTGCGACGTGGAGTTCGGGTGTATGGTGCTACGACGAGAAACGCCATCGCGTGCGCCAGATCAACCGGAATACGCTGCCGCTGTTTGCCGACGACTGCGTGCTCGCGCTGCGGGAGGATCCGGACGGGAATTTGTGGATCGGTTCGAGGTCGGGAATTTATATCGAATCGGCGTCCGGGCAGCTCTCGACGCTCGACATGTGGCTGGGGCGGAAGACGCCCTTCGCATCGACGCGCATATTCGATATCTGCTGCGTCGGCGGCGGGGTCGTATGGATTGCGACCAACGGAGACGGGATCATCCGTGTCGATACGAAAAGACGTGACTGGATCCAGTATCGACGCGGGGCGGGGATGACGGCCGATAACGTCTATTGCCTCGGTACGGACGATGCGGGTAACCTCTGGGCGGGGACGATTGCCGACGGACTGGCGGTATATTCGCCCTCGGAGGATCGTTTCAAGGCGGTCACGGCATTTCCCAACATCGAGAAAAAGGGGATCACCAACATTGCAAGGGATGAGAACGGCCGCATGTGGATTACGACCAACGATGCCGTGTTCTCGTTCTCGCCCGACGAAAACGGTACTCCCGAGCATATCAACACCTATATTATTACGGCAGACCTGCAATCGTTCTTCTTCAACCGCAATGCATCGGCACGTGTCGAATACGGACGCATGGCGTTCGGCGGTTCGAACGGACTGCGCATCTTTACGGGCAACCGCATCCAGCCCCACCAGTCGAAACTTCCGATCGTATTGACCGATTTCCGGGTTCACAACCAGTCCCTGCGTACCATGCCGGAAAAGGAGCGGGAGCATATCAGCTCCCGGGAGATCGACTATGCAGATGAGGTGACGCTGACCCACCGGCAAAACAATTTCTATATCGAATTTTCGATGCTTTCCTATGCCAATCCGAGGGACAACATCTTTAAATACAAGCTGGACGGGTTCGACAAGGAGTACGTATTGGTCGATTCACAGCACCGCTTCGCCTCCTACAACAACCTGCCTGCGGGCATTTATACCTTCCATTTGCAGGCGGCGGGCGGCAACGGTGTCTGGAGCAGCAACGAGCGGGTGCTGAAGGTGCGTATCCTGCCGGCACCCTGGCGCTCGTGGTGGGCCGTGGCGTTCTATCTCGCAGCCCTTGCGGGGGTGGCCTACGGCGCGATCCGCTTCCTGCGCTACCGACTGCGTATGCAGCATGAAATCCGCATTTCGAAATTCGAACGCCGGAAAACCGAGGAGCTGAACCACGCGAAATTGCAGTTCTTTACCAATGTCACCCACGAGCTGATGACGCCCCTGACGATCATCATTACCTCGCTTGACAGCCTGCGCAGCACCTCCACAGACCGGGAGGCGCTCTACAACGTAATCTCGGTCAACGCGACGCGTCTGATGCGCCTCATCCAGCAGATACTCGAATTCCGCAAGGTCGAGAGTGGTAACCTGAAGATCCGGGTTTCGCAAGGCGATGTGGCGGCATTCGTTCGCAAATGTGTCGAGGCATTCGCCCCGCTGGTATCGAAAAAGCGCCTTCGGGTCTACTTCCAGAGTTCTGCCGACCGTATCGAAGGCTGGTTCGATTCCGACAAACTCGATAAGATCGTCTACAACCTGCTTTCCAACGCTGCCAAATACACACCCGACGAAGGGGAAATAAAAATCCGTGTGGGGATGGAAAGCCCCGGTTTTGTCGGTATAATGATCGCCAATAGCGGTGAATGCATGAGCCAGCAGACTATCGACGGGCTTTTCAAGCGCTTCTACGACGGTAATTACCGTAAGTTCCATACCATCGGTACGGGTATCGGGTTGTCGCTGGTGAAGGATCTGACCGATATCCACAAGGGGCATATCCGGGTTTCGAGCAGCGAACGGGAGGGAAATTGTTTCCGGGTCGTATTGCCCATAGGCCGGGACGCCTACTCCGGGGAAGAGGTCGACGAATCGGTGCCAGGGCCCGATTCGGCGGATTTGATGCCGGGATCGGCGGAGTTGCCGTCCATGCGGCCGGACGAGGCGGTTGCCGGAGACGGGCTGATGTATACGATTCTGATCGTGGATGACAACGAGGAACTGCGGGTGCTGGTGTCCAACTTGCTGGCGGCTTATTTCCACATCGAAATGGCATCCGGAGGCGAAGAGGCACTGCAACTTTTGGCCGAAAAACCGGTCGATCTGGTCGTTTCCGACATCATGATGCCCGGGATGGACGGGATCGAGTTGTGCGCCAAGATCAAGGGGACGTTCGAATATTGCCATATCCCTGTCATCCTTCTGACGGCCAAAAATACGGACGACAGCCGTATCGAAGGGTATGACTCGGGGGCTGACGGTTATGTTACCAAGCCGTTCAACTTCAAGCTGCTCCATGCACAGATCGTGAACCAGCTCAGAAAGCAGGAGCGCAAAGGTTCGCATTTCCGCAACCAGCTTGTCTTTGAGATCGAAGCGTTGGAATATACCTCGATGGACGAAGATTTCATGCGCCGGGCGATGGCGTGCGTCAATGCGCATATCGACGACGGTGAATTTTCGCAGGCCGATTTCACACGGGAAATGAACACGTCGCGTACCGTCCTCACCGAGAAACTCAAATCGCTGACCGGGCTTACTCCGACCGCGTTTATGGTCGACATACGGCTGCGCGCGGCTTACCGGTTGCTGGAACAGCAGCGCCACATGCGGATCGCTGACCTGGCTTATGCCGTAGGGTTCAACGACCCGAAGTATTTCAGCACCTGTTTCCGGAAGAAGTTCGGGATCAGCCCCAAGGAATTCATCGAACAACTCGAGGGCAAGGGTGAAAAAATCGTATAACCCGGATATTTTCCGAAGGTGTTTGTGTAATGTGTTGTTATGCATTGTATTGCCTGCATTGTGTCGGTCGGCTGTTGCAGCCGGCCGATTTGCGTCAGAGCCGTTTTACGGTAAAATTTCAACCTCGAAGCCGTCCGGGCAGAGTATTTTCGTATCCGGCAAAAGCCCTTTGGACGGGCTGGCGGAACCGAAAACTAACCTAAAAAACAATGCCATGACATGTTGCAGCCATCCCGGATGAACCGTAGTGTCCGATCCCTTTCCCTTCTTTCCGAATAAACCAACTAAACCCTAACCTATGAAAGCAGATTTCTACAAGAATTACGTGAATTACGTGAGCGCCGTATTCGTCGCGGCGGCGCTGTCCTTCTGTTCCTGTTCCGACGACCGGACGGTCGCGTCCGGCGGTCTGCCTTATAAGTCAATCCGCGTGACCGTCGACGGCGAGACGGTTACGGCGGAGCGGATAGATGATAAAAACCTAGCCCTGAGATTCGATATGGCCGAGGATTTCTCACATGCCCGGATCGACGTCGAGCTCAGCGAGGGCTATTCGGTCATTTTCCCGACGGACGTTACCGCCGCCGACCTGGATACCTATCCGGTGCTGAACTTCCGGGCACCCGACAACCGGATCGTCAAGGTGTGGTTCACGATTTCGTCGAAGGCATTTCCGATTATCGATGCCACGAAGGTGACCGCTTCGGGAATCGGGGGCTGCGTCTCCGTATCGGGCAAGACGCTTACGATCACTTATGAACGGAGTATGGATCGGGGTGAAATCGAACTCGATTTTGCCGAAGGTGCTCTGATGGAGGGGGCTTCGATCGCCTCGTCTACGACGTTCGATTTCACGGAGTCGCTTACCCGGCAACTGAAAGTCGAGATGGATGGCAAAGAGCGCATCTACAACGTCAGGATCGACTATTCGAAAGTGATGGACAAACCGATCGTCTACGGGTTTAGCGAGGTCACGGGCAATTATGTCGACCAGCAACTCTATCCGTTCCTCAATGTCTATAAGGCAACTACGGTCAACAGCGTACCCGTACGCGGTGCGGCAACATCCGAAACCCCATGGAGCTGGGATCCCGGTGCCGGTGACCTGGACGTTTACCTTGCCTTTATCGGCAACTGGGCCGCAAACCGCCCGACCGAAACGATCGAGGGAATCGAATTCGCCTTCGCCACGATCGACATTGACAAGGCGAAAGCCTATATGGTCAGCAACGATGCCCGCTCGGTGGTCATGGACGACGTTGCCTCGCTGGTCGCACTCACGGGGATGATGACCAAGGAGAGCACGATGATTTACTACAATGGGAAAGTGCTCTCCGACCGCAATTCCGAGGGCGACTGGCGCGGAACGGTCGGTTTTTACGAGGACGGGCACATCGAATTCTGGAACGCGGGGATCCGCGACGGCGGACTGGTCAGGATGACCCAATGGGTCGATGAGGCGGGACGCGACGGGTATCTTGCGTCGGGGATTCCGTGGGACGTGGTCTCCGCAGCGTCGGGACATCCGTGGTTGGTACGCGAGGGGCATCTGCTGACCCGCCTGGAGATGTATTGGAACGATTCGGGATGGGAAACGGCCCTGGGCGAAGCCTGGAACGGCACGCGCAGCCGTTCGTACATCGGGCTGACCTATGACAACAAACTCGGTGTCGCCGCCGTGTCCGAGGGGACGGGAACCTGCCAGGCTGCGTGGCTGCTCTACAAGATGGGCTGGAAAGACGTGTTCTACGTGGCCGGAAGCAACTACCTGGATGACGGTTTCACGCCGACGCTCAAGGTGGGCGGAAACGTCGTCGTGGGAAAGGCCGACCAGGCCGCGCAATATGCAATCGCCATAGATGTCAAACAGTAACAACTCGCAAATCATGAAGCAAACCATATATCTGATCGCCGTCTGCCTGATGTTCCCGGCTTTTGCACTTGCCGCCGGCGCGGGAGAGCCGGATGCGGCGGGCTTGCAGGCCATCCAGGGCGGCAGCCGGTCGGTAACGTATAAGGGCCGTGTGGTCGACGAAAGAAGTTCCGTACCGCTCGCCGGTGTCGCCATTGTTGTCAAGGACGCCCCGCAAATCGGTATGACGACCAACTCCGAGGGTGAATTCCGGATCACGATTCCCGTCCGCTATCAACCGCTCGTGTCGGTTTCCTATATTGGCTACCAGCCCCGGGAGTCGGTGCTCGTGGCTGCGGCGGACAATGAAATCCGCCTGAAGGAAGAGGCGCAGGCGCTGGAGGAGGTGCAGGTCATCGCCTACGGGCAACAGAAAAAGGTGTCGGTGACGGGCGCCATCGCCTCGATCAATACCAAAGACCTGCTCAAGTCACCGAGCGGCAGTGCCGGCAGTGCCCTTGCGGGGGCCGTGACAGGCATTTCGTCGGTACAGATTTCCGGACAGCCCGGTGCCGAAGACCCCGACATTTATGTCCGCGGTACGGGATCGCTTTCGAACGAGGCGTCGAAGCCGCTTATCCTGGTGGACGGTGTCGAGCGTTCGTTTTTCCAGATGGACTCGCACGAGATCGAGAGTGTGACCGTCCTCAAGGATGCATCATCGACGGCCGTATTCGGTGTCCGCGGCGCCAATGGCGTCATCCTGGTCACGACACGGCGCGGTACGAAGGGCAAGCCACAGATTTCGTGGAATTCGACCTTCGGACTGACTCAGTCGCTGCGCCACCTGACCGGTGTCGACAGTTATACTTACGCTACGCTCTATTCCGAGGCCCAGCGCTCCGACAATCCCGGCATTAAGGATGACCAGCTCACCTTTTCGCCGTTCGTAACGGAAATGTTCCGCACGAAGGCCGATCCGATCATGTTCCCGGATGTGGACTGGAGCAAATACATCTTCAAGAACGTCGCCTGGCAGACACAGCACAACGCGACCCTGTCGGGCGGCGGTGACCGCATCCGCTATTTCGTGTCGTTGGGTTACCTCGACCAGGACGGTATGATGAAGCGTTTCGACGAGAGTTATGACCCGAATTACAATTATCAGCGCTTCAACTACCGCTCGAACATCGACGTAGACATTACGAATACGACTCAGTTGAAAGTCAATATCGGCGGGCGCGTGAGCGACAAACGAGAACCGCTGACCTATTCGCTCTGGCAGAATATCATGTGGTGTACGCCGTTCGCAAGTCCGGGTTTCGTCGACGGGAAGTACATCTACAATTACAAGAACAACTACATCCCACTTACGGAACTCACGAGCGGGCTGGACTGCTACTACAACTGGGGTTACCGCAAAACGACCCAGAATGAACTGAACCTCGACCTTGCGCTTTCCCAGAACCTCGATGTGATTACCAAGGGATTGACCCTCAATGTGAAGGGAGCGTACAATACTTCCTACTATCTGGCGACCAAACGCGCGCCGACCGGTACGAACAGTTCCTATACGCCGATTTATCTGGGGTCGATCACCCAACCCGGAATGGATGTTTCAGACCCGCGGTTCGACAATACGATCGTCTACCAGACCGACGGCGTGACGGGTATGCGCGAGCCGATGACCTATGGTGAGGACGGGTCGGGCAAATTACGCAACTGGTATGTCGAGGCGAGCCTCAATTATCAGCGTACGTTCGGCGACCATGCGGTGTCGGCACTGTTGCTTTACAACCAGTCGAAGACCTACTACCCGGGCCAGTATACCGACATCCCGACCGCCTATGTGGGGTATGTGGGGCGTTTGACCTATGCCTACAAGAACCGCTACCTGGTCGATTTCAACGCCGGTTACAACGGCTCCGAGAATTTCGCCCCCAAAAAGCGCTACGGGTTCTTCCCTGCAGGTTCCGTGGGTTGGATCGTCTCCGAGGAGAATTTCATGAAGAACCAGCAAACCGTCGACTTCCTGAAGCTGAGGGCCTCGTTCGGACTGGTCGGGAACGACAAGTACAGCGGTGCCCGTTTCCTCTACCTCGACGGCTCGTGGACGGGCAACCATGCCGTATGGCAGAACGGCTACGGCAGCTACCAGTTCGGTATGGGCGGAAGTATGACGATGCTGCCCGATGCGGTCGAAAATACGGTCGGGAACTCCGAGGTGACGTGGGAAAAAGTACGCAAGCAGAACTATGGCATCGACCTCAAAATGTTCGGTGCGCGCCTCAGCCTGACGGCCGACTACTTCTTCGAACACCGCTACGACATTCTTTCGACCCGCAATACGCTGCCGTCGATCGTCGCCATCGAGCTGCCGCTGATCAATCTGGGAGAGGTCGATAACCGGGGCTATGAAATCTCACTGGGCTGGAATTCGCGTACCGAGAAGATCGACTGGTGGGTACAGGGCAACGTCTCCTACTCGAAGAACAAGATTATTTTTATGGACGAAGTCATGCCCAACTATCCGTGGATGGCTCAGACCGGACGCAGCACGGGACTGAACTACGGGTACAGGTTCGACCGTTTCCTGCAAGCCGATGACTTCGATGCCGACGGGGCCCTGAAGACCGACGGCGAGGGGAAGCCGCTGCTACCCGTCATGTCGCTGGGATCACCCCGCCCAGGCGACGCGCTCTTTAAAGACCTCAACGGGGACGGCAAGATCGACGGCAACGACAAGACCTACTTCGGTTACAGTCAGCGTCCGGACTACGTGCTCGGCCTGCTGGGCGGATTCCGGTACAAGAATTTCGAAATTTCGATGCAGTGGACGGCCGGCCTGCATGCCTCGCGTATGCTCAGCGGCGAATACCGTAATGCTTTCGGCAGTACAAACGGCCGTGCGCTGCTCAAATTCCTGGCCGACGGGCGTTGGACGCCCGAGAACCCCGATGCGCGTTTTCCACGGCTGACCTTCCTCAACAAGTCGCACTACCTGGAGGATTCCGACCTGTGGCTGATGGACGGCTCGTACCTGCGGCTGAAGGTTGCCGAAATAGGTTATACGTTCAGGGATATTCCGGCATTCCGGAAGGTCGGCGTCAAGTCGCTGAAGGTTTATTTCAGCGGGTACAACCTGTTGACGCTTTTCTCGGATCTCAACGACATCGATATCGACCCCGAGGGGGCGACGAGCGGTTCGAATATCGATTCCTACCCGAACGTGCGCATTTTCAACTTCGGTGTTAACATCACATTCTAATCGACACTCCACTATGAAAAAGACGATAATATCCATTCTGATCTTGGGCGGTTTCGTGTCGGGACTGACCAATTGCAGCGACCTGAAATTCGGGGACGGGTTCCTGGAGAAAGCGCCCGGCGGCGATGTGACCGTCGACACGATCTTCTCGTCGAAGCTCTATGCCGACCGGGCCCTCAATTCGGCCTATGCCACGTTGCGCTGCGGGCTCACGATGCACAATCCCAGCGTTAACGGCGGGTCGTACGAACACCAGAATGCCGGTAACAAACTGGCATGGGACAACCTCGATGCCCTGACCGATATCATCAGCACGCATTGTTCGTGGGGCGGCGTTTACAGCATGTATTACGGGGGCGCATACGACGCCGAGACCGAGAATGAGTCGAGTGGTACGAAGATGGGGTTTAACCCCGAGCAGGACGTGACGTGGACGGGTATCCGCAAGGCGTTCCTCTACATCGAGAATGTTGACCGTGTGCCCGATATGAGCGAGGCGGAAAAGATTCGGCGCAAGGGCGAGGCCCGAATGGTCATTGCGTGCCAGTACCACGAATTGCTGCGCCACTTCGGTGGGGTTCCCCTGCTCAAGACAGCCGTCGAGGCGGGTAAGGAGGCCGATATAGACTATTCGCGCCGGACTTTCGAAGAGACGGTCGAATACATCGTCGCGCTGTGCGAACAGGCTGCCCGGGAGCTCCCATGGACGGTCGACCCGGCCGATGACGGGCGTTTTACGAAAGCTTCGGCGCTGGCGCTCAAGATTCGTGTGCTGCTCTATGCGGCCAGCCCCTTGTTCAATGCGAACCAGCCTTATGCCGAGCCGCAACAACCGGTACTGGGCAATATCGGCAAGATCGCCGAGGAGAGTGTCCGTAAAGTGGCATGGTACGGCAATTACGATGCCCAGCGCTGGAACCGCGTGGTTACGGCTTGCGAAGAGTTCATCACGGAGAATGCCAACAACGGCAATCCCTATAAACTCGTCGAGGCGACCGAAAAGACGGCCGAAGGTTACGGAAAGGCATTCGGTGCATGCTATGCAGACCGTTACAACGGCGAAATACTGATTGCCACCGGGCGGTCGAAGCGTACCTACGGCGATACTTACCATGCCTATTACTTCGGCATTTCGACCGATTTCAACGGCGCGAACGCCCAGGGGTACGGCGGTGGCTGCGTGACGCTTAACTATGTCGATAAATTCCCTTTCTCGAACGGGGAACCGGCGCCTTATGCCGAATGGATCCGGACGCACAATTCGGCCGGAACGGTGACGGACAATCCTTTCTCGAACCGGGATCCGCGCCTCTACCAGTCGGTGATGGTGCCCGGCGGCCCGTTCCGCGACCGTGTGGCCCAGATGTGGGAAGGCGGTGGCAGCGAGGATTTGGTGAACTATGCCAAGGATCGGGCCGCAACGGGTTTCTGCAACCGTAAATACCTCTGGGACTATAACCGTGCGACGTTCTACGACAAACCGATGAACTATTCCTATATGCGCCTGGCCGAGGTTTACCTGGCCTATGCCGAGGCACTGAACGAGACGGGGCGCAAGGACGAGGCCTGCAAGTGGCTCGACAAAACCCGCAACCGCGTGGGGCTGCCCTCCATGACCGACGAATTGCTGCACCGCCTGCACCGCGACAAGGTGCTGCCGTCCTATCCCGAATGTGCGCTTGCCGGGGATGCCGAGCTGCGCGAGGAGATACTCGACGAGCGGGCCCGGGAATTCGCCTTCGAGGAGATTCGTTGGTTCGACATCGTGCGCTGGAAACGTGCCGATATTTTCCGGCAGACGCTTTACGGGATCAGGGTGACGATCCTGGACGGAACGGATTCCTCGAATTTCCGGTTCAATTTCTCTGAGCCGGTTCCCGAAACCGACCGCGCCTGGAAGAACAGCTTTGATCCGAAGTGGTATCTGAGTGCCTTTCCTTCGAACGAAGTCAACAAGGGGTACGGCCTGACTCAGAATGCCGGATGGTAGACATACATGGTTAAACAAACAGAGAGCATACAATGAAAAAGATATCAATCATACTGCTGTTCCTGACTGCCGTTTGCCCGCTGGCACAGGCGCAGCGCGTCAAGGTGTATGTGACCGATGCATGGGACAAGCCGCTGGGCGAGGTTGCCGTGACGCTCGGCCGCGGGCGAACCCCCGTGGCGGTTACGGGCGCCGACGGCATGGCCGAGGTCGATGCCGGGGAGGGTGACCGCATGACGCTTACCCTTCTGAACCGCATGAGCCGCACGGTAGCCGTCAGCGGTGGCGAGATGCATATCCGTCTGACGGACGATGACGTGCTGTTCGACGTGGGCTATGACGAGCGCATCCGCAAAGGCTCCGCGTCGGCATCGCTCGCCGGCGCTACGGCACGTGAGATCGAAGCGGGCGGCCGTACCGACCTGATGAGCAACCTTTACGGCCTGATTCCGGGACTTGGCGTGCGCCAGGGCGAGAACCTGCCGTGGGACTCGGCGCCCGACCTGAATGTGCGCGGCGTCGGTTCGTTCGGCGGGAACAGTGTGGTCGTACTGGTCGACGGCATCGAACGCGATGCGGCCTGCCTGGATCGGGAGGAAGTGGAGCACATCACCGTGCTGAAGGACGCCGCATCGCTGGCACTCTACGGTAACCGGGGCGCCGACGGTATCGTCGCCATTACGACCCGGCGCGGCGGCGACCACGGCCTGCGTACCCGTATCGACTACAATTTCAGTGTGCAGACCCCGTTCCGGATTCCCGATATGGCCGATGCCGCGACCTATGCGACGGCTGTCAACGAGGCGTTGGAAAACGACGGGCTCGCACCCCGCTATACGCAGCGCGACATCCGTTCGATGGTGCGGGGGGAGCGCACCGATGTACTGCCCAATGTCGACTGGCGGAAGGCCGTGCTCCGCAATGCGGGTTTCAACCACGACCTGAATCTCTCGTTCGACGGGAGCGGCGGCAGTATGCGCTATTTCGTGCTGGCCAACTACAACTCCAACCGCGGGTTCCTGGATAATACCGACCTGAACGACGGCTATTCGACCCAGGTCGAGATGTACTCCCTCAAGCTGCGTTCGAATCTCGAGGCCGCGATCACGAAAACCACGACTGCACGGATGAACCTGATGGGGCGGCTGATGCAATACCAACTGCCAAATGCGGGCGTCGCGCTCGACGATATGTACGACACGCCGTCGGCAGCGTTCCCGATCCGGGTTCCCGGCGGGGGCTGGGCCCGCAGCCAGCTGTTCGCCAATCCCCTGGCCGACAAGACCGCGGGCGGGTACAACACGCTGCTGCAACGTACGCTGTTCGCCGACCTGACGATCGATCAGGACTTGTCGGCACTAACCCCGGGACTTTCGGTACAGGTGCGTGTCGCCTATGACAATTCCGCGGAGATTACCGATGCGCACTCACGCAAATACGCCTATTCGAATACCTCGACGGTCTTCGATGCGGACGGCAATGCCGCTTCCCTGGCATTCGTTCCGCAGGGGAACGATACCGAACTGGCATTCGACAGCTTCCTTTCCTATTCGGTCATGCGGGCGTCGGTGTGGGCCAAGGTGCTCTACGACCGTTCTTTCGGAAAACATACGGTGACGGGGCGCCTGATTTTCAGCGAGAACAAATCCCGTTACCGCGGAGCCAACAATACGTACATGTACCGTGACTATATTGCCAGCGCCGGCTACAATTACGACGACCGCTACGTGGTCAATGCCGTCGCTACTTACGGCGGGAGCAGCCGTATGCCCTACGGGGACAAGTACCGCTTCTATCCTGCCGTGTCGGGCGCATGGATCATCTCGAACGAGGCGTTCCTGCGTGACAGCCGTGTCGTCGACCTGCTGAAACTGCGCGCGTCGTTCGGCATTGTGGGTATGGACGCGCGATTGTCGTATGACATGGACAAGCAGTTCAACGGCCCGGGCAACAGTTATATTTTTGCCGGGATCACTTCGTCGAACAGCCTCGCGCAAGGGGCGTTGCCGTCTGCGGGGATCGAACCCGAACGCGACTATAAAACCAATGTCGGGTTGGAACTCAGCCTGCTGGGAAGCCTGAGCGTCGAGGTGGATTTCTTCCGCAACATGCGTCATAACATCCGGACGTCGGCCGCGGGTACCGTTTCCAGCGTGCTGGGAGTCGGCGTGCCCGACGTCTTTACCGGTAAGGTGCGCAACTATGGCGGGGAATTGGCTGTGGGATGGCGCCGCCGCACAGGCGACTTCGGATATGCCGTGCGGGGGAATATCGCCTATGCCCGCAATAAGATACTCAACAAGGAAGAGGAATACAAACCTTTTGACTATATGCGTATTACAGGGCAGCCGGTAGGGACGTTCTACGGATTGGTGGCCGATGGGATGTACCAGGACGGCGATTTCAATGCCGACGGTTCGCTCCGGGAGGGGCTTCCTGTCTCCTCGTACCAGAATACGGTACGCCCGGGCGACGTGAAATACCGCGACCTGAACCGCGATGGCAGGATCGACGACTACGACCGCACCTACCAGCTCTATGCCGCGGTGCCCGAGATTTATTACGGCTTCAGCGTCGAGCTGAAATACAGGGGCTTCGGTGTCAGCGCCTATTTCCAGGGTGTCGCCCATTCGACGCTGGAGACGACGCTGTCGAGCATCTACCAGCCGCTGTACGGCAACGACCGCAACGTTTCGGAGTACTATATGGAGCACCGCTGGTCACGCTTCAATACCGAAGGCCGCTATCCGCGCCTGACCACATTGGCAAACGGGAATAACTACACGCAAAGTTCACTATGGACGGAAAACGGCAATTTCCTGAAATTGCGTACATTGCAGGCTTACTACAAATTGCCGTCGAAGATTGCCCGCAAACTGCGTATGCGCGAATGCAGCTTCTATTTCCGCGGCCTGAACCTTTTCTCGGCCGACCATGTCGGTATTCTCGATCCGGAATACGTCAGCACGGGGTATCCCTCGTCACGCAGCTACCAGATCGGCCTGAATGTCATATTCTAAATACGCCACAACGATGAAAAAATACCTGATCCTATTAGCCGGATGCACGCTCCTGATGGCTGCGTGCAGCGATTTCCTGGAACTCGACGAGTCGGTGTACCAGACGACGAAATATCAATTCTCGACCTTCGACCGCGTGAAGCAGAGTGCGACGAACGTCTACTCGTATGTGCAGGAAGGGTTGCTGGATGTCGAAGGTACGATGATCGACGCTGCGACCGACGATGCGGTATACGCCTGGTCTACGGGCGGTATCAAACGCTTTTACGACGGGAGCTGGAACGGTACGAATCTGATCGACGACCGCTGGGCTTCGCTCTATTCGGCTATTGCCGCGGCCAACTATTTCCTCGACAACTGCCCGGATGATTTTCCCGAGGCACAGTATCAGGACAATTACAAGACGAATCTGGCGGAGCTCAAGAACTATCCGTTCGAAGTGAGGGCCCTGCGTGCCTATTTCCATTTCGAATTGCTCCGGCGCTATAACCGGATCGTGATCGGTGACCGTTCGTTCACGATGCAGGAGGTCAATACGCTCGTTCCGGTCTCGTACGACGATGCCGCCGGATGGATCGTCTCGGAATGCGATGCCGTAATCCCGTCGTTGCCCAAGACCTATCTGGGGACGGAAAAGGGTGAAGTCGCCCGTGTGACAAAGGGCATGGCGATGGCGCTCAAGGCGCGTATGCTGCTATATGCCGCCAGTCCGCTCAACAACCCCGGCGGTGATGCAGGCCGTTACCTGGAAGCCGCGGCCGCGGCCAAGGAGCTCATAGATGCCGGTATTTACAAGCTTGTCAGCGAGGAAACCACGAACAATGCCGATGCGCAGGGACTGATCTTCGGCAAGTGGTGCCCGGTGAGCAGCGATTTCGAGGCGGCCAATTTCCCGGTAGGCTTCGAAGGCGGGAATTCGGGCGTCTGCCCGTCGCAGAACCTCGCCGAGGCATTCGATATGGCGACGGGCGAACCGTTCGACTGGAACGACGAGTCGATGCGGTCGCGGATGTTCATTGCGTCGGCACGCGATCCGCGCTTTGCCAGGACGCTGATATACAACGGGGCGACGTTCAAGGGACAGCCCGTCCAGTCGTATGTCGGCGGCCGTAATGGCCGGCCGCTCGACGGTGCTACACCGACTTCGTACTACCTGCGCAAACACATTGTCGAGGCGACGAGTTTCGTGACGGGCAGCGAGATGAGTTATCAGCACATCTTTCCCTTCTTCCGTTATGCCGAGGTGTTGCTGAACTATGCCGAGGCATTGGCTGCCGCTACGCAGAACCCCGATTTTACGGGCATGAAGGGGGAGGTGGAGTATACGCTCTCACCACGCGAGGCGCTCAATGCAGTCCGTGCCCGGTACAATATGCCGGGGATTACGGAAACGGATTATGCGGCCTTCGTGAAGCGTCTGCGCAACGAGCGTCGTGTGGAACTGGCCTTCGAGGGGCATCGTTTCTGGGACATCCGCCGCTGGAAGATCGGTGCCGAAACGACGAAGGTTTATGGGCTTACGATTACTCCGCAGAACGATGGCTCGTTCAGCTATATGCGGTCGGTGATCCAGCAGCGCGGCTGGGAGGACAGGATGAATTTCTATCCGATTGCGGATGCCGAGCTTTTCAAAAATCACAACCTCGTCCAAAACGACGGTTGGAAATAGTCAAACCGATAAAAATACGATACGATGAAAAACAAGATTTGGGCGACATTCGCGTTTGCGGCGATCTTCTGTTCGGCATCCTGCGCCGAGGACGATACGTTTGCCTTCAATCCCGATTACAACACTCAGGACGGGTATACTCCTGACGGGATCGCCTCTTGGCCGCAGGCTATCTTCTGCTTCGACGACAACCGCTGTACGGAGGTGGAAATGGCTCCCAGCCAGGCTGCCCTGCGGGGGATCGAAACATCCGGCAACCGGGCGACGGCGCTCGCATTCGCCTCGCAGGACAACCTCTCGTTTACGAACACCTCCACCGGGGCGCACTCGACCGAGTATATCCTGCGTGTGGAGGATATCGACGCCGAAATCCCTGCGATCTGGATGCAATGCGCGACGCGGCAGCAGATAAGCAAGGGTTTTACGCTCAAACCGCTTACCTCGTCCGTGAAGGTGGTACTGGTAAATGCCCCCGATACGCTGCGATCCGTCGTACTCACCCTTCCGCGTATGACCGATGCGCTTTACATCGCTTCGGGAAAGACCGAACCTTTCGGTGAGGCGCTGGAAAAACAGGTCGAGGTAGGCCGCGCGGGGGCGGAGTTCAACATCTTCCCGATGGCCCGGCAGACAGCGGCCTGGAAATTGGGGTTCAAGGTCAGGTTCCCCAATTCGGAAGCAGATGGTTACATGATGCTGCGGGAGGGTGTCGCTGCAGGGCAGACGATCGACCTGGAGATAGACTTCTCGAAACTGGAAGAGGAGTTCACGTACGATGTGGCTTACCGCGTTGCGGCCTACGGTGAACAGGGCGGTGAATTGACGAAGGGCGAATTCTTCCCGGTGCTGCCGGGCGATGACAAGTTCAGGGACGCGAATCCCTATTACAACGTATACGTGCTCAAGGATCGCCGCTGGCAGACCGTCGAGGTGCGCAATGCCCTTTGTTCCGATTCCCCGAACCATCACGAGGAAATATGGAATGACTGGGACAACTCCAAGAAACTGCGCGATACGATGTGTTATGCGCTCTTTACCCACGATTTTGCGGATGCCGTGCGTGTGAAGGTCGAAAAACGCAGCGGATTTTCGCGTGTGGCCGTACGTCCGTCGGCGTACGGGATTACGACCAAGGAGAGCGCCAGCAGCAATACGGTCGAATTCACGCTTCCGGCGTATGAGAAACGCAAGGTGTCGGTCGAGTTCGACGGCGACCGCTACCACAACCTGTTCCTCATGCCGAGCCGTCCCGATACACGGAAGCCTGCGGTGTCGGGCGGCAATGTGAGCTACTATGGCCCCGGTGAGCATACGGAAGGCATTATCGTCCTGACCGAGGGGCAAACGCTCTATGTCGACGAAGGGGCGGTGCTCTATCCGCAGAACATACAGGTCAGGGGCAACGGCGTGACGATTGCAGGCCGGGGCGTCATCTCCGGCGAGAAGATGCGCCATTGGGGCGAGGAGTTTTCCAACGCCGATGTGATGATCGACGTGCAGGGGAACAAACACGAGGGCGGCTATACGGACTTCCGGATCGAAGGCGTTACGATGATCGATGCCCCGAGTTGGTGCCTGCGCGTCATGAATACCGATAACGTGGCCATTGAAAACATCAATATGATCCACTGGGATCTCAACGGCGACGGTATCGACCTGTGTACGGTCACCGGGGCCACGATCAACGATTGCATGTTGCGTGCTTACGACGATTGCATCACGCTCAAGGTGCGTTCCAATGCCGATCCCTATGGCAATGTCCACGACATCAGGATCACCAACTGTATCATCTGGGGCGACTATGCCCGCGGCATCGTCGTGGGCCCCGAGTGCGGCAACGTATGGTGGGCATCGGGCGATATCCGCAATATCGAGATCCGCAACTGTACCGTGCTGGAGGCTGCCCGCGGACAGGCGCTCGCCATTATGCAGGAACTGGGCGATTTTTCGGAGGCCGGAGGGCCGGCGCTGATCGACAACGTGCTCTTCGAAGACTGCGTGGTGGACAATATCCATTCTTCGGGCACCCCGATCTATACCAGCCAGGTCAACAAAGGCGAGTCCTGCGAGATGAAGAATGTGGTCTTCCGCAATGTGACGATCCTCGACGGGCTCGGGTGCCAGCCCTCGCAGGTAAATGTCAACAATACCTATACGAGTATAGATTTCGACAACCTGATCTATAATTCGCGCAAGATCACCTCCTTCGGCAAGGAGATCGTCCTGAAAGATGCTTCGAGCGAGCCTTGGGAACACACCTGGATATCGTTCAAATAGTACATTCAATCCATTTTATTCATTCCTGCCCTTTCCGGCGGAGCCCGGTTGTCCGGGCTCCCCGGCAAGGAGTATTAATTTCTATTCCGTATATGAGAATCATTTCAGAGATTTCCGTTGCCGCGAGCCTGCTTTTTGCGGTGGCATGCCACGATCCGCAGCCGGGTGCAGACCTTGTTCCCCTGCCCGCGGAGATGACCTTTACCGGCGGCTATTTCCAGACCGACAGCGTGTCTTTCGCCCGGGGTGTCGCCGACGGCAGGGTCGTCTGTGAACTCGATGCCTCTTCGCCGAACCTTTCACGCGAGGGGTATGGGCTCGAAGTCCGCAGCGACGGCATCCGGATCACCGCGGCCGACTCCGCCGGGCTGTTCTATGCCCGGCAGACGCTGCTGCAGCTGCTCACGGCAAAAGGTATCCCGTGTGTGAAGATTACCGATAATCCGCGTTTCGGCTACCGGGGTATCCATCTCGACGTTTCGCGCCATTTCTTTGCCAAAGAAGAGGTTTTCAAGATACTCGATGAAATGGCACGTTACAAGCTTAATGTCTTCCACCTGCACCTGACCGACAACGGTGGCTGGCGCATTCAGATCGACAGGTACCCTTTGCTGACCCGGCTCGGAGCTTTCCGGACGGAGGCCGACTGGCTCAAGTGGTGGGAATTCGGCGACAGACGCTACGTTCCGGAGGGGACGCCCGGGGCCTATGGCGGTTATTATACGAAGGATGACATCCGGCAGATCGTGGCTTATGCTGCGGCCCGTTATATCGAGGTGATTCCCGAGATTGAATTCCCGGCGCACTCCGACGAGGTTTTTATCGGCTATCCGGAATTGTGTTGCAGCGGAAAGCCCTATACGAGCGGCGAATTCTGCGTAGGCAATCCCGCAACTTTCGAATTCATGGACGGTGTGCTGACCGAGGTTATGGAGCTTTTTCCTTCCCGGCGGATACACATCGGCGGCGACGAAGCCCGCAAGGCCGCCTGGAAAACCTGCCCCAAATGCCAGTTGCTCGCCAAGGAGCTGGGTGGTCTGGACGAAGTGCAGTGTTACCTGATCGAACATGCCGAAAAATTCCTTGCCGAACACGGCCGGATGATGGTCGGGTGGGACGAGATACTGCGGAACAATCTGCGGCCTACGTCCGTTGCGATTTCGTACCGCGGACAGAGGGGGGCTATCGAAGCCGCCAACCGCGGGTACGACGCGGTCATGTCTCCGGGCGAAATCATCTATTTCGACTGGTACCAGGCTAATCCGCACACGCAGCCGCGGGCGATGAGCGGATTCTCACCCATCAAGAAAATGTACAGCTTCGAACCTGTCCCCGATACGCCCGAAAGGGCTGCGGCCAACGAGTCGCTTGTTAAAGGCGAATATGTGGCCCCGGATTCGGTCGAGCACATCCGCCCGAATGCTGCATCGCATATTATCGGGGTGCAGGGATGCACATGGGCCGAGTTCATAGGTACTCCCGAGCATTTGGAATACATGATTTTTCCGCGCCTGCTCGCCATTGCCGAATTGGGATGGACACCCCGGGAGCGCCGTCTGTGGGCGGACTTCCGCCGTCGTGTCAATAGCCAGATCCCCCGCTTGCTTGCCCGTGGGGTCAATGCCTTCACGCTTAGCAACGATGTCGAGATCACGGCACGCATCGTCAGGGAGGGCCGCAAGGCCCGGGTTACGCTGGATACGGAAAAATATCCGGCCGAAGTGCGTTATACGCTCGACGGCAGCGACCCGACGGTCGGGTCGGACATCTACTCCGGCCCGTTCGTCGTGGAGGCCGGGACGACCGTGAAGGCGGCCCTGTTTGCCGGAGGGAAACCTGCCGGCAGCATTGCCGAACTCTACGTCGACGCGTGTCATGATGTGGAGAATTATTATACCTATCTCGAAACTCCCGAGGTATATGCTTCGACGAACCGCTGATGCCCCCCCCCTGATTCTCTCGTGCCGGAACCCGGACAGCATGGCCTCCGGGGTTTGTACCTGTGGTATTTGCGTTGCCGGTACGGATTCGGGGCAGGTGCCGGTTCAGAAAAGACCTTGAGTGGATATACCAGAAAACCGAATATCAAAAATAGAAATGAAAAAAATTCCGATTTTGTTTCTGGGCTTGCTGGGCGGACTGGCCGCATGTACCCGGATACCCCCGGCCATAGCGCCCGATAAAAAGATAGAAACCCGCATCGGGGAGCTGCTCCAAAAGATGACCCTCGAAGAGAAGATCGGGCAGATGTGCCAGTTGACGGCCGGGGTGGTGATCGACCAGAGCGACCCGCAGCACCCGGTGTTGAGCGAGGCGCTGCTCGATACGGTGATCGGCCGCTATAAGGTTGGGTCGATCCTGAATATTCCCTTCGGCGTGGGGCAGCCCCGTGAGGTGTGGGCCAGGTTTATCAATTGCATCCAGCAACGTTCGCTCGACGAACTGGGGATTCCCTGTATCTATGGGGTAGACCAGATTCACGGCGCATCCTATACGCAGGGGGCGACCCTCTTTCCGCAGGGCATCAATATGGGGGCGTCGTTCAATCGCGGACTCATGCGCAGATGCTCCGAAATTTCGGCTTATGAGACCCGGGCATGTGCGATACCGTGGACCTTTGCCCCGGTCATGGATCTGGGGCGCGATCCGCGCTGGCCGCGCATGTGGGAGAGTTACGGCGAGGACACTTACGTCAATTCGCAGATGGCCGTGGCGTCGGTGCTCGGATTCCAGGGGGATGATCCCAACCGTGTCGACGACCGTCATGTCGCGGCCTGCATCAAGCATTTCATGGCCTATGGCGTACCCGTGTCGGGCAAGGATCGCACACCCTCTTCGGTGACTCGAAATGTGTTGAGGGAGAAGTATTTCGCTCCTTTTATGGAGTGCATTCGGGCCGGGGCGCTGTCGCTGATGGTCAACTCGGCCAGCAACGGCGGTATGCCGTTCCATGCAGACCGGGAGTTGCTCACGGGATGGGTCAAGGAGGAACTCAACTGGGACGGTCTGATCGTGACGGACTGGAATGACATCTACAACCTTTGCGAGCGCGACCATATTGCCGCGAGCCGTAAGGATGCCGTGCGCATTGCGGTCAATGCCGGTATCGACATGGCTATGGTACCGTCGAGTTGGGATTTCTGTATCTATCTCAGGGAACTTGTCGAGGAGGGGCAGGTCTCCATGGAGCGCATCGACGATGCGGTGAGCCGTGTGCTGCGCCTGAAATTCCGCCTCGGCCTTTTCGAAAAACCGTTTTGGAATACCGGCGATTTCCCGGAATTCGCCAGTGACGAATATGCTGCCGTGGCATTGCAGGCTGCCGTGGAGTCGGAGGTACTGCTCAAGAACGAAGGCGGCCTGTTGCCGCTGGAGCGGTCTGCACGGATACTGCTCGCGGGGCCGAATGCCAATTCGATGCGCTGCCTCAACGGAGGATGGTCGTATTCGTGGCAGGGCGACCGCTGTGACGAATTTGCCGGGGACTACAATACCATTTATGAGGCTTTACGCAATAAATTCGACCATGTGGACTATGTCCCCGGTGTGGAGTATGCGCCGCCCCGCTATGACAACTGGCAGGAAGAGTGCGTGACAGGGATCGACAAGGCCGTATCAGCGGCGGCCGGAGCCGATGTGATTATTGCCTGTATAGGCGAAAATTCCTACTGCGAAACGCCTGGTAACATGGATGACCTGAACCTTTCTCAGAACCAGAAGGAGCTGGTGCGGGCCCTTGCGGCGACCGGGAAGCCGCTTGTGCTGATCCTCAATGAAGGCCGCCCGCGCGTCATAGGCGATATCGAGCCGCTTGCGCAGGCCGTGGTCGACATCCTGCTGCCGGGCAATTACGGCGGCGATGCCCTGGCCGACCTGCTTGCGGGAGATGCAAATTTCAGCGCCCGATTGCCGTTCACTTATCCGCGCATGGTCGGTGCATTGGCGACTTACGACTATAAGCCCTGCGAGAATATGGCAGCCATGACGGGCGAATACAATTACGACGCCGTGATGGATGTGCAGTGGCCGTTCGGGCATGGGCTGAGCTATACGGAATTTGCATATAGCAATTTCGGTGTCGACCGCCGCATGTTCGGTGCCGACGATGTGCTGACCTTTACGGTCGATGTGACCAACGTCGGTAAAGTGGCCGGCAAGGAGGCCGTGATGCTCTATTCGAGCGACCTGGTCGCCAGCCTTACACCGGATGTAATCCGCCTGCGTGATTTCGAGAAGGTTGCGCTCGAACCGGGCGAATCCCGCACGGTGACGTTCGCTGTTCCGGCCAGCGACCTGGCCTTCGTCGGGCACGACGGCTGCTGGAGGCTCGAGGAGGGGGAATTCAGGATGCGCTGCGGCAGTGAAACGCTTCGGATCAGTTGCACGCAAACCAAAGTCTGGGATACACCCAATATCCCGTAAGTACGATTAGGTGTAATATTGAAAGGCCGTCCTCACTGCATGGGACGGTTTTTTCTTGCCTCCTGCCGGAATTATGTGTTGTCGATCCGGCCTGCTGCCGGCTCGGAAACGGGCAACAGCCTTTGGGGGATTCGCATTATTTCGGATTATTTTTGTCGGAATCGTTCGTTTCTTGCAGGCAAATAGTTATTTTTGCACAAATAACCGTAACTGAAATGGAGGATATCATCAAACTTCACGACAAAAAGTTCAGGATCATGATCCCCGCCGCCAAGATCGACGAGGCCGTGGCCGCCGTAGCCTGCCGCATCAACGAGGACTACCGCGACAAGGAGACGCCGTTGTTCGTGGGCGTACTGAACGGCTCGTTCATGTTCATGAGCGACCTGATCAAGAAAATCGAGTTCAACAACGAGCTGTCGTTCGTGAAGCTGGCCTCGTACGAAGGTACTTGCTCGACGGGGTGCGTGAAGAACCTGATCGGGCTGAACAACAGCATCGAAGGCCGCCATGTGATCATCGTCGAGGACATCGTCGACACGGGCGAGAGCATCGAGCACATGATCGGCGAGCTGAAGTCGCATAATCCCGCGAGCATCGAGGTCTGCACGCTTTTTTTCAAACCGGGTTCCTACCGCAAGCAACTGCCGATCAAGTACCGCGCCATGGAGATCGGCAACGAGTTCATCGTGGGCTACGGCCTGGACTACGACCAGTTGGGACGCAGCCTGAAGGATATTTACGTGGTTACCGAATAGATGGCTCTGAAGACCGATATCGAACAGCTCGACGGCGGGCGCAAGCTGCCCCTGGTCGAAGATTTCTACACGATCCAGGGCGAGGGCTTCCATGCCGGGAAACCCGCCTATTTCATCCGCCTGGGCGGATGCGACGTGGGATGCCGCTGGTGCGACGCCAAATACACGTGGAACCCCAGGCTCTATCCCCCGACCGACGTACGGACGGTGATCGACCGTGCTACGGCATGTCCTGCGCAGGCGATCGTCATCACGGGCGGCGAACCGCTGCTTTATCCGCTGGGGGTGCTGACCGAAACACTGCACGCCAAGGGGCTGGAGATATTCCTCGAAACGTCGGGGACGCACCCCTTCTCGGGGTATTTCGACTGGGTGTGCCTGTCGCCCAAGCGGCAGCAACCGCCGCTGGACGAAGCGTTCGGGAAGGCGCACGAACTGAAGGTGATCGTCGGGGACGAGGCCGATTTCGAATGGGCCGAGCGCAATGCCGCACGGGTGGGAGCCGGGTGCATCCTCTACCTGCAACCCGAGTGGAGCGTTGCGGAACGCATGATGCCCGCGATCGTCGAGTATGCGAAGGCGCATCCGAAATGGAATATCTCGATCCAGACTCATAAATACATGCACATACCCTGATGGGCTTCGAAGTAGGCAAAAAGTTCTGGATCGCCGCCACGGCGGTCATCGTCGTCGTCACGTTGTTCGTGGTGGGGCGGAACCTTTTGCATGCAGTGAAGATCAAGCGGCAGATCAACGCCCTGGAGCGGGAACGGGAGTTTTACCGGGCCAGGATCGAACAGGACAGCACGCTGCTGGAGCGCCTGCGCTACGATGACTATCTGGAGGAGTATGCCCGCGAGAACTATCACATGCAGCGCAGCGACGAGCATGTATACATCATCAAGGAGTGATTTTTCCGATCCGTATGACTTGACGGCGACCCGGCGGGCTGCCGTTTTTTTGTGTTACAGCCGTGCCTGCCGGGATGCGGCCGTTTTCCGCCTGCCCGGTAAATCCGGGGTGGTGGCCGTTGCCAACACCCGGTCAGTAATGCGTGAACCCGTGCCAGTCCAGGGCCCGGGGCCGGCCGTTTTCGAGCCACTCCAATTTGCCGCTGCCCGTGATGCGGCCGACGGGGTGGAGCGGCGTGCCGAAGCGTGCGCGGAAATCGGCGGCGAGCCTGTCGGCGGCCGCCGTGTCGGCCGTGAGCAGGAGCTTGTAATCCTCGCCCCCGCAGGCGGCTGTTTCGACGTCTGCCCCTTGGGCGAGGGGGATACGGCCGATGTCGATCGCGGCGCCTACCCCCGAGCGCTCCATGATGTGGCGGATGTCCGAGGCCAGCCCGTCCGAAATGTCCATCATGGCGTGTATTTCGGGGCGTGCGCCGAGCCAGATGCCTTCGGCCACTTGGGGCTGCGGGTTGCGGTGGGCTGCGGCGGCGGGGGTGTCGTAGCGTCCGGCGAGGATGTCATGCAGTCCGGCGCCCGAAAGTCCGAGTTCTCCGGCGACGAGTATCGCGTCGCCGGGGCGTGCCCCGCTGCGGCGCTTGATGTGTGCGTCGGCGATGCGGCCGATGGCCGTGACATTGATCGTGATGCCTGCCGCCGAGCGGGTCGTGTCGCCCCCGGCGAGCGTGACGCCGAACGCTTCGGAGAGTTCCCGGTAGCCGAGCATGAACTCTTCGGCCCATATACCGGCCGCGTCGGCCGGGAGCGACAGCGACAGCAGGGTGGCCACCGGGCGGGCGCCCATCGAAGCGACGTCGCTCAGGTTTACGGCAAGGGATTTGCGCCCCAGTTCGCGGGGCGAAGTTGCGGAATGCAGGAAATGGACGCCTTCGGCGAGCATGTCGGTCGTGAAGACCAGCGATTCGCCCTCCCCGACGGGGAGCACGGCGCAATCGTCGCCGATCCCTTCGAACCCGTTGTCGGGCAGGGCGGCGAAGAGTTCTTTTATGTGGTCTATGAATCCGAATTCGGTCATGGTTCTCGGGTGTGTCCGGCCGCGGCGCCCCGCCGGCCGGTGCGGGTTTTCGGGTTTTTCACGTGCGGCTGCCGCCCCGGGGGCGGAGTCCCCGCCTGGGGACGGGAACGAAGCCTGTGCGAACCGCGGCAGGGGCGTGGGCGGCGTTTGAAATCATTATTTAACGGGCGATGTCGAACAAAGGTATTAAAAATTCTTTAAAATCACTATCTTTGCCTGCGGATTGCGCCCGGGTATGCCGTGCGTGTCAAACAGTCTCGAAGATGAAGATATTGATTCTCAACGGCCCGAACCTCAATTTGCAGGGGCGGCGCGATACCGGGGTCTACGGCACCCGGACTTTCGAAACCTTTTTCGGGGAGCTCGAAGCACTCTATCCGGCCGTCGGGTTCGGTTATTTCCAGTCCAACCTCGAAGGTGAGCTGATCGACGCCGTACAGCAGGCCGACGGCACCTACGACGGTGTGGTGCTCAATGCCGGCGGATATACCCATACGTCGGTGGCGCTGCGCGATGCGGTGTCGGCGGTGTCGGTGCCGGTCGTCGAGGTGCACATCTCGTCGATCCTCGCGCGCGAGGAGTTCCGCCACGTCTCGCTCCTGGCTCCCGTGGCCGTGGGCTCGATCATGGGTTTCGGGTTGGATTCCTACCGGCTGGGCGTCGAGGCCCTGTTGCTCCGCGGCAGGGAGTAAGCTCCGGGTTCCCGGAGCGGCCCATTCCCCGGCCCGGTACGGGAGGGCGTGCGGAAGTTCCCCGGGGCTGTCCGCGCAGAGCGTGTGCAGGAGCGGCACCGGGTGTAACCTAAAATGTCGAAATACTAATATTTTAGCATCATACTTGTATGTATAGAATGAAAAAAACCAAGATCGTCGCAACAATGTCGGATTTCCGTTGCACCGAAGAGTTTGTGAAAAACCTTTTCGATGCCGGTATGGACGTGGTTCGTGTCAATTCGGCGCATGTCTCGGAAGAGGGCGCTACGCATATTGTCGAGACCGTACACCGCGTTAACCCGGCTATCCCGATCATGATAGATACGAAGGGCCCCGAAATCCGTGTCACGACGATCGCCGACGAGTACGGCAACAGTATCAATTTCCGGCCGGGCGACCGTGTCGCCGTGCGCGGCTCGGACGGCAGCGACAAGACGACCCGCAAGGTGGTTTACATGAACGTCCCCAACATCGTGGATGACATACCCGTCGGGGCGCGGATGCTCATCGCCGACGGCGAACTGGAGATCCGTGTCGTGGAAAAGACCGCCGAGGAGCTGATCTGCGAATTCGTCGTGGGCGGCGCCATGCGTTCGCGCAAGAGCGTCAACGTGCCGTCGGTGTCGATCAACCTGCCTTCGGTGACGGAGAAAGACCGCCGGTTTATCGAGTGGGCCGTGAAGAACGACGTGGATTTCATCGCACACTCGTTCGTGCGCAGCGCCAGGGACATCAAAGCCGTGCAGGACATCCTCGATGCCCACGGCAGCAAGATCAAGATCATCTCGAAGATCGAGAACCGCGAGGGGCTCGACAACATCGACGAGATCATCGAGGCGTCGTACGGCATCATGGTGGCGCGCGGCGACTTGGGCGTGGAGCTTCCCGCCGAGGCGATTCCCAATACCCAGCGGCGTATCGTCGAGAAGTGCATTTGCGCCAAGCGTCCGGTGATTATCGCCACTCAGATGCTCTATTCGATGGTCAAGAGCCCGCGTCCGACGCGCGCCGAGGTGAGCGACGTGGCGAGTGCCATTTACGAGCGCGTGGACGCCGTGATGCTGAGCGACGAGACGGCGATGGGCGACTTTCCCGTGGAATCGGTGGAAACGATGGCCCGCATCGCCCGCGAGATCGAGCGTGACGAGACGCATTTCAAACCGATGATCGACATGGACATGGTCTCGGTGAACCACGAGATCACGGCGCAGCTGGCACGTTCGGCCGTGCGTGCCTCGACCAACCTGCCGATAAAATATGTGGTGCTCGACACCAAGACCGGCCGTACGGGCCGTTACCTGGCGGCATTCCGCGGGCAGAAAACCGTGATGGCCGTATGCTACCAGCTGCATGCGCAGCGTATCCTGGCCCTGTCGTACGGCGTGGTGCCGATCCTGCGCAACCAGGAGCTGAAGGACAGGTACCACTTCCTGATCGATGCGCTGGAGGTCATCGAACAGCACCAGAAGCTCGACGGGCAAGACCTGCTGGCAATCGTGGGCGGCAGTTTCGGCCCCGACGGCGGTGCGTCGTACGTCGAGATCGCCAATATCCTCAATATCCGCAAGCGTAACGAAGAGATCGTTGCCGCGCAAAAATCTTAGGCGGTGGACGGGCAGCTCAGGGATAAGGTAGCCAGCGGCGTGGCGTGGAGCATGGCCGAGAAAGTCGGTACGATGCTTCTCCAGCTGGCCGTGAGCCTTACGATCCTGCGGCTGCTGAACCCCGCCATCATGGGGGTGATCGCGATCCCGACGGCCTTCCTTGCCGTAGCGATTGTGATTGCCGACAGCGGCTTTTCGCAGGCGCTGATCCGCAAGGGGACACCTACGGCCGACGATTACAAATCGGTCTTCGCCTTCAACGTCGGGGTTGCGCTCGTGCTTTACGGGGTGCTGGTAGCGCTGGCGGGGAGCATCGCGCGGTTCTACGACATGCCGGAAATCACGCGGATAGCACCGGTATTCTTCCTCCAACTGCCGCTGAGCGCCGCATGTGCGATCCAGAATACGATTTTTGTCCGGACATTCCGCTTCGCACTGCTCTCGAAGGTCACCTTCGCCTCGTGGTTCATCGCCGGGATGGTGGCCATCGGCCTCGCATTGGCCGGGTTCGGGATCTGGTGCATCGTGGTGCAGCGCGTATTGCAGGCCTCCGTGCGGGCCTTGCTGTTGTGGTGGCTGAGCGACTGGCGTCCCTGCGGGAAGTGCAGCCGGCGGCCGCTGCGCGAAATGGCGCCGTACAGTTTCAGCCTGCTGGCTACCGATTTCATCTCGACCCTCTATAACAAGGTGCCCCAGATATTTCTCGGGAAACTCTATCCGCAGGAGACACTCGGCTCGTACGAACAGGCCGTCAAGCTGAAAGACCAGCCGGCGACTTCGGCCATGCAGGCCGTGCAGAGCGTGACATTCCCGGCGCTGGCCAAGATCAAGGACGACGCGCCGAAACTGGCCGAAAGTTACCGGCAGATCGTCATGGTCGTGGCCTATGCCATGTTCCCCGTGATGCTCGGCCTGTCGGCCATCGCCGAGGACATGTTCGCCGTCTTCCTGGGCGGGGAGTGGATGGCGACGGTGCCTTATTTCGAAGCGGTATGTCTGGCCGGGCTTTTTTACCCGCTGGGATTGGTGGCCTACAATGTGTTGAAAGTCAAGAGCGGCGGTGCGCTGATCGTAAAACTGGAGGTCGCCAAGAAAGTGATGATGTCGGTGGTGTTCGCCGTGACGATTCCGGTCAGCGTCCAGGCCGTCATCTGGGGGCTGGTGGTGATCGCCTTCTGCGAGATGGCGATCAACTTCTTCGCCACGACCCGTTTCACGTCATTCGGCGCAGGACGCTTCGTGCGCACGGTGCTGCCGATGCTGCTCGTGGCCGGGGCGATGTACGCTCTTGTGCGGGTTACGGCGCTGGCGGTGCCGGGCAATGCGTTGTTGCGGTTGCTGGCCGAAGTCGCCGCGGGCGTGGTCAGCTACGTCCTGCTTTCTGCACTGTTCCGGCTCGAAGCCTTCCGCGAGGTGGTCGCACTGGCCAGGCGCCAGTTCATCCGCAAATAGGCCGGCTGCCCGGGCTGGCCGTCACTGCCGGATATACACAGGAAAAACGTCCGCCGGATATTGATCCGGCGGACGTTTCTGTTGCGGCGCGGTTCCGTTTTGCAGCCCGGTTTCTGTTTGGCGCGCGGTTCGCCGTTTCGCACGGCGTGTGCGGTGTCCGGGACTTGCTGCCTTGGCGGTCGCTGCCGCTCGGGCGGCTCCGTCGCGTGCGCAGCTCCTTTGCCCGTCAGGCGTAGACCTTCGGGACGATGGTGCCGCGGAGGACGACCAGTGCGTTGGCGACCAGCGATTCGAGTTCGTTCTCGCCGGGGTAGACCGAAACGGGGGCGATGAACGAGCAGTGCTGTTCGATGTACCGCACGACGAACTCGTTGTGGGCGATGCCCCCGGTGAGGATGACGGCGTCGACCCGCCCGCACATGGCGGCGGCCATGGCGCCGATCTGCTTCGAGATGCCGTAGCACATGGCCTCGGCCACGAGCCGGGCTTTTTCGTCGCCCTGCGCGATACGCTCCGAGACCTGCATCATGGAATTGGTGCCCAGGTGCGCAACGAGCCCGCCTTGGCCGGCCAGCATTTTCTGGACTTCGCGGCGCGTGTAACGCCCCGAGAAGCAGAGGTCGGCGAATTCGCCCGCAGGCAGGCTGCCCGCCCGCTCGGGGGCGAAGGGACCGTCGCCGTCGAGCGCGTTGTTGACGTCGACGACACGTCCCTGTTTGTGCGCGGCGACGGAGATGCCCCCGCCCAGGTGCGCGACCACCAGGTTCGCCTTTTCGTAGACGATGCCGATGCGGTCGCAGTGCAGGCGTGCCGTGGCTTTCTGGTTGAGTGCGTGGAAGATCGACTTGCGCGGGCAGTCGGGATGGCCGCTCAGGCGTGCCACATCCTCCATCTCGTCGACGACCACCGGGTCGGCGATGTAGGCTTTGACACCCGCCATGGCGGCGATCTCGGCGGCCAGTAACCCGCCGAGGTTCGAGGCGTGTTCCATCGTGGCGTTCGTTAGGTCGCGCCGCATGGCTTCGTTGACTTCGTATACGCCGGCCGGGATGGGGCGTACGAGCCCGCCGCGTCCGATGACGGCCGACAGCTGCATGATGTCGAACCCGTGTTCGGACAGCGCCGTGAGGATCATTTCCCGGCGCCAGCCCAACTGGTCGATGATGTTGGTGTAACGTGCGATCTGTTCGGCCGTGTGGCGCAGGGTCAGATCCAGCGAAGGACGCTCCTCGTCATAGAGGGCGACCTTGGTGGACGTAGAGCCGGGATTTATCGCTAAGATTTTGAAGCCCATAAATTCGGTTCCGGTTAGTAGTTGGTAGGTTGGTGTAGGTGTGTGCCTATTGTTTTACGGCCAGGCAAGCCAGTGCGATCGAGTAGAGTTTGGTCTTGCTCGTGTCGCCGCGCGAGGTCAGTACGCAGGGCACCTTCGTGCCTGCGACCATGGCGGCCAGTTCGCCTCCGCAGAGGTGCGTCACCGACTTGAAGAAGACGTTGGCCGACTCCAGGTTGGGGAAAAGCAGGCAGTCGGGGTCGCCCGCTACGGACGAACCTTTGACTTTCTTGTGCTCGGCGACATCCTTGTAGAGTGCTACGTCGAGCGACAGGGGGCCGTCGATGATGACGTTGCCCAGCTGTCCGCGGTCGCCCATTTTGGCCAGCAGGGCGCCTTCGGTCGATGAAATGACGCTGGGGAGCAGCTGCTCGGAGGGGGCGATGCAGGCGATCTTGGGGGTTTCGATGCCCAGCAGGTTGGCGACTTTTGCAAGGTAGCCGATTTGCTTGATCTTCTGTTTGAAATCGGGCAGCGGGATGACCGCGACGTCGGAGATGACGAGCAACTTGTGGTAGCAGGGCATCTCGACGATCGACACGTGGCTCAGCACGCCCTTCGGGGGGAACAACCCGGCTTCCTTGTTGAGGATGCCGCGCATGTACTTGTCGGTCGAGACAAGTCCCTTCATCAGCACGTCGGCGTTGCCCGCCACGACGGCGGCCACGGCCTGCTGCACGCATTTCACGTCGCTGGCCTCGTCGACGATGTTGAATGCCTTGATGTCGATGTCGTTTTCGGCGCATACCTGCTCGATGACTTTCTTCTCACCGAACAGCGTGGGCTCCACGATACCTTCCTTGTAGGCTTCGTAGACGGCTTCCAGCGTATGCGAATCCTGGCCGTAGGCTACGGCCAGCCGTTTTTTACCCCTTTTTCTCGCCTCGTCGACGATTTCTGTAAGATGTTGGATCATTGTGGTGTTGTGCTTTTATTTATTTACCAGATTGTACGTGTCGGTGGCGATGACCAGTTCCTCGTCGGTGGCGATGACGGCGACCTTGACCCGCGAGGAGGGTTTCGAAAGGATTTTGTCCATGCCGCGGGCGCCCTTGTTGGCTGCGTGGTCGAACTCGACGCCCATGAATTCGAGCCCCGTGCAGACCGTCTCGCGCATCTCGCACGAATTCTCGCCCACGCCGCCCGTGAAGACGATCAGGTCGACGCCGCCCATTTCGGCGGCATACTCCCCGACGAATTTGCGGATGCGCCCGTAGTGCATGTCGCGGGCGAGGATGGCGCGGGGGTTCCCTTCGTCGTAGGCGCGGTCGATGTCGCGCATGTCGCTCGAAAGGTCGGTGAGCCCCAAAACGCCCGATTTCTTGTTCATCATCTCGTTCACCTCGGCGTAGGACATGCCCTCCTTTTCGCCGATGAAGGTGATGGCGCTGGGGTCGACGTTCCCGCAGCGGGTACCCATCACCAGCCCGTCCACGGGTGAGAAGCCCATCGACGTGTCATGGGATTTGCCGTTGAGCACGGCCGTGACCGATGCGCCGTTGCCGATGTGGCAGGTGATGATCTTCGAATTCTCGAAGTCGAGGCCCGCGAGCCGGGCACCGGTCTGTGCCACGTATTTGTGGCTGGTGCCGTGGAAGCCGTACTTGCGTACGCGGTACTTGTCGTAATAGGCGTGGGGCAAGGCGTACATGTAGTTTACGGCCGGGATGGTCTGGTGGAACGAGGTGTCGAAGACGGTGACCTGCGGGACGCCCGGCAGGACTTTCTCGATCGACAGCACGCCTTCGAGGTTGGCCGGGTTGTGCAGCGGTGCGATTTCGAACAGCGAACGGATCTTGGATTTCACCTCCTCGGTCACGATGCAGCTCTCGGGGAAGAACTCTCCGCCGTGCGCCACGCGGTGTCCGACGGCCTTCACCTCGTCGAGCGAGCCGATGACGCCGTGTGCGGGGTCGGTCAGCGCGTCGAGCACCAGTTTGATGCCGGTGGTGTGGTCGGGGATGGGGCGGTGCAGCTCGAACGGTTCTTTGCCGACGGGCTTATGGGTGAGGTCGCCTTCCGGCAGGCCGATGCGTTCCACGATTCCTTTCGCGAGCAGTTTGCTCGATGCGGCTTCCATGTCGATCACCTGATACTTGATCGACGAGCTACCGCAGTTCAATACCAAAATTACCATTTCTCTTTATAGTTAATTTCTAAATGTCGTTCCTATCCACATGCCGGCGGCTGCAAAAACAATGCATACTGCCACGCTCAGCCCCACGTAGGCCGCCGCCGCCGTGTAACATTCCGCACGCAGCAGGCGCACCGCGTCGGCCGAAAAGGTCGAAAAAGTGGTGAACCCGCCGCAGAAACCCACGATGAGCAGCCATCCGAGTGTCTCGGAGCTGGTAGCTTCGAGTAGAATGCCGATCAGCAGCGAACCCGCGGCATTGACCGTGAACGTACCCGCTGGGAATCCCAGCAGCGTCTGCCCCGCCATGATCCCGCCGGAAAGCAGGTAACGGACGATGCTGCCGGCAGCACCGCCGCATCCTACGGCCAGAAGTTCACGAATCATAAGTTAAATATACGCCAAATTTTAAGGATATGCAAATTTACAGAAAAAATGCTTACGGATTGTTATTTTTCCTGCCGTTTTTTCGAGGTTTTTTGTCGTATCGGGGTTTAAGGTTGGCGGATTTGTCCGTCGCCCGAGACGATATACTTGTAGGTCGTGAGCTCGGGCAGTCCCATCGGGCCGCGGGCGTGGAGTTTCTGCGTCGAGATACCCACTTCGGCGCCGAAGCCGAACTGCCCGCCGTCGGTGAAGGCGGTCGAGACGTTGACGTAGACGCAGGCGGCGTCGACGCTGCGCGTGAACTGCGTGGCGGCCTGCTTGTTTTCGGTGACGATGGCCTCGCTGTGGCGCGACGAGTAGCGGGCGATATGCGCCAGTGCCCCGTCGAGCGACGCGACGGTCTTGACGGCCAGTTTGTAGTCGAGGAACTCGGTGCCGAAATGCTCTTCGGCGGCATGTTCCAGCAACCCGGCGGGGTAGTGCCCGTCGAGGGCGGCGAAAGCCTCTTCGTCGGCGTAGACCGTCACATGCGCCCCGGCCAGCGGTGCGCACAGCTCGGGCAGGTCTGCGAGGCGTCCGCGGTGGACGACCAGGCAGTCGAGGGCGTTGCAGACGCTCACGCGGCGCGTCTTGGCGTTGCAGACCACGGCACGCCCCTTTTCGAGGTCGCCGTCGATGTCGAAATAGGTGTGGACGATGCCGGCGCCCGTTTCGATGACCGGGATGCGGGCGTTCTCGCGGACGAAGCGGATCAGCCCCGCCCCGCCGCGCGGGATGACTACGTCGACATAGCCCACGGCGCCCAGCAGCGCCCCCACGGCTTCGTGCCCCGCGGGGAGCAGCGTGAAGGTGTTTTCGTCGATGCCCTCGGCTGCGAGTGCTTCGTGCAGCAGCGCCGCGATCGCCTCGTTGGAATGGCGGGCGTCGCTGCCCCCTTTCAGGACGCAGGCGTTGCCCGTCTTGACGCAGAGCGCGAAGATGTCGGCCGTGACATTGGGGCGGGCTTCGCAGACCATGCCGACCACGCCGAACGGTACGCGGCGCTTGACGATGGTCATGCCGTTGGGGCGCGTCCAGCGCGCCAGTTCCTCGCCCTGCGGCGAACGCAGGTGCGAAACGGCCTCCATGTCGGAGGCGATGGCGTCGATGCGTTCGGGGGTCAGCCGCAGGCGGTCGAGCATGGGCGACGAGGCGGGCATGGCCTCGATGTCGCGGGCGTTGGCTTCGAGCAATGCGGGCGTATGCCCGCGCAGGAGCCTTGCGGCGTGTTGCAGGATGCGGCCGAGGCGTTCGGGTTCGACGTCGGCCAGCGCCGTCCCGGCCTTCCGGGCGGCCTTGAACAGGGATTCGTAGTCCATAATCGTTTATTCCAGGTAGAGGTAATCGCAGTGGACGAGGGGCTTGAGCCCTTTGCGTCCGATGTTGCGGCGGGCGGTGCCGCTGTCGCACGAGATGCGTCCCACGGCCAGTTGTGCCCCGTCGGGGGCGAGGATGCGCACCAGGTCGTCGCGCTCGAAGTCGCCCTCGACGGCTGTGACGCCCACGGCGAGGATGCTGGCGGCCTTGCTGGCACGGACGGCTTCGGCGGCGCCCTGGTCGATGCGCAGCACGCCCTTGGCGAAGCCTTCGCTGCTGGCGATCCATTTCTTGACGCCCGAGGCTGCCCTCGGAGCCGGTTCGAACCGGGTGCAGGGCACATCCTTTGCGGCCAGTACGAGGTCGGTGAGGATGCCGTCGCGGCGGCCGTTGGCGATGATGACCTCGATGCCTTCGGCCGCCGCACGCGACGAGACGCGGCTCTTGGTGGCCATGCCGCCGCGGCCGCGCGACGAGCGTACGGGGTCGATGTATTGCGAAAGGTCTTCCGAGGGTTTCACGCGGCGGATGACCTGCGACGCGGGGTCGGCGGGCGAGCCGTCGTAGATGCCGTCGATGTTGCTCAGGATGATGAGCGCCTCGGCGTTCATCATGGCCGCGACGAGCCCCGAGAGCTCGTCGTTGTCGGTGAACATCAGTTCGGTGACCGAGATGGTGTCATTCTCGTTGACGATCGGCAGCACGCCGTTGGCGAGCATCGTCACCATGCAGTTGCGCTGGTTGAGGTACTGCCGCCGTGTGGAGAGGCTCTCCTTGGTGGTGAGCACCTGCCCGCAGACGATGCCGTATTCGTTGAAGAGGTCGTAGTAGCGGTTGAGCAGCTTGACCTGCCCCACGGCGGAGAAGAGCTGCCGTGCGGAGACCGAATCGAGCTTCCCGGCGCGTTGCCCGAGGATGCTGTGCCCCGAGGCCACGGCCCCCGACGAAACCAGGATGACCTCGGTGCCCGCGCGGTGGAGCCGGGCCACCTGGTCGACCAGGGCCGAGATGCGGGTGGTGTCGGGACGGCCGTCGTCGCGCGTCAGCACGTTGCTGCCCACCTTGATGACGATGCGCCGGTATTTGTTCTGTGTGTCCATATGCGTTTCATTCGCCGGGAATGGCCCGGCTCAGGGTTCGAATTTGTAGCCCACGCCCTTGATGGTGACGATGCGTTCGTCGCCGATCTTCTGGCGCAGTTTGCGGATGTGCACGTCGATGGTGCGGTCGCCCACGACCACCTCGGTGCCCCAGATCTTCGTATATATCTCCTCGCGCGAGAAGAGCTTCCCGGGCGACGAATAGAGCAGGTCGAGCAGCGCGAATTCCTTGCGCGGAAGGGCTATCTCGTTGCCGTCGCGCGTCACGGTGTAACGCTCGCGGTCGACGGCGATACCTGCCGCGGCAGGTTCCGCCGGCGCGGTTTCGGCGTCGATCCGCTTGAGGATGGCCTGCACGCGGCTGACCAGCAGCTTCATCTTGATCGGCTTGGTGAGGTAGTCGTCCGCCCCGACGCCGAAGCCCGTAAGCTGCTGATCCTCCTCGCCCAGCGCCGAGAGAAATACCACCATCGTGTCGCGCAGCTGCGGATCCTGGCGGATGGCACGGCAGGTCTGCGCACCGTCCATGACGGGCATCATCATGTCCAGCAGGATCAGGTGCGGACGGTACTTGGCGGCGGCCTTCAGCGCCTCGGCGCCGTTCTGCGCCGTGAATACTTCGTAGCCCTCCTTCTGGAGGTTGTACCTCACGAATTCGAGGATGTCGATTTCATCGTCGACAAGCAGGATGCGGTGGCTCATGGTTCCGGTTGACAGGTTTTGTATCGCACGCGGCAATTGGGCGCGGTTGCGTGCCGCTCATATCTCGGGCGAAGTTAGCAAATTTCCGGCTAAATCGTTCGGTAGCCCGGGAAAAATGGTTATATTTGCGAGATTTATATACTTCCGTATATATGGAAATCAAAAACGTGTACTGAGATGGCTACTGAAAATCCGAATCTTCCTGCTCCCGAGGAGCGAGTCAGCGATGCTGCTGAAGATGTGCAGACCGTAACTTCCGAAGTGACTTCCGAAGTCCCTGAAACCGAGGCCTCCGCAGCAGCGGAGGCGGAACCCGTCGTGGAAACACCCGCGGCAGAAGAACCCGAGACGGAAAAATCCGTTGCGGGAACGCCCGCGGCAGAGGTGCCCGCGGCAGAGGTGCCCGTGGCTGAAGCGCCTGCGGCGGAGGAGCCCGTGGCGGAACCCGAGGCCGCGCCGCGTGCGAAGCGTGCCCGTATCAAGCCCGTTGCCGAGGCGGTGGAGACCGAATCTGGCGAGGAGGCCGTGCCGGCCGGTGCCGAAGTGGATTTCGCGGACGAGGAGGCGGCGCTCGCCGCGCAGGATGCCGGGCTGGAACTGGAGGGCGAGACGGCTGAAGAGGCCGCTGCCGACCAACTGGCCCAGGAAGCGCCGTCCGCCGAGGACAAGTTTGCCGGGAAGGGCAAGGAAGAGCTGGTAGCCCTCTTTATGCGTATGCTCGAAGAGCAGCCCGTGCAGTCGATCCGCCGGGATGTGGAGGCGCTGAAGATCGCTTTCTACCGCATCCGCCGCGCCGAGGTCGAGGCCGCACGCCGCAAGTTCGTCGAGGAAGGGGGCCGCGAGGAGGATTTCGCACCGGCCGTGGACGGCGCCGAAGTACAGCTCAAGGAGTTGTTCAAGGAGTACCGCCATCGCCGCGACGAGTTCATCGCAAACCTCGAGGCCGAGAAGGAGAAGAACCTCCAGGTCAAGCTCGGGATCATCGAGGAGCTCAAGGAACTGGTCAATTCGGACGAGACGCTCAACCATACCTTCAATAAGTTCCGCGAATTGCAGCAGCGCTGGAAGGAGACCGGCATCGTGCCGCAGCAGAACGTCAAAGACCTGTGGGAGACCTACAACCTGCATGTCGAGAATTTTTACAGCTTCATCAAAATCAACAAGGAGCTGCGCGACCTCGACCTGAAGAAGAACTACGAGCAGAAGATCGCCCTCTGCGAGCAGGCCGAAGCGCTGGTGCTGGAGCCTTCGGTCGTGGAGGCGTTCCACAAGTTGCAGAAGCTGCATGACGAGTGGCGCGAGACGGGCCCCGTAGCCAATGAATATAAGGAGGTGCTCTGGGAGCGCTTCAAGGCGGCGTCGAGCCGTATCAACAAACAGCATCAGGAGCATTTCGAATCGCTCAAGGGCGAGCAGGTCAAAAACCTCGAACTCAAGACGGAGCTTTGTGCCGCCACCGAGGAGCTGGCCGCGCAGCCGCTCACGACCCGCAAGGAGTGGAACCGTGCGAGCGACCGCCTGCTGGAGATCCAGAAGACCTGGAAAACCATCGGCTTCGCACCCAAGAAGGACAACAACCGTATCTACGAGCGTTTCCGCACGGCATGCGACAGGTTCTTCGAGGCCAAGCGGCAGTTTTATGCCGGGGTGAAGACCGAGATGGAGCACAACCTGCAGCTGAAGACCGAGATATGCGAGGCCGCCGAGTCGCTGATGAACAGCGAGGAGTGGAAGAAGGCCACCGACGAGCTGATCGCCCTGCAGGCCCGCTGGAAGGAGATCGGTGCCGTGTCGCGCCGCCATTCGGATGCGATCTGGAAGCGTTTCCGTGCCGCATGCGACAAGTTCTTCGAGCGCAAGGCTTCGCATTTCGCCAGTGTGGACGGCGAGCACGAGGAGAACCTCCGGCAGAAACTCGCCTTGCTCGATGAGATGGCCGCGGCCGACGTCAAGGCCGGCGGATACGACGTAATCCGCGAGTTCCAGCGCCGCTGGGGCGAGATCGGGTTCGTGCCCATCAAGCAGAAGGATGCCGTACAGAAGAAATACAAGGCCGCCGTCGATGCGCTGTTCAACACGCTGCGCGGTTCGGAGCGCGACCGTTCGATGAACCGTTTCCGCGAGAAGGTCTCGACGCTCAAATCGGCGGGCAGCAACCGCCTGCGTTCGGAGCGCGAGCGCCTTTACAATAAGGTGCGCCAGCTCGAACAGGAGATCGGCCTGCTGGAGAACAACATCGGTTTCTTCGCCAAGTCGAAGAACGCCGAGGCGCTCGTCGCCGATGTGAAGGCCAAGATTGACCGCGCCCGCGAAGAGATGGCCGCCGCGATCGAGAAGGTGAAGCTCATCGACCGCCAGGCACAGGAGGAGAACCAGGAGCACAACGAAAATAAATAGATATAGTCAGTAATGAAACTTTCCAAACCCAAGTACATATTTGTTACGGGCGGTGTCGCATCGTCGCTCGGCAAGGGTATTATTTCGGCCTCGATCGCCCGCCTGCTGCAGGCCCGAGGCTATTCGGTGACCATCCAGAAACTCGACCCCTACATCAACGTCGACCCCGGCACGCTGAACCCCTATGAACACGGCGAATGCTACGTGACCGAGGACGGCGCCGAGACCGACCTCGACCTGGGGCACTACGAGCGTTTCACGAACCAGCCCACGTCGAAGGCCAACAACGTCACGACGGGCAAGATCTACAAGAGCGTGATCGAGAAGGAGCGCAAGGGCGAGTACCTGGGCAAGACCGTGCAGGTCATCCCCCATATCACCGACGAGATCAAGCGCCGTATCCAGATGCTGGCGCAGAAGAAAGTTTACGACGTGATCATCACCGAGATCGGCGGTACGGTGGGCGACATCGAGTCGCTGCCGTTCATCGAATCGGTACGCCAGCTGCGCTATTCGCTGGGCTACAAGAGCACGGCGCTCGTGCACCTGACGCTGATCCCCTATATGGCCGCTTCGGGCGAACTGAAGACCAAGCCCACGCAGCATTCGGTCAAGGCCCTGCTCGAAAACGGGTTGCAGCCCGACATCCTCGTGCTGCGCACGGAGCATCCGCTGTCGACCAACCTGCGCCGCAAGGTGGCGTTGTTCTGCAATGTCGACGCCAACGCCGTGATGGAGTCGATCGACGTGCCGACGATCTACGAAGTGCCGCTGAAGATGCACGAACAGCACCTCGACGAGGTGGTGCTCGACAAGCTGAACCTGCCGGCCGAGAAGGAACCCGACATGGCGGCGTGGACGGCCTTCGTGGAGAAGGTGAAGCACCCGGCCAAGAAGATCGAGATCGCGCTGGTTGGCAAATATACCGAATTGCCCGACGCTTACAAGTCGATTTGCGAATCATTCATCCATGCAGGGGCCGTGAACGACTGCAAGGTCAAGTTGCGCTATGTCAATTCGGAAAAGGTTACAGCCGAGAATGTGGCCGAGAAGCTGGGCAGGATGTCCGGTATCCTCGTGGCCCCGGGCTTCGGCAACCGTGGCATCGAAGGTAAGATCGTCGCTGTGCGCTATGCACGTGAGAACAAGATCCCGTTCCTGGGAATCTGCCTCGGTATGCAGTGCGCCGTGATCGAATTCGCACGCAACGTGCTGGGTCTGGCCGATGCGAATTCGAGCGAAATGGAGTCTACGCCCCATCCGGTGATCGACCTGATGGAAGAGCAGAAGGGCGTGACGGCCAAGGGCGGCACGATGCGTCTGGGCGCTTATCCCTGTACGCTGAAGAAAGGTTCGAAAGTCGCGGCGGCCTACGGCAAGCTCCATATTTCGGAGCGTCACCGTCACCGTTACGAATTCAACAATGATTACCTGGCTGCGTTCGAAGGTGCCGGTATGCAGGCCGTGGGTATCAATCCCGACACGGGGCTGGTCGAGGTCGTCGAGGTCGAGGGGCATCCCTGGTTCGTCGGTACGCAGTACCATCCCGAGTACAAGAGTACGGTGCTGAGCCCCTCGCCGCTGTTCGTGGCATTTGTGGGAGCGGCACTCGAATATGCCGGGAAGAAATAATATCAACACTCATAACAGCGAAAGAACGAAACAATTTTAAATGGATAAAAAAACAATTTTAGGTATTGTCGTCGTGGCGGCGCTTTTCCTGGGGTTCGCCTATTTCAATACCAAACAGCAGGAGAAATATCAGCAGGAAATGGCCGCGTATCAGGCCTACCAGGATTCGGTGGCGGCAGCGACGCGCCCCGTAGTCCCCGTAGCCGACAGTACGGCCGTGGCAGCTTCGAGTGCGGTTGCGCCCGAGGCTGAGGCGAATGCCGCCGATGCCGTACGCCGGCAGCAGGTCGCTGCGCTGGGCGAATACCTTGCCGGTGCGCGCGACGCGGAGGCGGAGGAGTTTACCGTCGAGAACGATGTGATGATCGTGACCTTTTCGACCCGCGGCGGGCGGATCACGGGCGTGACGCTCAAGGATTACACCAAGTATGCACCCCGCGGCAAGCGTGACCAGCTGATCGAGCTGATGGATCCCGCGAGTGCCAGGTTCGACCTTTCGTTCTACGTGAAGAACGGCTTGAATAACGTCAAGGTCAACACGATGGACTATGTCTTCCGGGCCCAGCCCGAACAGGTCGAAGGCGATGCCCGGAGGGTGGTGATGCGCCTGCCCGTGGCTGCGGATGCCTGGCTCGAATATGAGTACCTTATATATAATAAGCAGGTGCCCGAGCGTGACTACCTCGTGGACTTCAACGTGCGGCTGGTGAATATGGCGCCGCAGATGGCCAACCAGGCGTCGATCGGTATCGACTGGTCGAACAATTCCTACCAAAACGAAAAGGGATTCCAGAACGAGAACATGTACACGACGATCTCGTACCGGTTCCCGGGCGAGAGCTCGATCGAGGATCTGGGGATGAGCGAAAAATCCAAGTCGAAGAGCATCTCCACATCGGTCAACTGGGTGGCTTTTAAGCAGCAGTTCTTTTCGTCGGCGTTCATTGCCCCGCAAAATGTCACCAACGCCAACCTGGCGTTCGATACGGCGGCTCCCGGTTCGGAATTACTGAAGAGTTTTTCGGCGCAGATGACCGTGCCCTATACGGTGCAGACCGAAGGGTATGACTTCGCATTCTATTTCGGCCCGAACAAATACGCCATCCTCAAGAAGGTCACCGCTGCGGACGGCGAGGAACTGCACATGGAGCGCCTGATCCCGCTGGGATGGGGTATCTTCGGCTGGGTGAACCGCTGGTGCGTGATCCCGGTCTTCGACTTCCTGCGCAACTATATCGCCAGCTTCGGCATCATCATCCTGATCCTGGTGATTTTGGTGAAACTCGTCATCTCGCCGCTTACGTACAAGAGTTACGTCTCGATGGCGAAGATGCGCCTGATAAAACCGCAGGTGGACGAGCTCAACAAGAAATACCCCAAGAAGGAGGACGCCATGAAAAAACAGCAGGCGACGATGGAGCTCTACAAGAAAGCGGGCATCAACCCCATGGGCGGATGTATCCCCATGCTGATCCAGATGCCGATCCTGATCGCCATGTTCCGCTTCTTCCCGGCTTCGATCGAGCTGCGCGAACAGCCGTTCCTCTGGGCCGACGACCTTTCGTCGTACGACAGCATCGTGAACCTGCCGTTCTCGATCCCGTTCTACGGCGACCATGTGAGCCTTTTCGCCTTGCTGATGGCCGTGTCGCTGTTCGGGTATTCGTATTTCAACTACCAACAGACGGCTTCGTCCCAGCCCCAGATGGCCGGTATGAAGTTCATGATGGTCTACATGATGCCGATCATGATGCTGTTGTGGTTCAACAGCTATTCGAGCGGCCTTTGCTACTACTACCTGCTGTCGAACCTCTTTACCATCGGCCAGACGTTGCTGATCCGCCGCATGGTCGATGACGATAAGATCCATGCCGTCATGCAGGCCAATGCCGCCAAACGGAGCAAGGGCAAGAAGTCGAAGTTCCAGCAGCGCTACGAGGAGCTCCTCCGCCAGCAGGAGGCGCAGCAGCGTACCAAACGCAAGTAAACGGTTCGCACCGGCGCAGGGCCGGCGGCGGGGATTGCCGGATACGGTGCAGGCCAATGCGTGAAGCCCGGTGGCCCGCGTGGTTCCGCGAAGCCCGACGATACGCGATATGAATAGGCCGGAGGCGGTTCCTGCGATGCGGGTTTCCGGCTCCGGCCTCGTTTTTGCTCCGTCAGGTTTGCGATTGTATATCCCGACTACGCGGCGGCGGCCTTTTCAGGTGTTGCCGGACGGCGAGGCAGAAGTCCCCTCGGGGAAGCGCTCCGGGAAGGATCGGGCCGCGGGTGCAGCCGGGACGCTGCACAACAGTTGCCGGGGCGCGCAGCCGGGGATGAAAAAATCCGGGCAGCAAGGCCGAAGTTGCCTCGGGGCAGGACGGTGTTTCGGGCGCGGCCCGGGGGCATAACAGCTGCCGGGGTACGAAGCCGGGTGTGAATCCGGGGCGCAGGATTTGGAGCACGGAAATCCAGGGGGGGGCAGCGTGGGGAACGAAAATCCGGGCCGTGAGGCGGGCGTATCAAGTATATGATTGCCAAATAGTATTGCAGATAACGATGAAACGAACTTTTTTTGTATTGCTCCTGTTGGCGGCCGGAACCGCACTCCGGGCGCAGACATTGGGCGGGGAGTACCGCCTGTCGCGGGTTTTCCCGGTCGAAGGACGGCAGGGGATCGCCGCCGACTCGAACTACTATTATGTTTCGGGCAGTACGGCGCTCTACAAGTACGACAAGCAGGGGCGGCTGGTCGCCCGTAACGGACAGCCGTTCGAAGGGTTGCCGCTCGCCGCTAACCATATCGGCGATATCGACGTCTGGAACGGTGAGATTTATGCCGGCATCGAGACTTTCGACGACGGCAAGGGTGAGAATATCCAGGTCGCCGTGTACGATGCCGACGACTTGACATGGAAGCGGTCGATCGATTGGGAACCGGCTTCGGGGCAGGTCGAGGTGTGCGGACTGGCCGTAGACCGTGACCGGAATATGGTCTGGATGGCCGACTGGGTCGACGGGCGCTACCTGTACGGTTATGACCTGGCGACGGGCAAGTATGTGCGCAAAGTCCACCTGCGCCCGGTGCCGCAGTGGCAGCAAGGGATATATATGGACGGCGGGCAGATGCTCATTTCGGCCGACGACGGCGATGCCGACCTGGACGAGCCGGACAACCTCTATATTGCCGACCTGCGCGACGGGAAAAGCTATGCCACGGTGTTGCCGTTCCGCATGATGTCCGATTTCCGGCGCGCGGGCGAGATCGAGGGACTGACCGTCGACCCTGCGACGGACGAGCTGCTGGTACTTTCGAACCGGGGTTCGCGCATCGTGCTGGGAATGGTCAGGGGTTTCTACCCGGGGTACGACAGCGAACTGCACGAAGTGTATGTCTATGAAAAGGTAAAATAGGAAAAGTCCCGGAAGGGACTTTTTTTGTTGAGGGGTATGTGCCGGATGCCGATCTCGTTGCCGCCAGCCGATGCCTTTGCGTGCGCTTTTTCGGGATTTACTTCGCCCGTCTGGCTTCCGGCATCCTGTTTTCGGGACGCCCGGTTTCGCGGATGGGCGTTTCCCGTTTCCCGTTGCTCTTTGTGCGAGCGTTCTTATTTTGCTGACGACTGACGACGTTTTGCCGATGGCTGACGACAGGGGGCTGTCCGCGGGTATCCGCTTGATTTGCCGGGCGGGCCCTGGCCGTCGCTATATCTTTTCCCGTTCCCGGTCTTCGAGGATAGCGTCGAAATTCTCCTCCGCCCATCCGATAAGCGCTGTGAGGTGGGGCATGAGCGACTCGCCGCGGGGCGTGAGCGCATATTCCACGCGGGGCGGCACCTCGGGGTAGACCTTGCGCGACAGCAGCCCGTCCTGTTCCAGCTTGCGGAGTGTCGATGTGAGCATCTTCTGCGAGATGTCGGCCGTCCGGCGGTGGATTTCCGAAAAACGCAGGCACCCGCTCGTATGGAGGTTGTAGAGTACCAGCAGCGACCACTTGTCCCCGAAGCGGTCGACGATATGGCGGATCGGGCAGTGGGCGTAGGTCGGGTGTGCGGTTTTTTCCATGTCCGTTCGGGGCGGTCTTTCTTTCCTTATTCTACATACAACACCAGTCCCTTGAGGTACTCGCCTTCGGGGTGGTAGATGCTCACCGGGTGGTCGGCGGGCTGCGTCAGCTGGTGCAGGATGCGCACGTTGCGGCCCGCGATGGCCGCAGCCGAGAAGATCATCGTGCGGAACAGCTCCTTCGACACCGCCTGCGAGCAGGAGAACGTGAAGAGGATGCCGCCGGGGCGTATCTGCGAGATGGCGCGGGCGTTGAGGCGCTTGTAGCCCTGCATGGCATTACCCAGCACCTTGTGGTGCTTGGCGAAGGCCGGCGGGTCGAGGATGATCAGGTCGTATTTGTCTTCGATGTCCTTGAGGTACTCCACGGCATCGGCGGCCGTTTCCGTAAAGTTGGCCTGCGGGCCGAAGTTGAGTTTCATGTTTTCCGTGGCCAGCACGACGGCGCGTTCCGAAGAGTCCACCGAGCAGACCTTCTCGGCGCCACCGGCCATGGCATAGACCGAGAAGCCCCCCGTGTAGCAGAAGGTGTTGAGCACCGTGCGCCCCTTCGAGTAGCGTTTGACCAGCTCCCGGTTTTCGCGCTGGTCGAGGAAGAACCCGGTTTTCTGCCCCTGCTCCCAGTTGACGAGGAATTTCTCGCCGTTCTCCGTCACCACGTGCGCCGAATGGTCGGAGCTCCCCCACAGGTATCCGTCCACGGCACCCAGCCTGGCGTTGAAGGGCACGGTTTGCGAACTTTTGTCGTAGATGGCCGTGATGCGGTCGCCGTAGGCAGCCAGGATCGCCCGCGCAATATCCTGGCGGGCAAGGTACATGCCGACGGAGTGGCACTGGACGACGGCCACCGTGCCGTAGATGTCCACCACGAGTCCCGGCAGCCCGTCGCCCTCGCCGTGGACGAGGCGGTAGCAGTCCGTGTCGGGGTTGTCCGTGAGTCCGAGCGTGCGCCGTACGTCGTAGGCCACGGCGATGCGCCGGTTCCACCAGGCCTGGTCGATCGGTTCCTTGTCGAATGTAAGCACACGCACAGCGATCGAGCCGATCTGGTAGTGTCCCAGGGCGATGAAATCGCCCGTGCGGGTATATATTTCGACCAGGGCGCCTTCCGTGATTTCCGATTCGTCTTCAGCCTTGATGTGGTCGATGGCGCCCGAGAAAATCCACGGGTGGCGGCGCATGAGTGATTCTTCCTTGCCTTTGCGCAGGTATACTTGGGGTGTCATAATTCGGGATGTTTGATTTTGGGTGTGTGAAGCAGTCGGTCGTAGATCGCCGTGCAGACCCACGCATCGGTCGCGGCGTAGAGTTTTTGTTTGTCGGTGAATGTCGCGGCCTCCCAGTTGCTCAGCCGCTGGGCTTTCGATACGCGCTGCCCCAGCACGATGGCCGAGAGTTTGCGCAGGCTCTTCTCCCCGATGCCCCACTGGGGGGCTATCGTTTGCAGGTCGACGAACCCTGCGTCGCGGAAATGGCGTATCTGGCGCAGCGAGCGCAGGTCGCCGGCGACGTCGGCGCCGATCTTCAGGATCTCCTTGCTTTCGAGCACCTGCAGGATCGGCTTAGCGAACGGGATCTTGTTCAGCCGGAAAAGGAAGCATAGCTGCGGCGTGGAGAGTTGCAGCAGCGACACGCGGAACGTCACCCCGGGCCGGAACGACGGGCGGGTCTCGGTGTCGAAACCGATGACGCGTTGTTTCATCAGGAATTTGCAGGCGGGGACGATGTCGCGCTCATTGTCGACGATGCGTATTTCGCCCCTGAATTCGATGGCCGGAAGCGCTGCGGCCTCCTCGTTGCTGATCTTATCCGTAAAGTTGTTTGTCGTAGTCATGCCGTGGAACATTCTCACAAAAATAGGGAATTATTTCCGGAAAACGGCATGCGGGGCGATTTTTTACATCCCCGCGGGCGGTTACGACCCTATTTTAACCCGATTTTCCCGTCCCTGCCCGTGCCGGCGATGCCTTCGTCGAGCAATTCGCGCAGCGCCCGGCCTATCTGCTGTGCCTCCCCGGGGAATTCCGCGGCCAGTTCGTGCGGGTCGGCAGCCCCGCGGGACAACCTTTGGAGCAGTTTTTCGCGCAGCCCGCCGTCGGATGACGGCGCAGCGCCGTCCTGCGCCTGCCGCTTCCCGGCACGTTTGTGTGCGAGGCAGATGTCGCATACGCCGCATGCCGCAGGGGCGCCCTCGCCGAAATACCCTTCCAGGACGGCGCTGCGGCAACGGGTCTCGTTCGCGGCGTAGGCGAGCATGTGTTCGAAGCGTTCGCGCATCAGCTCCTGCCGCCGTTTGTAGGTCTCGAGGGCGATGTAGAGGTCGGCGCGGGGCAGCCGCTCCTCGTCCATGAAGAGGATCGGCGAGCGGTTGGAGGGGACGTAGCGGATCACGCGCAACTGCCAGAGGCGTTTGAGCAGCTCCTTGACCCGCTGCACGGTATAGCCGCTCCAGGTGGCGATCTCGCCCTCGTCGATCTGCCGGAATTCGGTGAAGACCCCGTTGTAGAGGCGCAGCAGCGTGCGGATGAAGTGATCCAGCTCGTCGCGCTGTACGCGGAGTTTGTAGAGGTCGTCGCGGCTCACGCAGAACATGATCCGCGCCGGGTTCTCCTGTGCGTCGGTCAGCGTCATGTAACCGTTCTGCTGCAGGAGCTTCAGGGCGCTTACGACCGTGCCGGAGTAGAGGTGCTCGCGGGCGCAGAAGTCGTGGATGTTGAACAGGAACGATGCCTGGGCGCCGTCGCCGATGCCGACCTGCAGGTAGGAGCAGACCCGTTCGTAGATGTCCTTGATCTTTTCGAGCGGCGGGAACTCCTGCTCGAAACGCCGCACGATGCGTTCGCCGTCGTCCGACGATACCAGCAGCAGGGCGTAGCTCCGCATGCCGTCGCGGCCCGCTCGGCCGGCCTCCTGGTAGTAGCTCTCGAGCGAGTCGCACATGCTGTAATGGGCGACGAAGCGCACGTCGGGTTTGTCGATGCCCATGCCGAAGGCGTTGGTGGCGACCATCACGCGCGTCCTGCCCGAGACCCACTCCTCCTGTCGTAGCGAGCGTTCGGCATGCCCCATGCCCCCGTGGTAGGCCGCGGCCGTTATACCCTCCCTGCGCAGCATGTCGGCGACCTGCTCGGTGCCTTCGCGCGTACGGACGTAGACGATGCCCGAACCGGGGACGTTGCGTACCAGGCGCAGCAGCTGCCCGTTCTTGTCGTCGGTGTGGCGGACGCTGTACGAAAGGTTGGGACGTGCGAAGCTGCTCCGCAGGATATGCGGTTCGCCGAACCGCAGGTGGCGCATGATGTCTTCGGCCACGAGTTTCGTGGCCGAGGCCGTGAGCGCCAGCACCGGGACACCGGGCAACTTCTCGCGCAGCTCGGCGATGCGCAGGTACGAGGGGCGGAAATCGTAGCCCCACTGTGAGATGCAGTGGGCTTCGTCGACGGCCACGAGCGATACGTTCATGCGCACGACGCGCAGGCGGAAGGCCTCCGTTGCGAGCCGCTCGGGGGCGACGTAAAGGAACTTGACGTCGCCGTAGACGCAGTTGTCCAGCGCGATGTCGATTGCACGCGGCGAGAGCCCCGAATGGATCGCCACGGCCGGGATGTGCCGTGCCCGCAGGCGGTCGACCTGGTCTTTCATCAGGGCGATCAGGGGCGTCACGACGATGCACAGCCCCTCCTGCGCAAGCCCGGGGATCTGGTAGGTAAGCGACTTTCCGCCGCCCGTGGGCATCAGGGCCAGGGTGTCGCGCCCGTCCATCACCGAACGGATGATACGCTCCTGTACGGGCCGGAATTCGGTGAAGCCCCAGTAGCGTTTCAGCACGTCGTATATCTTGTCCGCTGGCCTTTCCATGAATACAAAGGTAGGAAAAATTAGGTGTTTCCCGGAATTTTTTATACTTTTGCATCGGATTAGACGTTCGACAAATGAAGATAAGCGAAAAATTCAAAGTGCGCGAGATGGCGGGGGAGCATGTGATTATCATGCCGGGCCGCTGCGGTGCCGACATGACCCGTATCCTGGCGCTCAACGATTCGTCGCTCTATCTTTGGGAGGCGCTCGGCGGCAAGGACTTTACCACCGGGGACGCAGCCGCCCTGTTGTTGGAGCGTTACGACGTGGACGAAGCCACCGCACAGCGCGATGCCGGGGCCTGGGCTGCGAAGCTCGCCGAATGCGGCGTGCTGGAGTAACCTGCGCGGCACGTGTCCGCTGCACGGGCGGAAAACCTGAAAGGTAGCATGAAATTGAAAAGACTCATATCGCTGTTGCTGCTCGCCATCTACCTGACGGCGTGGGGCGGCCCTGCGTATGTGTCGCTTTCGTGCAAGTGCGTCACGATGTCGTCGCATGTCTGCTGCCACCACTGCCAGCACAGCGCCGATGCCGCGGGTGCCGGCGAGTCGCTGAAGGCTCCCTGCTGCGGTAACCACCATTCGACCGAAATCGAACTCTATACGGGTTCTTCTTCCGATAACCACGAGAGATTCATCCGCTGCACGGTCACCGACCTGCCGCCCGCATTGGTTGCGGAGGCTCCGGTCGCGGCCGTCCTCAAGTTCTTCGGGGAGACGCTTCCCGAACGCGGCGATCCTTTCGTCATGCGGGGCCACGTGCGCTCCGCAGGCCTTCGTGCCCCTCCCGTATTGGCTTAAAACCTTTTTGGGACGGATGCTGCGCGCATCCGCCCGCAAATAGTTTTAACCAATAACGGAATGTAATGAAAATCAACAAAATCATTTTATCTGTTTCTTCCCTTGCCGTGTGCGGAACCCTCAGCGCACAGGATTTGCGGGGTGTAGTCCGCGACGCCGACAACCAGCCGCTGGTGGGCGCTTCGGTTTACTGGGAGGGTACTACGATCGGTGCCAGCACCGATGCCCAGGGGGCGTTCCTGCTCCATCGGGTAAAAGGTTACGACAATCTGGTTGCCTCGTATCTGGGATATGTGAACGACACGCTGCGTGTGACAGGCGGTGCGGAGCGTATCGAATTCACGCTCGCTTCCGAAGGCGTGGCGTTGGAGGACGTGGTGGTCGAGGGTAATCTGAGAGGCAACTTCGTCAAGCGTGACGGCATCGTCAAGGGCGAGATGATCTCGTTCGCGGGCCTCTGCAAGATGGCCTGCTGCAATCTGGCCGAGAGCTTCGAGAACTCGGCGTCGGTGACCGTCGGGTACAGCGACGCCATTTCGGGCGCACGGCAGATCAAGATGCTCGGCCTGGCAGGTACCTATACCCAGATCCTCGACGAAAACCGCCCGATCATGCGCGGGCTGAGCGCCCCCTACGGACTGAGCTACACGCCCGGCATGTGGCTCAATTCGATTCAGGTATCGAAGGGCGTGGCGTCGGTGACGGCCGGGCATGAGGCCATCACGGGGCAGATCAACCTCGAGCACCGCAAGCCGACGGACGACGAGAGGCTGTTCGTGAACCTCTATCTGGACGACGAACTGCGCCCCGAGGCCAACATCTCGACGGCGTTCCCCGTCACGAAGGACAAGAAACTGTCGAGCGTCATCCTGCTCCACGGTTCGATGGATACCGACGTCCGCAAGATGGATCACAACGACGACGGGTTCCGCGACCTGCCGCTCTCCGACCAGATCAACGTGGCCAACAAGTGGCTTTATGCGGCCGATAACGGTACGCAGATCCGCTGGGGATGGAAATTCGTACAGGAGAACCGCCTGGGCGGTATGCTCGACTACAAGAATTCGATGCGCGGCGAGATGGAGAAGAACTGGAACTGGAAGGAGACGGGCGCCGATATGCCCCTCTACGGTTCGAAGATCCGCAACCGCGGCGCGAACGGTTATTTTAAAATAGGTATGCCCGTCGGCCCGTCGGTCTACGATGCCGACGAGCAGGACGAGATGCGTTCGAACCTGGCTTTCGTGGCCGATTTCGACCACTTCAACGAGAACGCCTATTTCGGGCTGAACGACTACCGCGGCAATGAGAATACGCTCTCGCTGAACCTCATGTACAACCACTATTTCACCTACCGGTCGTCGCTGATCGTCGGTGCACAGGGACATTTGCAGTACTACCGCGAGAGTTTTGCCAACAACACCCCGTGGATTGCGGCAGCTCCGGCTACGCTCTACGACTTCGACCGCAACGAGCAGGAAGTGGGTGCCTATGCCGAGTATACCTATTCGATCAAGGACAAGTTCTCGGTCGTGGCGGGTATCCGCGGCGACTACAATGCGTTTTATGACAAGTTCTTCGTGACGCCCCGCGGGCATATCCGCTGGAACATCACCCCCTCGACCACGCTGCGCGGCTCGGCCGGCCTGGGATACCGTTCGACCAACGTCATCACCGACAACATCGGTATGCTGGCGACCGGACGGCAGATCGTGATCCCCGATTTCGATGGCTTCAACCGGCTGGAGAAGGCGCTCACGGTGGGCGGAAGCCTCACGCAGACCTTCGGGCTGGTCAGTTCCGGCGACGCGACGCTGAGTTTCGACTATTTCCGCACGCAGTTCTACAACTCGGTGATCGCCGACCAGGAGTACAGCGCCGACCAGATCGTGCTCTATAATTCGGACAAGCGTTCCTATACGGATACCTACCAGATCGACTTTTCGTGGACGCCCGTCGAACGGTTGGACATCTTCGCCACGTTCCGTTATACGGACAGCGAGATGACGATCGACCGCCCCGACGGAAAGACCGCCCGCGTGGAACGGCCGCTGGTGAGCCAGTACAAGACGCTGCTCAACATCCAGTACGCCACGAAATTCCGCCGCTGGGTGTTCGACGCGACGGCACAGCTGAACGGCCCTGCACGCATCCCGACGCAGACGGGCGACCTGGCCGACGACAAGTATTCGCCGCGCTACCCGATGTTCTTCGCCCAGATAAGCCGCAAGGTCGGCAAGTTCGACATCTATGCCGGTTGCGAAAACATCGCCGACTACCGCCAGCACGACCCGATCCTCAATGCGGACAACCCCTACTCGACGGGTTTCAACTCGATGAACGTATGGGGGCCGCTGATGGGGCGCAAGTTCTATATCGGCCTGCGGTTCAATTTGTATTGATTAACCTTTAAATAAACACCAGGATGAAGAAAATTTTAATGCTGTGCCTTGCACTCGTGATGGGTGTGGGCATGTGTGCAGCGCAGAAGGCTGCCGACAAAAAGACGGTGACGACGGTTTTCACGACCGACATCGACTGTGAACACTGTGTCAAGAAGATCATGAACAATGTCCCCTCGCTCGGCAAGGGCGTCAAGGACGTGAAGGTCGACCTGCCCAAGAAGGAGGTGACCGTGGTCTACGATTCCACGAAAAACAGCGACGATAATATCGTCAAAGGTTTTGCTTCGATCAAGGTCAAGGCCGAACCGAAAAAAGCCGACACGAAGAAATAACGCCGGCGGGTTTTGTTATCGAAAAGGGAGGACATCATTGTCCTCCCTTTTGTTTCGGTTGTTGGGCGGGCTCCTGTACTGCCGTCGGTTTCCCCCGATCCGCTATCCACTGCCCGCTATCCACCGTCTGCTGTCTACCGTACGATTCCGGACGACAGCCGATAAGGGCCGGTGCATGCCGAACGACGGCCGGGATGCGTTCCGCTTGCCCGGAATCCGCCCGGCTGCCGGTATGCCCGGTTTATCGGTGCGGGTGCCCGTTTGTTTTCATAACATTGTGCCTGCGCCTGCGCAGGTAGAGGTCGAGCCCTGCGAGGCCGAGGAACGTTGCGGCGATAAAGACGTAGAACAGGGACAGCCGCCTGCTTTCGGCCGGGAAATCCGGTTCGGGAAATTTTAAGGAGCCCGGGCCTGTGAACGCGGGCATGTCGGGGAATGAAGGCATGTCGGGGAGTGAGGGCATGTCGGGCAGATGCAGCCCGACGCCCGGTTCGTACCAGAAATACCAGGCGAGCCCGGCGATCACCGCCAGCAGGCAGAGTACGCCCGCCGTGCCCAGCAACCATGTTTCGCGCCGTTCGCGCCGCGCCGATTCGCGTTCCAGCCGTTCCATGAGCCTCTCGCAGAACCCTTCGGGCAGTTGCGTACCCGGGGCTTGCTCCAGCGCGCAACGGATTATGTTATTTTTCGCTTCCATGCAGTTGCGTATTTACCAGTATATACAGTTTTTTGCGGATGCGGTGGAGCCGTACTTTGACGTTGGACTCCGACATCTGCGTGATCTCGGCGCATTCGCTTACGGAGTACTCCTCGTAGTAGAAGAGCGTGACGAGCGCCCGCTCTTCGGGCTCTAACGCTCCGACGGCACGGGCCAGAGCGTCGAGGTATTCCTGCCTTCCCTCCCAGGCATCCATCCGCTCGGCATCGCTGTCGGGCAGGTCCGCCAGCCGCGCCTGGTCGATGCAGGCCCATTCGCGTTTGCGGCGCCGTGTCTCGGAGACCGCCGTGTTGTAAGCGATCCGGAAGAGCCAGGTCGGGAACGAACTGCGCCCGTTGAACCTGTGCAGGTTGCGGAACGCCTTGAGGAAAACGTCCTGAGCCAGCTCCTCGGCATCCTCTGCGCAGCCGACGATGCGGGAAACCAGCGTGTAGACCACCCGCCCGTACCGCCGGGCAAGGATGGCATACAGATCGGTTTCTCCGTTTACGATCCGTCGGATCAGCTCCAGTTCCTCCTGTTGTTGCATTGCTATCCGGTTAGACGCACGTGGCCGGAAAAGGTTACACGCCGATGCTGTTTTCCCGAAAACTGTAACCTTTTTCGCGGAGCTGCGTCTAATAAGGCAAAGATCGCAAAAAACGAATCGCTAATCTCTAATACTTAAAAAATTATGATGGATTTTATTTTTGTTCCCCTGGTCGTAGGCGTGGTCACGCTGGGAATCTACAAGTTCTTCGAACTGCTCGTGTGCCGTCGCGAGCGCCGCATGATCATTGATAAAATGGACGGCAATGCCCTGATCGACTACCTGAAGTTCGTACCGATGGGTGTGAGGATCGGCGCTCCCGTGTCGGTGCGTCCCGTGTCGGGCGGGGTGTCCGGAACCCTGAAGGCCGGTTGCCTTTTGCTGGGCATCGGTTTCGGGCTGCTCTTCGCCTTCATGTTGCTGAACTGGTGTGCCTATGATGCTTCGTACGAAATGCGGAGCATCGTCTACGGCGGGTCGGTTCTCTGTTTCGGCGGCGTCGGACTGATCGTTTCGTTCATCGTCGAGCGCAATATCGTCGGCAGGGAGCGTAAATAGCCCGGCCTTTCCGGATGGAAAAAAGGAGTATCCCTCTTTTGGGGGATACTCCTTTGGTTTTGCAGGGGGCCGTGCGGCGCACCGGGGGCGGAACGGTTTGCTGAGGGCCATGCGGCGCACCGGGGCAGGACAATTTGCCGGGGGGCGGTTGTCGGGGCGGAACGGTTTGCCGGAGCCCGGACGCCTGCCGTTTGCCGACCGGGCGGCCTTACTCCATCGGCCGGATACGCACCTCGGTCACGCCTTCCAACTCCCGTGCGAGACGGTCGATGTCGGTCTTTTCCTCGACTTCGCCGTAGTGGTAGGGGTAGAAGATCGTCGGCCGGATCGCCTTGACGGCCTCGACGGCCTGGTCGACGGTCATCGTGTAGGGCTGGTTGACCGGCAGGAAGACGATGTCGATATTCTTCAGCGCCTTCAATTCGGGCGTGGGTTCGGTATCGCCCGCGATGTAGATGCGCGAGCCGCCTATCGTGAGCACGTAGCCGCAGTCCTCACGCTCTTTGGGGTGGAATTGCAGATGCCCGTCGGTGGTGTTGTAGGCGGCCACGGCCTCGACTTTCAGGTAATCGCGCGGCGTGGCGACACTGCCCGGGCGCATCGTGTAGCAGTTCATTTCGAACGCCTCGGCCGATGTGCGGTCGCAGAGTATCTCGGTCTGCGGGGTCTGGATCGCTTCGACGGCCGCCACGTCCAGGTGGTCGTAGTGCGAGTGGGTGATAAGTACCACGTCGGCCTTGGGCAGGGCGGCGTAGTCGGCATAGCCGCTTACGGGATCTACGTAGATGTATTTTCCGCCGGCCTCGACCGAAAGCGAGGCGTGTCTGAAAAAGGTGATCGTGATTTGCGTACCGTCGCGCGTCGTGAGCGTGTCGGCAGGGTATTCGGGAGCTTTCTTTCCGCATCCGAAAAACGATAGGATCGACATAAGCAACAAGAGTTTTGGGTTTATGCTCAAATATTATATATTACAACGCCAATATAGTGAAAAAAAGTGAAATATTCGTACCTTTGAGCCGCAACCGAACCTGGGAAAACGTTGGGGGCGGTTTCCGGGAAGTTTTCTGAGCCGGGCCTGGCGCACCTTTTGGCGGCGATGATTTGGGGCCGGATGCCCGGTTTGCAGGATGAAAATAGAATAATTCGCACATTTTTCATGCCCGGGCGCAGTATTTTTCGAATCGGGACGTTTATAGTGTGGGCGCCAGATTCAAATGTAC